>JAGVEJ010000193.1 GCA_020058225.1 Candidatus Zixiibacteriota bacterium | reverse complement strand
TGAATTGACGGTCATATTTGCGTCTTCCTTCCATTTGGACACCTCCATAAGGCTAAGATACACCTTAACTCCGTGTCCGTCAAATCGGGGGAACTCCAATTCCGACGATAGAAGATTGGTGAAGCTAGAGCATGGTAGTATCGAAGGATTTCAGATCGGCGGCGGAGGCCTTACGGGTATCGTGAACCTGGAGTTAAAGCCGCAATCAGACAAATATGAATTTATCGCTTTTAAGCAACCCTATTATCTGCAAATAAAAAGCAAGGAAGACTCTGATACAATATTTGTTGAGATTTGGAAACTTATGCCCCTTTTTAAATCGGCTGAGGATATACTAAAATTATCTGCTTCTCAAGATTAAAGAGAAAATTTGTGCTGTTGTTTTACATTAATTTTCCGATTTTTCGCAGAGTGTTGGCTGGGACTTTAATTGAATAAATGAATATGAAAATGCAGAAAGTTTTAATTCGGCCATACAGTGAAAATTCAACCGCCGTATTTTATTAATTTACCGGAAAGTGGATAATAAGACATGACCAATTTTTTTCTCTGGCTTATTTTGCTTGTTTTCTGTTGGCCGCTGGCGTTGTTGGCGCTGGTTCTTTATCCGATTGTATGGATACTGCTTCTGCCATTCAGAATTCTCGGCATAGCGGTGGAGGGAGTATTGGAATTATTGAGAGCGCTATTATTTCTGCCGACGAAAATATTGAGCGGCAAAAAATAAGAATAGGTCGGGTTCTAAATCCGCCGATGGCGGAGAGAAACCCGACACTTTTCACTACTTCTGCTTTACCGCCTCAATATTCAATTCAATTTTAACTTCATTGCCAACCACAAGCCCGCCGGTTTCAAGAGCTTTATTCCATGCCAGACCAAAATCCTGGCGATTTAGTTCAAGTCCTGCTTCAGCTCCCATGCGAAAATTACCCCAAGGATCATTGGTTGTCCCCAAAATCGAAAAGGGAAAGGTCAATTCTTTGGTGACTCCGTGCATGGTTAAGTTTCCGGTTATATAAAGGATTCCATCTTTCTTTTCAATTTTGGAGCTTTTGAAAGCAATTTCCTGGAATTTGACGGCATCAAAGAAGTCGGGGCCTTGGAGGTGCTTGTCTCTGTCGGTATTATCAGTATTGATGCTTGAGGCTTTTATGGAAATTTCTACAGAAGATTTGGAAATATCCAGACTATCATAAACAATAGTTCCTGAATAATCAGTGAAATTTCCCTTCACATTGCTGATCACCAGATGCCTGACCGAGAAGCCGATTGCAGAATGGACGGGGTCAATTTTAAAAGTATCGGCGCCATAAGATATCGATGCCAACAGCAGAATTAGAACCGAAAGTTTAATGGAATTTTTGATGGCCATATTTTCTCCTTTTTAAAAAATGTAAAATGATGTTTGTCCTATTTTCCTAATGTTTTATGTGTACCGTCACAAAATGGAGCATTTTTTGAATGTTTGCACTGACAATACGATTTTCTCACTTTTTCCGTTATTTCAAATTCCAAAGGGGTAAAATCTGTTACCTTATGTGAAGCATCGCAAAATGGTTGATTTTTGGACCTCCCGCACCGGCACCAAGAATATGTTCCCGGTTCAAGTTCCAGCGCCATGGGACTGGTTGCGGCAATTGTTGGTTCACTCATTTTTTCGGCCTCCCGTTCGTCCTACGAGGTTTACAGTCACCTGCAAATTTGGATTAATTTTAAGTTATTTAACCGGTATTGTTGGCTAAAGGTTCCTGAAGAAGGTCAAAATAATGGGGGAGAGGTGAGAATCGGTATATAATAGAGCGGTTAAATCCGCATTAATTAAGGGCGGAATATCCTTTTCAAAATCTAATTAGGTCTTTGACGGTTTGATAAGTGTAATTAATCTTCAACTTTCTTTCTTTGCCCTTGCCGGATATTTCCTCAATGCGGATTTTGGCATAATGAGCATTAGCGGTCTTTATTATATAACTTTCCCCCAAGAGGGCGGGTATTTTCTCAACTGGCGGGAAGTCAATTTCGACTTTGGGATATTGATAGATGTCTTCCGTTTTTCCCAGCGAATATAGTCCCGAATGGCGCAGAAATCCGTTAAGGCGATGCGGGGAGGCGATAAAATTAATGCCGTCTTTTTCAAAGAAATACAAATCATTGTCGCTGGCGTCCGCCCGAACCGATTTACCCTGAGAAAATGAAAAACCGTCATTAAGATCGGCATACCGAAAGGCCAGAGTAAATGTCCCTTCCGGTCGGCAAATGGCGCTTGCTTCGCTTGAAGCGGAAGAAATATGCCCATCGGGATAGACCGTTCTTACGGTAAGAAAATATTCATCGCCATTATCAAGATTCTCGATGGTCATAGTCTCGAAACTATCCTCAGGGTCGGTATCTCCCGGATATGGAGTATTATTAAAGGGAACGATATCATCAGGTAATTTCATTCCCAGATATTTTTCCGGAAGCGGTTTTGGAAGTATGTAAATATTATATCCCGACAATAAAATGCTATCGGGGCAGGTGGTATCCCATTTGAGGATTAACTTTCTGTCCGCTGGACGCACTGATAATCTTTGCGGTGGGCAGTCTATGATGGATTTTTTCATTTCTTCCTTTTTTGGGGGTGTACCAATTTCTTTTGGAGGAGCGCAATGAAGAAAAGAAAGATATACCAGAGATGCAAAGAGCCAAAAATATTTTCTCATAAAACAATTAATTCCGTCTGTCGGGGGCAAAGGAATTTCCCGCCCTTTTCGGTTACAACCAGATCTTCTTCAAGTCCGACATATCCAATTTTGGGAAGTTCAATCCCCAATTCTACGGTGAATGTATTCCCATCTTCAAGCGGGATTTGGGGCGTATTGCCATATCTTTTCCACCGTGGGCCTACTATCGCGGCGCCATCATGTACCGAGCGTCCTATTTGATGTCCCAACGCATGCTGATATTCAGAATAATTGGATTCTCTTAGCATCTTTCTGGCCAAATTATCTATTTTATAACCTATCGCTCCCGGAACATAGAGCTTGGATGTCTCATCAATGATTTCCTTTATAACGTTGAAGGCCGAAAACAGTGATTCAGGGGGAAGGATTTCATTTTTTCTTTTGAAATAGGCCAAACGCTGTATATCGGAGCAGTATTCTTCAAATTTGGCGCCAAAATCGACATGCAATAAATCCCCTTCTTCAAGGATGGCATCGGTGGGTTGTCCATGCCCGGGCGAGGTTTTGGCTCCGGCATTGACAATGGTCTCAAAGGAATTGGTTCCACCCAGTTTTTTGATGTTGGAATCAATAATTTTGGCGATTTCTGTTTCGGACATTCCGATTTTTATCTCAGCTATTGATTTTTTCCAGCAATCGGCGGCCATGAATGCGGCCGATGAAATCAAATCTATTTCCTCGCCAGTTTTTCTCCCACGGAGAAGGGACAATATATTTTCCGATGATATAAATCTCTTCCGATAAACCGTTCCCCTTAAATAATCCTGCAATGTTAAAAACATTCCATGGGTAAGTCCATCGGCGGCATCGTTATTTTTCGAAAAGTTAAGGGCTATCTGCTTAGGTTCGATTTCTTGAATAATTTCCCTAATCTCTTTTCCGCAATCCTCAACATAGGGGAGAACCTTCTCAAATCTTCCGGAACGTTCAAAATCGGCGACATCGTAATTTCCAACCAAGGCAATTGTTTCGCCGGTGCGGCAGAAGAAAAAAGTTGATTGCCATACAACTTTATGTCCCACCACCAAGGCCAGTGAGGGATCCGCCATCAGATCGGATTCGCGACAGAATATCAGCCATAAATCGATTTTGAGTTCATTCAATATCTCAATTGCCTGCTCAATTTTGGATTTGACAAGGTCCATAATATTTCCCTAATGATTTATTCGCCCAAGGGGAACTGTCCCTCGCCGTTCGATTCCAAATTTTCCCGCCCCGGCATTTTATTTTTTGACAAATTATTAATTTGTTGAAGTGGTTTTTCGAGTTGGGTTTTTCGTGTTGTAAGAAGGGATTCATATTCCTTTTGAAGTTCTTCAATCTTTTTGCCCATCTTATCCATACTGCCGATAAAATTACCCCATTGTTTATAAAAGACATTCATTAATTCCAGTATTTCATCAGCCGAACGTTCGAGATTAAAAATATCTATAGAATGCCTGATTACGGACAGCAGGGCATATAAAGTCCAAGGGGAGCAGACTATCACTTTATTTTTGAGGGCATCATCCATGAAAGAGGTATCATTTTCCATAATGAACGAATATGCTTGCTCAAGTGGAATGAATACAATAACACAATCAAGGGTATTGGAATCGGGATTGATATACTCACGGGTTATAACCTGTTTAATCATAATACGAGCATCTTTGAGGAATTGGCTTTTATAATTTTGCCGGGTGGTTTCATTGCTATCCTCGATATAAAGCCTGAAATTGTTAAGGGGGAACTTAACGTCCATGTTGATGACCTTACCGCCCGGAAGTATAAATGTAAAATCAGGTCTTTTGGCGGAGCCATTCATGGTTTTTTGTTGAGTATAATTAATTCCTTCCTCAAGTCCGACCAACCTCAAAATATCATCGGCAATGCGTTGTCCCCATATTCCTCTCAAGCGTGTATCTGATAAAGCGGCATTTAATTTGTTGGTAATCTCTCTCAACTTTTCGGTCTGAGCAAGCTGTGCCGAAAGCCCATTGGATAAGGCGCCGAATTTTTCATTTCGGTCATTCTCGAAGCTTCCAATTATATTTTGCACTTTCTCCAATTCGGTTTTCATTTGAAGCAAAGTATTATCAATAAGCTCTTTCTTGGCGGTTAATTCGCGGAGGTTAGCTTCGGATTGACCGGCAAATTTATCGCCCGCCATATTTAAAAATACATCCGAATTTTTTGCAAGGGCCTCAAATGCCGCCCGACCAAATGAATCTTCTATTTTGGATAGGACATTGGTCTCGATTTTTTTTGAAAATGTCTTGAATATCCATATAAAGAGCGCGGTTAAAATGCCGGCAGTTATAATTATGGCGATGATTATATTCATATCAATATCTGGTTATATCAACTCTGGTGAGATTGCCGATGCTTCGCCCAAGAAATTGTTGAGCCACTTGGGTGAATTTATCCGGTACATCGGATACATAGAATTTATGAGTTACATCGCCTCCGGCAGGACGGATAAGATTTCTTACCGAAAGGACTGCGGCAATTTCGCATGCTGTTTCTTCGGCTGAATCCACCAATCTCACCTTTGGTCCCATGACTTCTTTCAAAACATTTTTCAATAACGGGTAATGGGTGCATCCCAAAACCAGTGTATCAATATCAACATCTTTTAATGTCTTAAGATAGTCATTGGCAATCAAATAGGTCGCTTCTTTTTCGATATATCCTTCTTCAACCAGCGGTACAAAAAGCGGACACGCCAGCGAAAACACTTTCACTTTATTATTATGGGTATGAATTGCCCGGACATAGCTGTCTGAACCGATCGTGGCGATTGTGCCGATAATACCTATGCGATTATTTTTGGTGTAATTTAATGCCGCCCTTGCGCCCGGCTCTATTACGCCGAGCATTCCGATGTCAAATTCCTTCTGTACTGTCTCCAGAGCCACTGCCGAGGCGGAATTACAGGCGGCGATTATAAATTTTACCCTATGTTCTAAGAGGAAACTGATATCCTGCCGCGTAAATTGTGTAATAATATCTTTTGAACGGCCGCCGTATGGAGTCCGTCCAACGTCGCCAAAATAGACAATATTTTCTCCCGGTAGAAGTTTAAAAATTTCGGCAACAACAGTTAATCCCCCGACTCCGGAATCAAATATCCCTATTGGTCTATTTTGCAGTTCTTCATTAGTCATTAATTATTCTCATATTTGGCTTTGAATCGTTTTAATCCTTCATATATGGATTCAGCAACCTTTTGTTTAAAATCCTTGTCATTTAATAGGTCTTCATCTTCACGATTAGTCAGGAAAGCTGTTTCCACAAGTATTGACGGCATAAATACTCCATTTAGGACATAAAATCCGGCCTGATCAATGCCGCGCGCCGATGTTTCAGCGAGACTCCTGCGGAATTCTTTATCGACCATAGCGGCCAAATCGGCGGATTCGACCTGGAATTCGGTTTGTATCATGTCGCTGATTATATACCCAATTTCATCATTTTCATCTACATTATATGGTCCTGTTTCGGACAAAAATGGCGCATTTTCGAGCTGGGCTACCGCCCGGGCTGAATCATTTTTAGCCGGCGCCAAGAAAAATACCTGAAATCCTCGGGCAATTTTTTTTAATGAGGCATTGGCATGAATCGACACAAAAATATCACCATGTTCGTCATTGGCTTTTTTGGTGCGATCCTGAAGAGAAATGGCTTCATCCTTTTCTCGAGTGAGGACAACCTCGAATATTTTTTCTTTCCTAATCAGTTTGGCCAAGCGTTTGGCGATATCAAGGACAATATCTTTTTCTCGGGATGATTTCTGTCCGATAGCTCCAAAATCGCTTCCGCCATGTCCGGCATCAAGAATAATGCGGTCAATCAGCTTATCCGGACCGATGGATTCATCCTCTTTGTTTGATATAATGGAGGCCAATGTATCTATCATTGAGATTTGAATACGGTCTGGGCTTGGCTGGAAGCGGTGAGCAATTTTCCCAATTTGCCGGCGTAGTCTGAGAGATAATTGGGCTGAGCCATCAAGCTGATAAGCGTTTAAATCAAGAAGGAATTCACTGGATTTATGGGACAGTATCTGGCGTTGATTGATTGTCCCTCCCGGTATGGTGATATTTATCCAATTCCCATCTGATGGAAATATTTCATAATTGGTTGGTCCGGAGACGAATATTTCAATCAATAATCCGTTAGCTTTGGGGGAAAAGGTCAGATCATTTATGGTGTACCATTCAGAATCAAATCTGATTATTTTGTCGTTTTCGTTCCATGAAATTTGTTCAATTCTGATCCTGTCGAAAACTTGAATAAATGTTATTGCAGGAAGATATAACTGCCCATTTCTTAATATGGCCGGATAGGTAATGTTTGCCACAGAATCGTTGGTTCGGATAAAAGGGGAACCAATAAAAAAGATTAGTTCATTTCGGTCGGATTTATATTTTATGGAAAGTCCGGCCCGCTCCCAATCAAGCCGATCTCCCAAAAGTGATGCCAATTGTGACATGGAAAAATAGGTGATGCCATCTTCAGAAAATGATGATATCTTTTCCACGCCTCCGGCCATCTGTAATGAAATCTCAGATGCCTTAATAACAGGCATAGCACATAAAGAGAAAAATATTATGAATAAATAGAAAATAATTCGCATTGTAGTTATTTGGTTTTTCGACGCATGGCTCGTTGAATGGCTCGATCCGCTTCCATTCGAGCAGTTCTTTCCCGCTTATCGTACATTTTACGCCCGCGGCAAACTCCCAGTTCTATTTTTACGTAGGGGCCGCTAAAATATATTTTCAGTGGAATAAGAGTGAATCCCTTTTCCTCAGTGGCGGCAAAAAGCTTGCGGATTTCGCGCTTGTGAAGAAGCAATCTCCGCGGGCGGAGCGGTTCATGCCCCTGCTTTCCGGACATTTCATAGGGAGAAATATGCAGGTTATAAAGAATTATCTCTCCATGCTCCACCGCGGCATAGCAGTCAGACAGATTAACTTTTCCCGCCCGCAAGGATTTGACTTCGCTACCCATCAGTTCAATTCCCACTTCTCGCTTCTCGAAGATTTCATAGTCCCTAAATGCTTTGCGGTTGGTGACTATGCTCTTGAATTTCCTCGCTTTTTGCTCATTTTCTATCATAAAACCCAATATAGATTTATATTAAACTCGTTGCAATTACTTTATTGATTCTGTATCATGTGATACATTTGCTCATTATGCGAGGAATGCATGATTGCTGCCATATTTCAGAATAATCCAATATTTGGCGCTATTGAGAACAATATCAGCGACCTTCTTGGTGCCATCAAAAGCAAGGATTTTGATTTACTTGTGCTACCGGAATTATTTGCCACCGGATATCAATTTCTTGATAAGACTGAGGCTTTATCGCTCGCTGATGAATTAGAACACGGTTATACATTTGAGGCTATGAAGCAATTATCTCATGAAAAAAATGCTTTGATAATATATGGTTTTCCACAGAGGGTCGGTAATGAGGTATTTAATTCCGCATTGGCCATCGCTCCCAATGAAAAAAATCATCTTTACCAAAAGATGCATCTTTTTGATACTGAAAAGAATATATTTTCACCGGGAAAGACCGGGTTCAGTGTTTTTCAATACCGAGATGCCAAAATAGGAATAATGATCTGTTTTGATTGGCGTTTTCCGGAGGCCGCCCGCAAATTGGCTCTTTTAGGGGGGCAGATTATTTGCCATCCATCAAATCTGGTTATGCCGCATTGTCCCGATGCTATGATAACCCGGGCGCTTGAGAATTGTGTCTATACTGCCACGGCCAATAGAGTGGGGGAAGAATATCGTACGGGTTCAAGGCTGAAGTTTATTGGGAAATCGCGCATAATTGCTCCCAATGGCGAGGTTTTGGCAGAATTGGGGACTGAGAAGGGATTTGTTGCGGTCGTTGTGGATCCAAAACTTGCTGATAATAAAGAAGTTACGTCAAGAAATGGCGTGTTTGATGATAGACGCCCTGAATTTTATTAGGATTACCCTTTTCTCTCAATCCGACCGATTTTTCAATTATTCCCTAATTAATAATCATTTTCTGCCGATAAAAAACAACAGTGAAAAAGAAAATTTGAGATTTTATGCCAATTGCACAAAAAGTATCGGCGGCCAAAATTCTGGTAATCGATGATGAACCTCAGATTACCGATGTGGTGGAAGCATTTCTCGCGAATGCCGGCCATCAGGTTTTTGTGGATAATGTTGCCGCAGAGGGGCTAAAAAGGGCTAAAACCATCAAACCGGATGTTATCCTATTGGATATCATGATGCCGGGGACCGATGGTTATAATGTTTGTAATGAGCTAAAAAACGACCCGGCTACGGCCAATATTCCGGTGGTTTTTCTTACCGGAAAGGATCGCAACGATGATATGGGGCGCTCCTTTAAGGTGGGCGGGGATATGTTCATTAAAAAGCCTTTCTCTTGCGAAAGATTGCTTGAAATTATCAATATTATATTGATGTCCACCGGCAAACGTTAAGATTTACGGTCTATTCAAAATTCTATGCGACAGGATGCGTGCCCTGTCGCCTTTATTTATTTAAAGTATTTTTAGCCCATAAATTCCCTTGAAAAATAGAGTAATCAGATTAAATTGAGACCAATGGAGAAAATTAACCTCCTTGGTAGCACTATAGGCGAGTTGGAAAACCTGATGCTGGCGCTTGGCGAACCAAAGTATCGGGGGCGTCAGCTTTTTAAATGGTTCTATTGTCTCAGACAATCCGATTTTAAGAAAATGTCCGATCTCCCTCAAAGGGTTCAACAGAAATTGGCGAAGGGATATATATTTATTGGTCTTTCTGTCGCAAAAAAATCGCAATCGATTGATGGAACGCAGAAATTTCTTTTCACTCTGCATGATGGCAAATATATTGAGACCGTTTTAATACCCGATAAAGATAAGGCGACCGTTTGTGTATCAAGTCAAATTGGATGTCCATTAACATGCGGCTTTTGTGCTACCGGTCAGATGGGATTTATGAGAAATTTGACCGCCGGCGAGATAATAGGTCAATTGCTTTATCTTCGTGATTTATATGGGGATAATGCTTTTGAAAATATAGTTTTTATGGGAATGGGAGAACCTCTCTTGAATCATGATAATATGATTTTTTCAATTAGAATTATTTCTTCGGAGATAGGATTATCGCTTTCGGCCAAGAAAATAACTGTTTCGACAATAGGAATAATCCCTCAAATTTATAAATTGGCAGATTCTGGGCTAAAGGTCAATCTTGCCATTTCTCTGCATGCGGCGACAGATGATAAAAGACTTTGTCTAATGCCAAAGATCAAGGCCTATCCTTTGAGAGATTTAATGGAAGCGGCCAAATATTTCGCACGAGCCAGAAAAAGAAGGGTAACTTTCGAATATATTCTCTTTGATGGATTTAATGACACCATTGATGATGTAAAAAATCTATCTAATCTCATCAAGGGTGTTCCATGTAAAATTAATTTGTTGGCATACAATCCGATACAGGGGTCGCCATATAGAAGACCATCGGAGGAAAAAGTAAACGAATTTGGGAAATTACTGTATCCCCGAGTGCCAGCCGTCACAATTAGAAAGAGCCGTGGAGGCGATATTGAAGCGGCCTGTGGACAATTGGCTGGGAAATTTGTAAAATATGATAAAAGGAGTGATAAATGAAACCCAATGTGACCAAATTGATTATAGCTGTATTAATATTGCTTATTTTTGCATTTCCATCGTGGGCCGGAGATCTGAATGTAAATGACATAGCCATTTCATCTCTAACATGGGGAAATCAAATTGCCAAAGCAAAAGTTACAAATTTAGACTATGCCTATAAAATAGTCACTGTCAAAACGGATATTGAGTATTCCGGCGGTTCCATCAATCCCAAACGGAGCCGAATCAAGTCTTTCTTTCTTGAATCAATCAACTCTTCTATCCTGCAAATTCCTTTTGAAATTCCCGGTAACTATGGGGTCTTGAAAGTGAAACTTTCTTTCTATGAGGTTGTAGATACCCTCGATCCTCTTTTTGAATCGCAAATTTTTCACTCCAAGGAATATACCTCGACCTTTGCGGCCCCATCTGAGATGCAGGTATTATTAGATAGAGGATTTGAACTGCCCATGTTTGTCGATAGGACTGAAATTTTTGATAATCAACTCACATTGGCGCTTCTAACCATGATAAAGGAGGGTAAAGACCTTTCGGAAATCTCACAAATTACCGGAGCGGAATCGGTCTATATTGATTATTTGGTAGAAACGCTCTCTCGCAAGGGGCTTCTGCGTCGTTCCGGTCAGGAAGTCCTCCTGAATTTTGCCGTATTGGATAAAGATAATATTATTGCCCTGAAGCCAGTCATAGATGACGCCATTGATAAAGTATTCGATCAGATAAAATCCAATCTGCCCAAGTATGATAATTTGCTTACGACTCTTGCCTCGCAAGGGAAATTTACCAGAGATAAGGATAATATAATGGATCCAGGTTCAGCGCTTTACCATAAATATCCAACCATTTTAGGTCTTCTGCTTTGGCGGCATTTGGGAGTAAATTTTATAAATAACGGCATTTCCTTTGATATATTCAACAAATCCAATCCTTGCCGCGCGGACATGGGTGAATTTATGTATCTGGTATCCGGTATTAAGGAGAAACCAGGAACATTCTTTTATGATCTCATAGATAGTGATGGCGAAAGATTTTATACTTCAATTGGGAACCTAAAACTTGAATGTGCCCCTGTGGATATTTCCTATGGTCAAATCGCAGGCGACTATTACTGGAATTTCTCTGGAAATAATTTCCCAGTACTTTATAGTTACGACGACACAATAATTGCCCAGCCATTGTCTGTCCTGGCCGATGGGGCTGATAAAATTATCGCACCATTCAAAGAAGCGGTATCGGAAATTATAATGGAAGGTAATAATCGTGATAAATACCGGGGGGCGTTATATTGGTTTTGGGGACAGGTGGTTTTGGGGGTGATTGATAAATTAGAGAAGAACAATTTGATAATTAAAGAAGGAAATGGATTTTATAATTTTCAAAAAAGTATTGAGTAAATGATATTATGAAAAATATTATAATAATATTTTTGGCATTAAGTTTAATCATTCTTTCATGTTCGAAGAAAAATCCGCCTCGTGATGAAATCCCCCGGATAAAAGATGTGAT
>JAGVEJ010000034.1 GCA_020058225.1 Candidatus Zixiibacteriota bacterium | reverse complement strand
CGGCGACAACGCCGTAGCGATGCGCTTCCGTTCGGATGATCCTCTTGAGGTCAAGACTGCTATTTCCCGCTATGTATATGACTTCATGGCCGGCGACATCACCAATCCGGCTCATGACTTCCCGTCATATTATGGCGCCCCGGATATTTGCCTTGGGCAGGAGCCTAAGACAGCTATTCGCTTCGTCGATTTCTATGATGGAGCCATCGACATCGTTTGCGCCGACTCGATCGACGCTCGCGGCGATGTCAACTTGAACAACATTGCCAATGAAATTGGTGATGCGGTTGTATTTACCAACTACTTTATTGCCGGTTTGGCAGCCTTCACGGTTAACGATGAAGGTCAGATAGCGGCTACCGAAATCAACGGCGACGGTATCGTGTTGACAGTGGCCGATCTTGTTTATCTGATTCGTGTCATCATTGGCGATGCTCTCCCGCTACCCAAGCTGTCACCGTATGCCACCACAGCTAATTTCATGACCAACGGTTCGGTCGTGAGTGTGGATCAGGTCATTGGTGCGGCTTACTTTGTGTTCAACGGCTCGGTTGATGTTACATTGGCCGATGGCGCTGGCAACATGGAGATCAAGTCAGCCGTTCGTGACGGTAACACCCATGTTCTCGTTTACAGCTTTGAGAAGGGCGCTTCCTTCACCGGTAACGTTCTGAATGCTAATGGTACTATTAAGTCAATTGAAGCCGCCGACTACTATGGTAGTGCGTATAAGGTTTCACTTGTACCGAGCGCCTTTGGCGTGAAGAACTTCCCGAACCCGTTCAACCCTGCCACCACGATAGAGTTGGCTCTGCCGGTTGCTTCCAACTGGTCAGTCAGTGTCTATAACGTGGCCGGTCAGAAAGTGTTCGAGACCTCCGGCTATAACGAAGCCGGTACACATCAGATTACTTGGGATGCCTCCACACAGGCTTCCGGTATTTACTTCTATAAAGTCGATGCCGGCCAGTATTCTGTTACTAAGAAGATGGTACTCTTGAAGTAGTAACCATATTTTTCGAGGGAGAGGGTTTTCCCCTCTCTCTCGATTAAAAAAAAGAGGAGAGTAACTAACTGATAAGTAGATAATGAATAATTGTTTGGGTTGAAAAGAAGTAGGATGGTTTTAATGGTTCCCGAAAGTCATAATCTTAATCAAAAAGAGAAGCTTTTGGGCTTTTTTGTTTTTCAGGCAAGGATCGCCGCCTCTCTATTTCCATGCAAGCATTTGCATCTATCAGGTAAGCAGGGTAATAGAGATTCAAAAATACCCACCTCACTATTATCAGGCAGATTTTCTTATTTTCAGGGGTTAATTATTTGATTTTTGGTATTGAATTGGGAGGGGACGAAAATATTTTATAACTCTTTGCGCTCCAATAGAAAAAGGAAAGATTGGAGGTCGTAAAGGGAAGAGAAACAGATAAATTGCAGGTTAATTGACTGGCAATTGAAAGGGCAATAATAAGGCTTAAGTTGGTCTGATTATTGCTCGAATGAGATGCGGCGAAAACCGTTTATGGTGGATATGTTTTATAGAATTAGGCAAAAATCGTTTGGTTTACTGATTATTGCGGCCATCTTGAATTTGGTCGGCGAGCTGGGTATGGCCGCCAATACGGCTCCCTATATTTTGCCGATCGCCAATAAATATATTTCCGAAGGGGAAAGCCTTGCGGTGAATATATTTGCATCTGATTATGAGCATGATCCGATAGCCATTCAATCCATATCTCACCCGCATGGTTCGATTTTGTTTGATAATGGGAATGGGAATGCGACATTTAAATGGGCGCCGGAATATAACGGCCCTTATTCATCATCGGCTTCGCCTTTTGGTGTAACGATTCGTACTAGCGACGGGCAGAATTCATCCATAATATCCTTCAAGGTTTTTGTTTCCAATATAAATAGAAAGCCGATAATCAATTCCCCGTTATTCTATAATGTTTTGGCCGGAGATACGATGCGGTTTGATTTGGCCGGCATTGATCCTGATAATGATAAACTTACCTGGCGGTTATTAAATGCTCCCGGCAGTTCAGTTATTACGCAGACCAATCCAGGGACTTTTGTTTGGCCAACAAACTATAATGATATGGGAACTTATGAAGTTGGCGTGACGCTTTTTGACCAATTTGGCGTATCCGATACGGTCAATATTAATCTGCAAGTTATACAAACTGATATATATACTCTGACCATAGATACCGTTTCGACTTATCCGATGGAAAAAGCTTTGATTAATATTAATTTGGATAATCGGGTTCCGATTTTCGGATTTGATATTCTTTTTAATTATGATTTTACCGGATTGATATTATCGTCGATTTCAAAGGCGGGCACGAGAGCGGAAAATTTTGAATATTTCACATATAATATTGATAATAAGGGAATGCCGGGCGATGTGCGGCTGGTTGGAATATCGGATGTTGCCGGAGGCGCTGTAATAGGAAATCTTCCAACGGGAAATGGCCCGGTGGCAAAAATTTTATTTTATGCCACCAATGATCAAAATTTCTCCGGATTTTCGATACCATTGAGATTTGTTTTTCGAGATTTTTTGAATTACAACGACAATACTATGACCGATTCGGTCGGGGGAAAGATACCGCAATCTTCGATTTTATATTATGACGGATATGTCTCGATTCTTGCGGTGACCGCCAATGATATCGGAGATATCAATTTAAATAGTATTCCTTACGAAATCGGAGATGCCATTTACTTGACCGGTTATTTTTTGAGTCCGGCGGCTTTCCCGTTTAATGCCGTACAAAGAGCTAATGCCGATGTCAATCAGGATGGGTATGCGCCTACGGTAGCCGATCTGGTATATCTTATTAATAGATTGGCCGGAATTGGGGCATTAAAACAGAGGTATGATAATATTAATGTGGATGTGGCGCTTCAAGTATCTGACGGCAAGCTAAATTTAAATTATGATTCACCCGTGGATTTAGGCGGCATTTTTGTAACAATGAAGCGCAAGGAAAGTAAATTAAAAAGCTCCTCTATTTTGCCCGGGGAGCAAGTATCGAAGATGATTTTTGAATCAAGAAATGACGGTGATTATATAAGAATTTTAATATACAGCAAGAGCGGTAATAGTATGACCGCCGGGCAGGGTGAAATTTTCTCCATTGAAAATTTATCTGATTATGAATTGGAAGATATTCAAGTATCCTCGAGCGAAGGATATATGTTGCCAATATCGCTGAAAGATGGATCCGGTTCTGAGTTGCCGAATGGATTCGAGCTTTGTCAGAATTATCCCAATCCTTTTAATCCTTCAACGACTATCAGGTTTAATCTGCCGGTATCATCGGCGGTTAAGCTTACTGTGTATGATGTTCTTGGCAGGGAAGTCAGGACAATTGCAGATGGTCAATATATGGCGGGATATCATGAAATTATGTGGGACGGTTTGGATGGGCGGGGGAGCACGGTTTCGAGCGGAATATATTTTTATGAGTTAAAGACGGGCGAGTTTTCTTCAATGCGAAAAATGATGTTTCTTAAATAGATAAGGTGGATAAAATGCATGTGATTAATAGTTTTGTTAAACGTAAATTTGTCTGGTCTTTACGCCGGATTATATCCATTTTAATGATAGCTCTGCCTTTTCTTATAGGCGGCATAGCGGCAGATCATGCCCAGGCTCAAGTTCTCCTTGATACTGTTAATCATAAAATTGACCTCGGGAATTTTAGTGGATTGAATGATTCCATAATCGCGATGCCTGTTCAGATACGGAATAGCTACGCTTTGGGTGGGATAACTATCCGATTCATCTATGATACAACATATCTTCACCCCGTAGTAGTGGCGACAGATACAATAATAGACTCCATTAGTCAGGCATTGCCGGAGACGACATTTGTTTTTACCGATAGTATAGTGCCATCAGGCGGCAGGTGGATGAATAGCCAAAATGGCTATTATTTGGCAAGCCATGCTGTAGCCTCGGATGTGGCAAATCGCGAGGCAGGCAATATTTTGTTCTATTATTCAGGAGCACTTCCCTATGCCTATTTGGCGCCCAAGACCGATACTGTGGGAGAAGTCATGAAGCTCTATTTTAGAGTATCTTCTAATGCTCCTATGAATGGTTCAACAACAATAACCTTGCGGGATGAGCCATGGGATACCATAGCCGGCCAGAGCGGAAGGATGAACAATTTTAGTGATACGACCGGCCTTATATTAATTTACCCCAGCATAACCGGCCGGGCAACCTTCACGGTTGACACTCCGGCAGTAGTCATCGACCCATGTCCGAGTGACACCTGTCCGGATACCTGCTGTTCCACGGCCGGAAATCATGCGCCCGCAGTTGCGGCTATTATTCCATCGGCGTATGAAATATATCAAGGCGATTCGGTTAGGTTTACGGTATCGGCGACTGATTCTGATGGCGACCAGTTGTCTTTGAGGGCTATCGGCCTTCCTACCAATGCCCAATTTTTGCCGAGCAATCCGGTAACGGGGACGGCAAACGTTTCGGGGACATTCAGATTTGTACCATCATTTGCGCAATCAGGGAATTTCACCATAGATTTTCAGGCTACAGATGAACATAGCGCCAATTCAAGTATAAGAACCGTTTCCATTACGGTTAATGTTCTTGATATTGACCGACTATTCACAACCTCAACCTATGGCGGGGCGCCGGTGGGCGGTGTTCCGGGAGCGACTCCCATTATTATGCCAATTGATCTCGCGACCTCAAAAACGGTTTATGGCGTGCAATTTGATATGTCATATCCGAGTCAGGTTGTAAGAATTGATTCTCTGGTGGTGACGGATAGAACGCCGGAATATGTAGTTTATGAAAATATCGGTCAAGTGCCGGACACGGTGAGAGTAGTTACCTTTGGTCTTGATAATGAAGAAATACTCTCCGGCTCCGGGTCGGCCATTTTGAATGCTTATATGAGAATTGATTCTGAAGCTACTCCCGGCGATTATTGGGTTCATTTCTATGATGCTTGGGAATCGATTGATCCTAACCCAGCGATTCCATCATTAACTTTGAGAACCGATTCCGGTATTGTTCAGGTTGATAACTACGGCGATGTCAACCTTGATAAGAAAGTCAATGTTGCCGATTTGGTCAACGTGGTTGCCTATATAGTCGGCACTTATGGTTTGCCTCCGCGCAATTTTGCAACGGCCAATGTGGTGCGTGATATTGATGTCAACGTTATTGACCTGGTCGGCATAGTAAATTTAATTTTCGGATTGCCCGTCAGCCCATCACCGATACAGAACAATAGCACGGATGGATTATTCGCTTCAATGAAAATAGAGCACGGGGACCTTTCGCCCGGACAGTTAACCAAACTGAATGTCACAGGGGAATTTCCAGAGGATGTCGCGGGTATCCAGCTTCAGATTGATTATGATCCCGAAGTTATGGAACTGCAACGCCCGGAACTGGCGGATTTAACCGGAGCTTTTATTCTTGTATATAATGATGACCACCGCGGTCGAATGAGGATGCTTATCTATACACAACAACCATGGAAACCGGAAAATAGTATTCCCAAAGGCGCATCCGATATTGTTCGCCTGACCGCCAATATAAAGCGGGGTTTCAGCGCCGATGATCAGACTCATATTAAAATAACCGATGCGGTCCTTTCCAGTCCGAATGCGAAGGAAATCCCCGTTGAAGGAAGTTCACCGGTGGTGCCGTCAAGCTTCACCCTTTATCAGAACTATCCCAATCCTTTCAATCCCGATACGCGGATTGAATTTGATATTAAACATGAAGGCGGCGGCCGGATCGAAAATGTAAAATTAGATATTTATAATATACTTGGTCAGCATGTGAAGACACTGGTCGATTATGCTGTCACGGCAGGACATCATTCCGTTGGCTGGGATGCAAGAGATAATGATGGCAGGCCGGTTTCCACAGGCATTTATCTGTATCGTCTGCAAGTAGGCGATAAGGCCCAAACCAGAAAGATGCTTCTTTTGAAATAGGAATGGAGGAGACCCACTATGATAAATAATAAAAGATATTCAGGCATATTGTTAATAGTATTGCTATGCGGTCTGGCGTTGTATATGATTTTGCCATCAAATGCCTTGGCGCAAGTAAACCAACTTCCGACGCTCGATCCCGTTGGTCCAAGAAATGTCGATGAAGGAGCCAATCTTAATTTTGGGATTTCGGCGACCGATGTTGAGAGTGTCCCGATTCTGACAACTTCTATATTGCCCATGGGAGCCACATTTATTGATCATGCCAATGGCACGGGGACGTTCAATTGGACACCGGATTTCACGCAGGCCGGATCTTATAATGTGACATTTTATGCCACTGATGATTCTGCGGCGGTCGATTCGGAGATAGTTACGATAACGGTTAATGGTATCAATCAGGCTCCAATACT
>JAGVEJ010000237.1 GCA_020058225.1 Candidatus Zixiibacteriota bacterium | reverse complement strand
TCAATAACTTCTTTGGGACGCGCCATTAATTCCTCCTACCCTTAAGGTTAAAGAATTATGGCATATTATTATTCGTATGTCAAATAGAAAATAATATTATATATTGATTGTTGATTATTGAGGGTTCTATATTATGGTTGCTGTGCCTTTTTTTGAGCATTTTCACCGATTTTTTTGGCTAATGATATATCATTCAAAAGGAAAATAATTTTGCTGCGTAATGCTTCTACATCGCCAGCATCCACCACCAGACCATCAGTGCCGTCAGTAATATAACCTTTTGCGCTTTTCCCTGCCCATCGGACCACCGGTCATCCCATAAATCCGATTATTATCAGGATCGTCGTAATATCGATATTTCTTCGGCACGCATGAATAAAATGATTCCCGCCAATAGCCAGCGCATTACCGTCGCCGGTACGGTTTCGCATAGTTCATTACTTCAAGTTGGAATTGATTGTGACTTTTTGAGCATAATCGGAAGCCAGCCACAAGGCAATTGACGCGACGAGTTGCTTGGTTCCGCCAAGAGACATGGCATAGCGATAGCCGTTTTCTGCCACCAGATTTCTGTACTCGTCATCCTGAGTCGCCCTCAGAATCGCCAGCCGCAGGGCGGCAGGGTCCTCCGGCGGCACAATGATGGCTTGTTCACCGGTAAGATTATCATCCACGCCCGGCCCCGCAGAAATAATGACGCACTTTTTGAGGGCCATGGCCAAAATGTACACGCCCAATCCGGAAGCGGATAGGTTATTTTTCTTAATAGGCAATACGACCATGCGAGCTGCGGCCATGTGGTTCAAAAACGACTGGGGAGTTCCATCGTCATGCACTACCCGGACATTGGCGGGCAGTTGAGACGAGTCCAGAAAGGATCCATGTTCTGCAATTCGATCGTTAGTCGGGGTCACAACTCGAACAGATACCGGCTGTCCCTCTACGGCCCTGAATAATGTGCTGAAATCCCGACGTGACTTCCCGCCACAGAAAATATACCCTTGATCCGATATTTGCTGCTTTAGCACAAGCTCAATTGAGTTAATCTTGAACGGTATGTATGTGAATTTGCCCGGATCAATACGATAGAGTTTTTGATACCCGGTAGTGTTCTTAAAATACATCAGAAATCGGTACACTCTCTTCAACAGCATTACCTTGAGTGGGCGTATCAGCTGATCTCGAGCGCTCGTTGGAACCGTAAGGATGAGATCCAACGAGACAAGTTTGGCTCGATTCACCGGTATCAATATCTTGAAAAGCGCCAGCAAGAATAGCTCAAGGGGGGAAAAATTCAGTAGTATATAGTCGCATGAGAAAGACGCCATGAAGCTCTTGATAACATTGACAAGCCGAGACTTTCCCTTGGGGAGAGGGATAATCGAAATTATGAGATCGTTTGTGCTGAAGTCCGCGAGGGAGTGGATATCGGTGAGAACCTTCACCCTGGGTATGTTTGACTTTGACGCAGCGCTCATCGTCCGGACCTCAAAGCCTCAATCGGGATATGGGACTCCCCGGCTCGAAACAGGTTGTCATACATAGCGTTCGATAATCTCCTCTATCTGCCTGACTTGTGCATCGAAGTTGAACTTCTCGGCAACGATTCTTCTTCCTTGACTCCCGCAGCGAATCTTGAAATCAGGAATCGAAAGGGCCTGCCGAATTGTTTCCATAAGAGACCTTGCATCTACCGCCTTTGCACGGAATTGCTCCAAACGAAGATGAAGGTAATTCTGATAGCCGCCTGTGTCTTTCATCAATACCAGAAAGAGATATGCCTTTTTCAGCACGAGTACTTTCCATTTCCCCTTCGGATAGTGACAAAACTCTATTTCTAATCCTTCTCTGCGGATTTTTTCCAACCCATAAATATTAGAGATAATACTGATTTTTATAGAGGGGTCCGGCATATAAAATCCTCATAAACATTTTCATACTCAGTGATCATCTTCTCGACACTATATTTCTCGAAGGCCTCTTTTTTTCCTTTGGCAGACAGCTCTTTTTGCCGCACCGGATCTTCTATAAGCCCCAGAATCGATGAGACAAGGGCGGATTCGTCATGGGGCGGGATAAGAATGCCCGTATTTTGAAGCGCCTCAATAGTTCCTCCAACTGACGTAGCAACTACTGGCAAACCAGCCGCCATATACTCAATAATAGCATTAGAGTAACTCTCACCGTCAGAGGTAAGACAGGCAATATCCATCGCCGCCAAATATGGAACGACATCCATTATCGGTCCCGGAAGAAGAAAAACATATTCGAGCCCCATATCTTTTATCTGACTTTTAATCGATTCCTCGAGTGGACCGCCGCCGACAAGAATGAATCGAACGGCCGGAAATTTCTTGCTAATTATGGCACCTGCCTTTATGAACAGCGGAATATTTTTTTCCGGACGAAAATGCGAAACCATACCAATGACAAAATGCGATTGAACAAAACCAAATTTTTGCCGGCATTCTTCTCGGAAAGATTCTGTCATTCCTGCAAACCTTTCCAAATTTAGGCCATTATAAATTACCCCAACCCGTTCCGGTCGAATACTTTCAAATTGGACTATTGATTCTTTCGTGGCTTGGCTGTTGGCCAAATATTTTGTGGTTATAAATTTCAACAGACGAAAGAAAAAAAGAAGTGACTTTCTCCCCCAGAAACCAGGGCCAAGATTTCTTCGACAAGAGATTATCGTCTTTACTCCGGCAAATTTTCCAGCCAGCACTGCAAAGATAAAGGAATCATTAAAATATGTTTGAATTATTTCAATCCGATTGGCTTGACAGAACTTACGAAATACAAAGAGCTTTCGTATTGCTTTCAGGCTCAGCAGTTTTGTAAGGTCAAGCACCTTTATATTCACATCCAGCCCGCTGTTTTCAAGCCATTCTGAACCGCGCAAAACTACAAGATGGGGACTGAATTTGCACTTATCAAGGTTTCTAAGCAACATCAACAGCTGGCCCTCGGTGCCGCCATTGGGACTGGGAATCTCATCGATAATATAAGCAATATTGATTTTGGGGGAATCCTGCATATTTATTGTAAAATAAAATTGTCACTCTTCCTTACCAGAGGCCGACGATGGCGGCGCCGTTGGTGTTTGTTGATTACGGAAACCAATAACACGAGCCGGATTGCCCGCCAAAATGGAGTAATCTTTATATAGTTTAGCGCCTACCACTGCTCCCGCGGAAATGACACATCCCTTTCCAATTTTCGCGCCGGGCATAATGAAGGCATTGGCGGCAATCCAAGTATCATCGCCGATAGATACTTCTTTAAATTCAGAACCCTGCTCCAAAATCGGTACATTGGGGTCAGCATAAATATGGTTTGAAGTCCATATTTTTACGCCGGGACCGAAAATCACATAATCCCCGATAATTAGATGCCCCGCCGCCTGAAAAGCGTTATCTACGCCAATCGCACAATGATGGCCAAGCGATAAATTCTGGGGGTTTCTGATATAAACGCCTTCATAAAAAATTGTCTCT
The DNA here is from genome assembly GCA_020058225.1 of Candidatus Zixiibacteriota bacterium. GTDB lineage: Bacteria > Zixibacteria > MSB-5A5 > GN15 > PGXB01 > JAGVEJ01. The sequence goes on along the minus strand of JAGVEJ010000237.1, from coordinate 46,209 downwards.
TCACCGACCGCTTTTAAATATTTTTTATAAAGCCTATATCTTAAAATGAATCCCACATCACCCGGAATCCATGAATAAAAAGCCTGCTTATAATGGAATTTCTTATTTTGAAAATCCCATTTGGCATGGCGCAGAAAATTCCAAAACCCTTTTGTTTCAATAGTCATATTATCCAGACTAAAATAACTTTTTCCTTATCCTCAGCGCAAATTTATTTCTATATATAACATCTACTGCCTTGGAATACCGGAAAGAAAAAAAGGAATCCGCCAAAAACTTTGCCATCCCGTTCTTATAAATAATTAGACGTCTGCTTTTTCTGATGGCATTGGCAAATCTATCTTTATAACCCTCATCGCCACGGGCAAAATCAAGCGCCTTAAAATTCCGTTCCAGGGCATAATCAAGAAGATATCTTAATATCACCTGGCCGGGTGATTTTTTGGAATAATCCAAATTGAAACTCGTTTTGTAGAGAATAAGCTTATGCCCATATTCAAAACTGATATAAAGAGCAAGATATTTATCATTAAAAGTCAGGCTGGAAAATTGCAACCATCCCTTCGGATGCATATATGATACAAATTTTCTGTAGAATTCTTTCATTTTTTCATCATGGAAATAACTTGGCGTGGATGTGCCGTCCCATCTATTGATATGTTGGACAAACAGGTCATTAAGATGCTCAAGGGCGTTATTTATATCAGTATAAATATTGTACCGAAATTCCCCTTCTTTATTAAACCAATTGATATAACTGGTGATATTTCGTTTATAATACATCTTTCTGGCGACTTCTCTATCTTCGATAATCATGGCCGGGCATGAATCTGAGGGTTCGATTCTGAAGGGAATTGAATATTTTTGAAGAGACTTGATAAAATATTCTATCTGTGTATTATCTTCGGCAAATTGATCGAGAATTATTTTTCTCCATTTTTTTTTATTGGATGAAAGATATTCGGCAATTTCATCATAGGCGTCGGCAAAATTAGGGTTAATAATAAATCCGGCATAATCATTTTGGGGATACCCAATAAAAGTCAGCAATCCATTTTTTTTTATAATAAATGGCGCTATGGCTCTTATGCTTTCATTATCTTTCATTGTCAAAATATGAAGCGCTAATTTGTCGCCGAAAGTCTCCAGCCATGCCCGACACCATTCAAATGTCATAAAGGGACTATTGGCCCCGCTTTTTTGTAATAGCTGATTCCACACCGGCTCCAGCGCATAAAAATCATCCAAAGAGTTAATAATTTCAATTTTCATAGAGTCTTAGTTATACGCTTTATCGTCGGAAGGAAGTAATTTTCGTATGAAATCGATGACGCCGGAAACTGCCAATTTGAATTCAATCATACTTAGGTCCTTGCCGATATTAATGCGCTTTATTTCATATAGATTGCATCCGGTTTGATTTAGCCCTTCAATTGTGGTTAAAGCGCAATCAAAATATTCCTGGGCAATTGCTTTTGTTTCGTGAGTGAAATCTGCCCGGGTTCCATTGGGATAGGCAAATGTGGCGACTTTTTTCCCAATTCTTTTTTCTATGGCATCTTTTGAGCCTTTAATTTCCAGAATGGCTTTATCCTTTTCAAGTCGGCTCAAAATTTCATGATTTATCGTATGGGCGCCAAAATCAATCAAACCCTCTTTGGCAAGCGTGTTAATATCATCCCAATTTAGGCCTTCAAAAATGGCATAATCATGCTCAGAAATACCCCAGTCGAGTTTTTCCGATATCGCCTTTATGGCGGCATTTTTTTCGTCGGAACCAATTTTTTTTAGTTTTCCGCAGATTCGCTCTTTGGCAAGATGGCGCTTTTCCATACTGCTCAAGTCTATTTTACCCAATCCTATATCTGCCAATTCGAATTCGGGTGTCTTTGAATTTCGTAATAACATGAGAATATAATCAGTCCAGAGCAATCCGCCATAAGGCCCGGTTTTATCAACAAACGATGTGGTCAAAAATATTGTAGCCGGAATTTGATATTTTTTAAGAATAGGATATGCAATAGTCCTATTATTTTTAAACCCATCATCAAAAGTAACAATCATGGGGTATTTTATTTCCGCTTTTTTTATTTTTAAAATATCTACCCCTATCTCCAGAGATATTGGGTGATAATATTGGCCAATAAATTTCATCTGCCGCTTAAATTTTTCCAGTGGAAGTTGTGTCCAGCAATTAATTTCTTTATCGGTGACACCATGATACATCAAAACAGCCACTTTATTTCTGTTGAAATAACGAAATAAGAGCCATAACCCCGTATAGTATAATAGGGCGTAAATAGTATTTTTTAATGCGCTTTTCATTATTACTTATATTTTATCCAAGACTTTTTTATAAACGGCCTCAAGCGCCTGTAATTGCCCATTAAAAGTAAATGATTTACTAATTGTATCATAACCTTTCTCGGCAATCCTACGCTGTAAATCGGCATTTTGGGAAACCTTTACGATTGCCTCTGCCATGCTTTTCCAATTTCCCGCAGGCACAAGCAATCCGCTTTCACCATCTACAATTAATTCCGGCACTCCGCCGACAGATGTTGCCACCACCGGCACCTTCAGCGCCATTGCTTCCAAAACAATATTGGGTAGTCCTTCCGAGAAGGATGGGTTTATCAACATATCCACGCTTTTTAAACATCCTAATAGATTTTTTTCAAATCCCGGACAGAAGACTTTTTCTTCAAGCTTTTTATGTTTAATAAGTGCCTTTATTTTGTCTAAATCCGGTCCATTTCCGAAAAGGACAAAGCGGAGGTTGTTATTTTTTTTTATGGCTAATTCAGCCGCCCTCACCAAAACTGCCTGCCCTTTCTCAAAACTGAATCGCCCACCAGATATGGCTATGATATTGTCTTCACTAAAGCCAAACCTTTTTCGAATATCTACTTTTTCGATTGAACTAAGCCTCTCCAATTCTATGGCATTATGAACTACCGAAATCATATCCGATGGCACGAACAGCCTTGTAAGCTTATTCTTTTGAGCCTGCGAGACAGCAACAATATGGTCGGCGAACCGGATGAATATTTTGTCAAGAAGACTATAAACCCTAACGCGTAAAGTATCTTTGGTCCACCCTCTGGAAAAGGCAATCCATTTCGCCTTTGTATCTTTTATGGCGCGATAGACAATTAAATGCGAGCGATAATCATGCGTGCATATAATATCAATGCCAAAATCAATCACATACTGTTTGATTAAGGCAATAGCACGCATATCATACGCATTTCTGACTCCAAACAAATGTGTCTTGATGCCATCTCCTGCAATAACCTGAAGAAATTCCGGCGATTTACCATCCTCGGAGAAAGAAGCAATGATAATTTCATACCCGGCTTTTTGGGCCAAGGCGGCATGAATATGCAATTGCCGCTCCGGGCCACCATAGAAATTGGATGCTCGCAGATGAAGAATTTTCATTTTTCTCCAATCAATTGAAGAAGGAATCTATCCAACTTGCCGGCTAAAATATCCCATCCATATTGCTCTTCAACCAATTTCCTTCCGGCCAAACCAAGTTGAGTATTGAGATGCTTATCATTTATCGGCAATAATATTTTTTCGGCAAAATTCTCCGGAGTCTCGGCAATCAGAATATTTTTTCCATCCGATATATCTAACCCCTCAGCCCCCACGGGGGTGGAAATCACCGTCTTGCCCATGGCAAATGCTTCCAATATTTTAAGCCTTGTGCCTCCTCCAATTCTTAAGGGTACTATGTAGACACCGGCCTTATGCACATAAGGGCGAATATCTTCGACTCGTCCGATTATTTTTATTCCGGAAATTTGATTTAATTTTTCGATATGTGGAGGAGGATTCTGTCCCACAAAAGTGGCTGAAATATTGGGATCTTTTTTTTTAACCAAAGGGAAAATATCATGAACAAAATATTGTATGGCATCCTGATTCGGACGCCAATTCATTGAACCGACAAAAATTAGCTCTTTGCTCTCAGTCTTTGACAAGGATGGTTTGAAATATTCAAGGTCAACACCATTATCAACAACCTGCACATGCATTTTGGGATTCATGGCTTGAATTTCGCTTGCCTCAATTGAGGAAACAGCGGTAGCTCCGTCAGCCCATTCAAAGGCTGTCCTCTCAAAGCGCTCTACTTTTTCCCATTGTTTCTTGATATACCATTTTTTAAGAAATTGAGTTTCATTTTCATAGTATCTTTGCCAGATTCGGGATTCTATGTTATGGGCAACTACCATCTTTTTTATTTGGGTAATATTCTTGATAAAAATGGAATAGGGGCTCCATTCGCAAATTATTAAATCCGGCCCGATTTGTGATATTGCCTTTTCGAAAGTCCGTTGAAAAATATCTGAATAATGACTTGTAACAATATACGGATATTCAGAAAAGAGATTTTTTAATAATCTAAAATAGAACAAAATTCCTGATTTTTTCGGAATCTGATGCGGCACCACAATAGGCTTAATGTTATTCTTTTCAAATTCTTTCAATTCAGCGGAGTCTGGTTTGCCATACGCCAGATAATATACTTCATGACCGGCCGCTATTCTCTTGGTGAGATTAAAACTGCGAATCCGCTTGCCGGTGTTGAGGGGGTAAGGAAATTCCTCGTCAAGTATCAGAATTTTCATTTTATGTTTAGAGCAATTCAGTTAGCCGGGAAATGGTTAAGATCAAAAAATACGGTGACCCACGGATTATCAAATCCGCCCAAATATCTTCATAATCCTTTATTTCAACAACAGCATTTTTCTTGATTCATTAGACTTATAGGTCTCCATCCTGCAAAAATACACTCCCGATGCCACCGGCATGCCATTATCATCTTTGCTATCCCAAAGGGAGGAATAGTTTCCTATTGCCAAGGGTTGATTAACAAGAGTATTAATCTTTTGCCCCAATAAATCATAAACAGAAAGATGAATATGGCTTTTAGTTGGAATATTATACTTTATCCAAGTGGAATTATTAAAGGGATTGGGATAATTTTGAAGCAAGACAAATTTAAGAGGTAGCGATGATTCATCTACCGCCACATCAACCGGAGTCTCGATAATAGCAATGTTAGAAAGCGGCGAGATATTGCCGGCTGTATCAATGCTTTTTGCCGCAAAATAATATTTTTTACCGGACTGAAGCCCGCCAATTATACAATTTTCCATTTCTCCTGACATCGAAGGAATTGGCGGATAATTAAACGATATGGCATCATCAAAATTTTGTTCGCTAATCGAAATTTGAGAATATTTAACGACATATTGGTCGGCCGTGCCATCATACTCATCATCGCCGGGGGCAGTCCATGCCAGACGAACTTGCCCCATTTCAGGCCCAGGTTCCGCACTTAGGTCATTTATTCTACCCGGCGGGATGGTGTCTCCGGAAGATTGAAAACTAACTTTTGCAAGATCCGCATAATGATAAACTGTTCCGCCAATGGTTGAATCCATTGAATAAGTCACATAGCAGACATCCCCGTGCGAAACCGGAACTCGACAAGCCGTGACAACTTCACAACTATATTTTCCGCGGGAAACCTTGACCGGCGCCGACCATGCTTTTTCCGTATTTTTCCAATATCGCATATAGACATCAATGGAATCGTCAACCGCATAATCAGATTTCGTATAAAACAACACTAATCTTTTCGAGCTTTCGATATATGTCATGGCCGTATGGGGAGGCGCCGCTACGGCGACTGGGGATGTTACAAAACCAGGACCTTCTGTCCAACCGGCGGCTCCTTTATTTTTATAAGCACAAATAACCGAATCCCCCGATGGAGTATCCTTGGAGGCCATTACAAATCTTATAGTATCTTCAATGGCATTACCGGCATAGGCTCTGTAAAATGCTCGATTAAAAACATGCCCTTCATTAACCCAGCTTCGCGTGGCCCTATCCCAAGTAAACCAGACAATCGCCTGATCATTGGAATCGGCGGCAATCGCCAGTGTATTATTATATATCAATCCACCAATTCTCACTCTTGATCCAAGAGATGACCAATCGGCCATACGAATTGGCCCGCTCCAAGATTGACCTCTATTAGCTGATATATAGTACATGATATTATTGGCGTTTGGTTGCGAATAGCCGCGGGTGACGGCAATGGCAGTATCACTCCCGGGCAATCTCCATACGGAGGCTATATACAGAACCTGCTCCGTTGCCCCCCAATCGTAGGTAAAAAGCTGTGTCAAAGAATCGCCGCCGGTCATGCCAAAAGCATACATATAATCACCGGTTTTCCCAAGATAGACGGTATCATTGTAAACGCTGATATGACCATGGTCCAGGGGGTAATTTATTCCGGTATATTTGCATACCCAGCGGGTACTGCTATCAGGATTAAGCGTGACATAAAAATCGCTTCGCGTGGTGGGAAAACCCGCCGCCATATATATAACAAGATCACCCCTATCGGATAAGGGGGCCATTTGAAATCGAGGAATTGCCAAGGGCGAATAATCGCGATTGGGGGTGCTGTCTATGGTATATTGAGTTACAGTTACAATCGGATCTGCAAAAACCGCAGATGCCAGACATAATATTAAAATTGTAAATAAGATTATTTTCATTTTGTCCTCGAAATTATATAGAAAATCTCCTGCCAATTCGAGCGCCTTTTCTTTTTAATACATTATAATGATCAAGCCAATAATATACTTTGACTTATATCTATCTTCAATTTAATATTCCTCATCCAAAATTGCAAAAACTAATCTGAAATGAATCTGCCCTGTTCAACTTTTGCACAATTGATAGATTCTTGCCTATTTTATCATTATTTAATAAATAATATGCGGCTCCATGGTCGTTACTTCAAATTATCAATTTCGCAAATTACCGATCTGGTTTTTCCTGATTTCTCCCGCGGCAATTCTTCGACCACCTCGGTTGTTATGTTTATATTTTCGCCAACAACATTTTTTAGCTGTTTTTGAATAAAATCAAAAACATCCTGATTGGGTTCAGGTTTATTGGTTATTCTGACATGAAAATCAGTCAATGTCTTTTGCACAATTTGGATTTGCCCTATTTTTATATCATGATCCGAGGAAGTATGAAACAACAACATAATCCCCGAATGCTTGCGGCCATCCGGAGTATAAAAATTATCCTGTACCCTTCCTATCCCCGGACTCATTAGCGTTAGGTGACGCCCGCATGAACATGACTTCACCAGCTCCATTCCCCGATCATTAATCTGATAACGAATCATCGGGAAGGCATAATTGGTCAAATCCGTTATTAAAATTTCCCCTTCGTCCCCGGGTTGTACCGATTTGCCGTCATTTACAAATTCAACAAAAGATGTCTCCATGGCAATATGCAACCCTTCATGGATAGCGCATTCACTCGATGAATTTCCCACTTCGCGAGAACCATACATATCAAATGCCGGGCAATCATAGGTATTTTCGAAAAGCAATCTTTGCCTATCATGAAGGACTTCCCCCGTTGACATTATTCCGACCAAACGAGGGGTCTTAAGCTTTTTATCAAGCAAATATTGCGTAAAGGCTTCCAATGGCATTGGAAACGCCTTTATAAATTTGGGGCGAAATTTCATTATGTCTTGATGGTGCCCTGCAAAGGCTTCTTCTTTGAAGGATCCGGCATAATACATTGAATCACCAATTAAATATCTATTTTTAAGTTTTGTTTTCCATGTGCTTTCAGCTTGATAGTCAGCATGCGCCGGCCAGACATAGGCCATTCTATCGCAGGGCTTCTTTCCCATCCATCCTTCATGACGCCAGGCCATGCCCTGCTTAATATTAAAACTTTCCTGATCGCGATATAAAGTCGCCTGCTGACCGGTGGTACCACCTGTTACAACATGATGAATTTCCGATTCCGTGAATTTGGTTGATAATATTTCCGTGGGATAATCAAAGAGATCCGTTCGTGTCAAAATCGGAAGTTTTACAATATCATCAAAATTGTTGAATGAATCCGGGGTTAAATTCCTTTCTTTAAATACTTTTTTATAATAGGGGGAGGTTAGATAACTATGTTTCAGAAGTTCCTTTAATTTCAGCCATTGAAAATCAAGAAGCTTTTGTTTTGGCCAATATTGACTCCCCTCAAAAAAATGCCAATGCGAGAGAGAGGAACCCCTATTTTCTCTCTTAAGAATCAGGGGTAGGATAGCTTTTCTTATAATCGATGAATACAGGCTGATATTTCCTCCCGCACTATGGCTCTTTTTTATTCTCAATAGGTATATCGTCCGATATCTGTGATTTGGTTATCGAACCCTCTTCCGAAAGTTCTGCTTTGAGTAAATTCTCGGCAACCACGGTCAATGCCGCCAAAAGATACCACGTATATCTATAAGCCGAATGGGCAAAAATTCCTGTTACCAAAAGCGAACTGCAGGAGACAATTGTCGCTTGTGCAATTGGAGATAGCAAAGCATTTCTGGCGTTTCGCCCCTTGAGCAATCTGATTGTCTTTAGATTGATCCTAAAAAGATCCTTTAAAAACATGAAATATATAATAGTTCCAAAAATCCCAAGTTCCGCAATGATCTGAATGTACAAACTATGCGGATTTAAATATACACCAAATGATTCTAACCTTGCATTGGCAAAGGCTCCTGCCCCTACTCCGGTTAATGGTCTCAGCACAAACAACATTAACCCATCGGTCCAGGCCTTAATTCTATTTGATGATGAATCATCGAGGTTGTCGGCAAAAATCGATAGATATCGTGTTTTACTGTCCTCGCCAAGCGACATCCAACCGACAACAAGAAATACTATCATTAGAAGAGCCATGGCCATTTTGTTTTTTGATTGCCACCAAACGACTCCTAAAATCGCCAAAAAACCCACTATGCCGCCGCGAGAACCGGTTACAATTAAGGTCCATACAAAAAGAACCAAGATTGCTCCCAATAAGATCTTTTTCCACGTATCCTTATAGTGCAAAAGCAGATAATATACAAAGGGAATTACCGTGTTCATGGTGATAGCGATTCCATTGAAATTATCCATGGCGGAATTAGTAGTATTGGCCCGGTTTAACCCTTGATTAAAAATGGCCTGTCCATGATAAAAGCCAAACGTGATATCGAAGGCTGATTTGGCAATAGCCAAAAGGAAGACCCAAAAGAAGATCTCCAGCCGTTTTTTTGAATCAACAATAAGTATTATTAATAAATAAAAAACCCCCAGCTTCAGCATATTCTGGATGCTCTCAATGGTGCAATCTTTACAGGCAGAAAGAATAAGCGAAGCCGCCATGGCCGTTAATAACAGAATGAAATCGACATTTAGCTTACTGGCAGGAAAAGTAAAGGAACCATATCTATACTTATTTTTTAACAATGTTAAAAATGCCACAAAAGCGCCTAAAAAAAGCTCAAGGCGAATTTTATCCAATGCCGGATATGTTTCTCCCGGGCGAAAAATAAAAATCAGAAAATAAATTAATAATCCAAAATAATCATATTTCACTATCAACATCAGGACGATTAGACCAGCCGCCCCCATGGCAACAAAGGCCGGCTCTACCAGATTGACCAGAATACCCCCCACAAGAGAAATAATAATCAAAACCGCAATCAGCAGATGCTTTCCGGTTATAATTTCCCTTGTTTTATCGACCCGTAATGGTTCTGCCATAGCGATATCGCTGGTAAGCTATCCCCGCAATCCGGCAGTTTCATTTAGCAATTGTGCCAAACGGCCGGTTAGTTTTGCCCTATCAATTTCCTCAATATAACGATATTTGATTGGCCGGCGGGGAGTCTTAAGCCAATCATCATATATTGTCTGTAATAAATTAACCATCATCTTTTGATCCGGTTCGCAAATAAATACACCGGCATCATATTTTTTAATCCATTCAACAGCTGGCCCTTCAGGAGAAAGGGCTAAAATTTTCACTCCCGATGCCAAATATTCATACATTTTGGCCGGCATGACGCTGCGAGCCTGCGGTCGAAACCCTATTAAAAGAAGAAGATAATCCGCCATCGTGAACAGGGGAAGCAGTTCCCGGCGGTTGATATATTTATGAAACGTTACCACTTTACCCAATCCCAACTTTTCCACATATCCATTATAATCATAATCATAATTGCCATAAAAATCGACCTGCACTTTGGGTTCAATATGCGGATTGGAATTTATCCAGAGTGATAAACCCTCCAAAAAAAAGACCGGGTTGAATTGGCTATAAAGCGAACCGGTATAAAGAATCCTAAATTTATCTTTCTCGGGAGCGACAAATTCTTTACTCAGATCAATTTCATTATAATCAAATCCATTGGTTATGGTAACCAATCGACCCCGAATAGATCCTTTCAGATACCCTTCCAATTCTTGGGTGCAACCGGGAGTGGCGGTCATAATATTAGAGGCATGTTTTAGGACAAACTGCTCCCAAAATTTGTCATATCTTTTAAATATGGGGGGATAATTCCTGAGGTCGTAATTTTGATTGAGCGTCCATAGATCCCTAAAATCAAGCAAATGCGGAATGCCTGTTAGTCTTGAAAGAATTGATGCAACAATATGCGCCGAGACCGGCGGCGAGGAGGACATAATGACTGATATTTTTTCCCTACGAATGGCCTTGAGACCTTTCAACACTCCAAAGGGGATCCAGAAAATTGCATGATCGGGCACAGTTAAGAATAGCCTGAGAAATCTTTTAATTCGCCGAAGAAGCGAAAGCTTGAATTCGATATTAGAATTTACTGATTGAGTTTCAGCTTTGGGAATATATGCCTCTTTTTTGGTAAATTGAGCAATCTCTCGCCTCAGCACCGGCTCAAAAGTGAGCGCACGATATATAATGGTTTCCGGTATTATTTTAAGTGGAGCCGGGTCCCATGAAGTATTGACTCCATTTTTGACTGTTAATACAACCGGCGTCCAGCCATAGTGCGGAAGGAATTTACAGAAATTTACAACCCGTTGACCGCCTACCGCCGCCATTGGCGGAAATACATAAGAGACTATTAGCGCCGTTTTATCCGCTGAAATACTTGACATTAAAAATACTCGGCCTTTCGCCAGATAATTGTTTTTAGGATTTATGTTGGCATATTATTCAACAAACGGCCTAACTGTCTTAGTCATTATTTCAACCCCTTTTTCATTGGGGTGAATCTCATCCCTCGCCAAACTATCCGGAAGTAATCCATTGCTATCGGCTAAGGCCGCAAAATAATCAACCACTTGATAATTATTTTCTGCGGCAATTTTTTTTATTCTGTTATTAAATTCCTTTATTCGTCCGGTGACATTGAAATCACCATATTTTTCGCCCGCCCGGGTTAAAGGAACAACCGTCGCCAAAATCGGCGTTATTCCCCGATCTTTGGCTGAATTTACCATCATTTCAAATTGATTCCAAATGGTCTCAAAATCATATTCCGGGAAGAAATTACCGGAGCATAGCTTAATTACCACCTTGCCCGGATTGAGCTGAAGCACATCCGATGAAAATCTTCCCAACAGCTGAGGGCACATTTGCGAACCAACACCCCGATTGATAACTTTTAATCCGGGAAGTAATTTATCTACATCAAGACTTTTGGTAATCGAAGCCCCATATAAAACGGTCATCTTTTTTCTTTCTTCCGGAGTGGTTTCTTTCAAGAGCTTTCTGTTTTCTTCGTTATAGGTTTTCTCACCGGCGAAATCGGCCATGGCGGCAGAATATTTTGCCAAAAGATCCTGATGATATTTCTGGTACATCCGGACTTCATCGCGCAACTTAACTGCTTTATACAGCAAGTATGCCCCAAAAATATTTCCCGCAATTGATATTATTAGCAATATAGTTATGCTTGTTTTCATATAATCTTCTCTCCTTTTATCAAATATTATTGCAGTATTACAGCCTCCAATATGGCATTTGTTTCTTTTGAAATTTTATCATATCCGGCTTGGCTTAATGTTATCTGGCCGGTTGAAAATGTTTTATCAAGATATCCTTCGTTATCCGAAAGGGCTTTGGCAAAATCAACATACTTAATTTTATTCGTCCGACAATAACCAACAAGCCATTGATTAAAATTCTTAAGCGAATCCTGAACGTTATATGGAACTTCCAAATCGGAATCAAAATCTTTTCTCACCGGAACAACTGTAGTCAAAATCGGTTCCATGTCATTCTGGCGGGCAATATCGACCAGCGATATGAAATAATCTTCCAGTTCTTTTACGGAATTTTCCGGCCGAAAATTAAACGAACTAAATTCTATTATGACCGCTTTTGGACCGAGCTCCACAACATCAGGCCGAAACCTCAAAAGATACCCTGCCAGGCGCTGGCCCGATATTCCTCGATTTATGGCCTCATAGTTGGAAAAATATTTTTCAATTTCCCAATTATCCATTATCTGCGCCCCCAGAAATATTACCCTTTTGCCGGAATTTGCTTGAGATGAAAGTCTCCTATTTTCATCAGCATAATGATTTCTTGATGCAAATTCTTCGACCACATAGGTATATTTATTTAAAAAATAATTGACATGGCTCCGATAATCGAGCGCCTTATAGGCAACATAAAGTATGAAAAGATTTCCTATTATGGATAATATTAGTATAATATGCCACTTTTTTGTCATTGCCAATCCTTTACCAAAACCACCAGCCACATAGATTGAGCTAATTAATACATTTCAAGCTTATTACCCAAGAAAAAAGAGAAAAAGAAGCGGGTTTATAAAACGGCAGGCAAATTACAGGCCGGTATTAGACCGCCTTTATAAAGGTAGTTGATTAAATAGGTAACATCAAAAATATCAATATTTCCATCACCATCAACATCACCGGCTTCTATTATGTAGGGAGCCGGATTATTCTTGTATAGAAAATTTATCAAATAGGTGGCATCAATAATTGTGACTTCTTTATTATTATTGATATCGCCGCGTATGTATGAGCATTGGATATTATCCCCTACGATAATCATTGGGGAATTTGATAATAATGAAAAATTTCCCCCAGTATCGTACGTCTTAAGACAAAAATAATATCGACCTCTATATATCAGGCCGTCTATGGTCATGCTATCCCTTTGGCCTGCCTGCGATGGCGGCGGTTCTCCCCATACCTGTATGGCCGTCTTCCATTTTGCTTCGGTATTTATTGGGCCATTGATATATGGTTGATATCTTAAATCATATCCGGCGGCTTGACCGATATAGCCATTATCTCCCGGGGCTGTCCATTTTAATAAGATCAAATTGGGCGCCTTTCCCGATTCCCCAGATAAAACCATTCCGTTATTTATTGGTTTATCATCCGATATTGCAAAATCAAATGAAAAGCAGAATAGCGCTATCCAGAGAAATTTGGCCAATAGCCATCGAATTGAATACAAACCCCATTTCCTTTCTCATTCCCCCGGGAATCATATTAGATTACCGGTTGCATTCGCCCCTTCATAGTCCGGTGATGCTTTGCAATCAAACGACCATTTATTCTCAAGGCATGTAAAGCGAAGGCCAAATGGTCAAAGGCCTATGGATATGAATTGTAAGGCCGGAGGCCGCTTCTGTCAAGCCTTTTTTGCCACATTGGCTTATTTATAAAATTAAAAAATATTGTTTATGGAATAAAATTCCAAAGGAAATCCCTTATCATTCGTATGAACAAAGGAACTTAACTTAATTATAAACCATGATTTTTGACAAAAATTTACCCATTTCTTTCCACCATTAAAAACCGATATATTGAGAAACGACAAAATATTTTGGCAATAAATTCAATATTGAGGTCTAAATGCCCGGTATATTCGGAATAATCAATAAAACCAAATCCAATCGCGATAATAATGAAGCTTTGATTAGGGGAATGCTTCAGCGTTTATCTCACAATCCTGACTACCGTGGGCAGATTTATGCCGATGACTGGTTTGCACTGGGACATATCGAAATACCCTTCGCCGATGAGAAGCGCCTTCATGTTGATAATAAATATCAAATGGCCGCATCCTTCTCCGGTTTCATTTATGGATGGAAAGACCTGGAATCAGAATTGAGTTCGGCTACACCCGATAAGGCTAAAAGATTAATTGATATTTATATCAAGCATGGGATCAAATTGCCGGAAAAGATTGATGGTTCTTTCAATGCCGTTATTATTAATTCCGCCAAAAGAGAAGCCCTTATTTGCAACGATCGCTTTGGCCATAGACAGCTTTATTATTTTGAAGATGAAACTGTTTTTCTATTTTCCACTGAAATGAAGGCTTTTTTGGCCTATGATAAATTCCCTAAGAAAATCGACTTTGATGCCGTCGCCGATTATTTTAATTTTACCTATCCGCTCGGGAATAAAACATTCTTCAAAGCCGTAAAAATTCTTGAGGGCGGCCATAATATAATCTACAAAAATGGCAAAATAGAATTCAGTAAATATTGGGATTACAATTTTGGGGATGAAACAAAGCAATCAACTGGAGAACTGATAGAAGAAATTGATGTTATCTATCAGGATATAATTAAAAAAAGGATTGCCGGCGCCAAACAGGTGGTTATTCCACTATCGGGGGGACTTGATTCGCGGTTTATTTTGGCTCATACTATTCGTGCCGGAGTTCAACCTTATGTTTTTACCCATGGAAAGAAAAACTGCCTTGATTATAGAATTGCTCGACAAGTGGCGGAAACTCTGGGCGCAAAAAATTATGGCTTTGTAGAAATAAATCCCCTCTGGTTCATTGAATATTGCGAAAAATTTGTCTATATGACCGAGGGTATGATAAACACCCTTCTTACCATGCTGATTGGCATTAGTTCGCAATACAGACTCCCGGCTGATTCGACAGCTTTTCTTAATGGCATTTTTGGCGGTCCCACCAATTTTGGCTCTTCATATTTCAAATTGGCCGATATTACGGACAAAATTAATCATGAAGAAAAACTTAAAAGGCTACGATATTCTCTTGCCGGCGGTGAAATAAACGAAAGAAGATACAATGTTTTCCAGTCTGATATAAAAAAGCAAATTCGAGAGCGTTTTATACCATCGATGGATATTGAATTCTCCCGCCATTTACATGTTTCTCCTCTTTATTGCAATCAAAAGGATGTTTTCTTTATTAAAAACAGAATCGGCCGTCACATGAACCAGATTGATTGTCATCGCTATATCTGGCACGACCACTTTGCATTGGCCGATGACAAGCTGGTAGATTTCTTTATTAAATTGCCCGCTCAAATAAAGCCCGGACGGGTTTTCCTGAAGGATTATTTCATGGCCAGATTACCAGAGCTTGCCGGAATACCATATCAGGCAACTGGCGTAAATCTTTATAATAAGCCCTCTTCATTTAAAATAAAATTGCAGGCCTATTCCGCCAGAGCCAAATATTTCGCGGAAAGATTATCCGGCGGGCGGTTGATATTGTACGATATGACCCGCTACCAACATTTCAACCAATGGTACCGATCTGATAAAAAAATTCCCAAATTCTATGAGGATATTCTTCTCGACAGCAAGACTATCAATCGTGGATATTACAACAAAAAAAATCTGCAACAAATGCTGAAAAAGCAAAGGCAGGGAAGTTGGCTCATTTTTGAGCTTTCGGAACTGCTCGCCTTTGAAATGTTTAATAGATTGTTTGTAGATTAACGCTCTGTCTCCAGAGCCTTTTTCCCGGTGCAAATAAAAATTGTCTTTCGCATAAGGGCATCCATGGCATCTATCAACGGTACCAGGCAATCATCCTGACCGAAAAGCAGTGGGAATTCCGAACATCCGGATATAGCGGCATCGGCGCCATTTAAAATAAACCAATTTAAAGATAGCAACATTTTATCGCGGGCAGGTTGTTGATACCCTACTTTAATCCCATCTGGTGCATAAAGCGCCTGCATGACATATTTTTCTTGAATTTCGTCAGGTAGCACCAGGGGAGTTATTCCCGCCCTTAAAAGCGCTTTTTGAAACTGCTCTGTTTTCACGGTGCCGGTGGTGGCCAGAATTCCAACTTTTTTCGCCGAAGGCGCTCTTAGCTGTATCTGTTCGACCGTTTCCTCCACCGCGCTTAGAATCCGGCATTTTATTTCTTTTCGGAGGTCTTCTATATAATAATGCGAAGTCACGCATGCAAGTATCATTAGATCAACTTTGTTGCGTTCCAAAAGTTTGGCCGATTCCAATAACGGCGGATACGAGCTTGGCCCCTGTTTCAATATCCCCTTGGTTCTATCCGGAATAGAAGTGTTAGAGTAAATCAAGGTCTCAATATGATCCTGATCAACCTCGACCGGCGTTAATTTAATTAGCCGCTGATAAAGAACGGCGCCGGCCTCAGCTCCCATCCCTCCAATAATTCCCAAAAATTTCCCCTTATTTTCAGACACCGAATTCTCCTGATTTAACAAATCATTTGATTCTTATACGACCAAAAATTAAAAAATCTCAGCCGGATCAACCTTTGATATACTAAATCGGTATTTGCCGGAGCTTTCTAAAGGAATCTGGTCAACATATTCAATTTGATACTTAACCGAGTCGCCAAAATATTTAGGTATTTCATTTTTAAGAAACTTCAGGCTTTCTTCGGTAAAATTGTCCCCTTTAACTATTTTAAACACAATCTCATCAATTTTTTCTTGAATCAATTGCGCCTGAGCTATCCCAGGGGTATTGGCTATTAAATAAATCGTAAGCGATGCGCCCGATATTATCTTCCTGTCCGGCGTGACAAAGAAATCTGTCACCCTTCCGGCCGCCATTTTCATAAGAGGCAACCCCCGGCCGCAAGAACAATTATCTCCCGCAGGAATACCGGCATCCTCAATTTGATACCGAATAAACGGCATTCCATAATTCAATAAGTCTGTAATAACTATTTTCCCTAATTCCCCTGAAGCGACCGGTTTATTCTCTTTAATAAACTCAAGCAAAAACGTTTCAGCACATATATGAAGACCGGTGTGTTTATCGCATTCCGAGGCAATAACGCTTGTCTCTCTCGAACCATAACGATCGAACACTCGGCAATCAAAGATTTTTTCAATCAGCATCCTTTGTTCCGGATCCAATACTTCAGCCGATGTAATGATCGCTCTCGGTCTATGATGGTCGGTTGAATTGGTTTCTTTTAAATATCGGGCAAAGAGGTACATTGAATTGGCGTAGGCAATATAGACCATTGGATTGAACTGCCTTAATTGTAATTTGAAACTGGCCAACTTTTCTAGGGTAATGCTTGATGTATCCAATATTACTCGCCTATCCACCAGAAAATTCCGCAATCGTGCCTTGAAATGCTGTAACCCGGAAATATCTTCCCTATGTCCCCAGAGCGCGGCGGTCTTTACTCCAATATCCCAACCGGTCCAGCGATTATGGCGAAAAGTGGCCGCCTGCCGTGAAAACAATCTGTCCGCATCCAGATAAAAATGCAATGGCGAGCCGGTCGAGCCGCCCGTCTTATTGGGGATAAGCATATCTTTACCGAAATTTTTGTCCTTGATTGTTTCTTTATTTCGCTGAATATCTTTTTTAGTTAAAACCGGAATTATTAGAATATCTTCAAGTGAATGCATTTTTTCGGGTTTGAATCCCGCCTCATCAAATCTTTTTGTATAAAACGGGCAATTTTTGTAAGCATGAACCATCAGCTTTTTCAATCGCTCCAGCTGAAGATTTCGAATTTCTTCAGCAGATAAGAACTGTGTTATTTCCATCTCGGCAAGATGCTTCAGCGTGGAGCTTTTTTCTCTCAAAATAATCAAGGGAAAAATAATATTTTTAGCTATCGGGCGAATTATATCAGGCATATTTTCCTCTATTTTTCTGTTCCATATTCAAAGCTTCTGGTTTTAATAATATGCTTGAGCCGCCTAATTTCATCTTCAGAGAAAAATCTAAATATATATAGTACTATTGGGAATGAGAGTCCAATCATGCTTTTTACAGCAATATCCAGCCAGATGGAACCGGTTGAAATCTGAAAGGCCAGAAAATATATCCCAAAAGCCACTCCAAAAAGAACCGTAAGGCGCCCCCATTCCATCGTTATTTTATATAATTTATTTGAGTAATAATAAGTCAAAGCGACTTTGAGCATAAAACAAATAAGGGTCGCCGCCGCCGCTCCCCAAATAGTGTACTTCTTTATCAATATGAAATTTAAGACTATATTAAGCAAACCGCTCGCAACATTGGTATAAGCTACATATTTGGTGGCCTTTTTCATCATTATCCCAATATTGAAATGATAATGGAATGAAAAAACGATATAGCACAATGTTACAATTGAAACCACTTTATAGGCCGGCCAAAATTGTTCAGCCGCCATGAAATGAATAATCTCTTTGGCCAAAAGTGAAATCATCAGCCCAACAAAAAGACTTAAAGTGCAAAAATAAGTGAAAATGCGGGCATAAATCCGTTCGCTTCCCGGCTGATCGAAAAATTCCATTCTCCGAGGAGCCCAGATTTGAATAAACGGCGAGGTCACAAAAGTGTTGACCAACGTCCCCATTTTATAACCCAAAGAATAGAGCCCAGTCGTGGTTATATCAGCGTACGCCTTTACAAAAAAACGATCCGAAGTATGCACCAGATAGGCGGAAATATTCGATGGTATTAAAGGCAATCCAAATTTTATCATCTCCTTCAGCAGTTTATAATCGGTCTTTAATCCGGTATGCATCAATGTCAACGCCACCATTATCACCGTAAATATTAAAAAGGCTGCAAAGTTTGAAAGCAATATTCCATATACGCCCATTTCAGCATACACCACAAAATAAATATTCATACCCAGGGTAACGGCGGTCATGGCAACTTTGGAGATGAGATACAACAATGATTTTTGCTGGACCCGCAAGTAAGCATGGACAATCGGAAGAATCATATTTAAAGCCAGGGTCAATATGGCTATAACAAAAAATGACGTGTATTCTTCAGAATCCAGTATTATACGGGCAAGAAATCCCGAAAAGGGAAGTACAAGCAGGGTAATGGCGGCGGCCATGCCGCCATAGCCAAGTAAAGCGCTACTTATAACCATTTTGCGCTTATCTTCTTCTTTATAATCGAAATAAAAACGAGTAACGGCCGAATCAATCCCAAGACCAATCACCAACGATATTATACTGGTGGTCATATAAATAAGCTCCATTATCCCGTAGTCGGCGGGAGTCAGGAACCGGGTATAGACCGGCAACATAACAAAGCCAACCAGTCTATCCATGACATTGGATAAACCGTAAATAAAAGAGTGCCGTGCAATTACTTTGGCTTCTTTTGAAACTGATTCCACCATAAAATCACTTAATCATAATTTGTGCCAGGAGCATATCTTCCAACGCTATGCAATACCAACATTCGGCGCCAATATATTATCTTTATCGTCAAATTCAATTATTTATATGGGGTGTTAAAAAGACTAAGGGTTGGGACAGACGTCGGGGGTTCGAACTATTTTGCAATATCAGAAATCTTTTCCCAATACTCGATCTATGGCAAATGATTTTCCGCCAACCGCCCGCTGGACGGCCAATATGCCATCGAGATGGTCATATTCATCAGAGCCTCGGCTCCACCATCACCAGCTTCTCCCGCTCTACGGTCACCAGTCCGGGTTTGGCTTTGCGCGGTTTGCGGACATATCTCCGTTCCGCATATATCACCGGTACCGTTTTCGAATTCTTTGCTTTGGAATGAAAGGCGGCTATGGCCGCAGTCTCCAGTATCTCTGCCTTTGACGGTTGAAAATCTTTATTCGGAAATTTCATAACCACATGCGAACCCGGGCATTGAGCCGCATGAAACCATAACTCATGCGGTTTGGCATGGTCAAAAGTAGTGCGATCGTTATCGGCGCCATCCCGCCCGATAAATATGATCACGCCAGTCGAAAGCGTAAATATTTTATATGGCAGACGCGGCGGCGCCTCTCCCTTTTCATGAACAGATGGAAGCAGTGTCGCAATTTCCGAGTTATATCGAAGCTTTGCCGCGTCAAAATCCCCCATAATATCATCATACATTTTTCGCATTGCAGAAAATTCCTGCCGGGCAATTTCAAGGCGACGAGAAAGTAGTTCCAGCGCTTCTTTTCCCTTGCGATATTTTTTGAAATATTCGTCGGCGTTTTCCGATGGATTAAGCGCGGGATTGAGCGGAATTTGTAACTCAACACTTTCATCCTGATAGATATCAATAAGAACTGCCTTGCTCATCCCTTTTTTTAATGACGACAAATTAATCTTAAGCAATTCCGCATACCTGCGATATTCATCATATTTTTCCGAAGAGGCTAAATCTTGTTCTATCCGGATAATTTTCTTTTCCTGCTTTTTGACAGTCCTATCTACGGCCTCGATTACTTTTTCTCGTTCAGACGATTCATCATCAATATATTTTTTTGACCTAATCGCCCTGTAAATTGCCAGCGATAAGGATTTTTGCTTAATTGCTTCCTGCGAAATAACATTCAATCTAAAGGGATAAACTAAATGCTTGAGACGAAAATTATATTGATATGCCTTATCGTAATTTTTGAACAAATCCGCCACTTCACAAATAATATCTGAGATTTTGCCATAATCCGAGTCGGTCAAATTCTCCATTTGAAGCCCTTCTTTTAAGCCGGCTCGATGCAATATCTCTAAAATTAAATATTCATCCAATCCCGTAATACTCTTCTTGAGCGCCGTCTCTATGGTTTGATGAATCTCTTTTATCATCGCTTGATGTAATCGTTCTTTATTCATCTCAAATGGATTGAGCTTATTCAGCCCTGTCGGTGGTGAATACGGCAACGAAATATCATATTTTCTATGTCTTAAAGTCGCCAATATTTTGCTATCCGCAGAAAGTAACCAAAAATTGCCATTCGGTCCCATAGCTTCCAATATTATTGAATAGCTCTGTCCATCTTTAGCCAAATCAATTTGAATAATTCTATCAAAATCAATTTGTCTGACTGACTGAACGACCCCGCCATACGCAAGTTGAAAGAATGGCCACGGTTTCTCCGATGTTTCGATATCAATTTTATTTCTGGAAATAAGAAAAGCTCCAAATCCGACCGGATGATATGTCAATCCCAAAGCATATTTATTACCAGCCGCATCGAACATCAAATAGGCTTCTCTTTCCTTCTTATAAAATTCGGTTCCGGAAAAAACACCCCCGACAATTTTATCGTTCAATTCCTGTGCCAACGAAAATATATGTAACGCCGTCTGCATGAAAAGAATATATACAATTGATTGTCGGAAAGAAAGCGCCTGCTAAGACCGGATTTGGCCTGTTTAATAAGCCTTAGGCTTATTAATATTGCAAAATAATCATCTTACCCCTTGACAAAATGGATATTCCTATTATTTTTCATTGAAGTTCCTGAGCACATCCGGCCTAGTCGGAGGGGATTTCAAGAAAATGTATTTAAGAGCCTCGCGGGGGCGGGTACCCCCTGCGGTTTTGGGCTGATTCTAAAACGACTTTTTGCCGGAAAAACCCTTTCACCGGCGGGAGGAAAAATGAAATTCTCTAAAGGCTTGGGAATCATAGCGGTAATCTTCTTAATCATTTTACCGCTTACGACAACGGCTCAAACCGGCCCACTCAATTTTCGACAACCGCAAAATCCCAATGTATCAAATTTTCTTTCGCCTGACGGCCGGATCGATATGCAAGCGGCGCAGGCGGCGGGATATAAGGGAGCCTTGGACATGCAGGGTTTCAAAATGGATTTCGATCCCAAAACCGGAGCGCCGCTATTCAGACCTCAGATAGGCGGGAAATCCAGAATGCCGGGGAAAATCAACTCTGCTGATAGCCGCCTTGAAGATGGTGATGATCGTCTCGGGGATGACTCCCGCTGGCGTCGTATGCATGGGCTTTATCGTGAGTTTCCCACAAAAAGCGCGGAATCCGCAATGGATATTCGCTCAATTCAAAAAGCAAAATCTCACCCCGATGATATTTACTGGGATGATGATTTTTATGGACAAGACCTTTCTGGGGATATCTATGCCGTAGCCATTTTCAATGGGCAGATAATCGTTGGCGGGAGTTTTGCGTATATAGGCAAAGACAGATTTAATTATATTGCCGCATGGGATGGCTCTTCGTGGTCTACTTTGGGCAGCGGATTGGACGGCGAAGTATATTCACTAATAGTTTACAAGGACACATTAATTGCCGGTGGATACTTCTGGGCAACGGGCGATTATATGACATCTTTATCGTGCATCGCCGCATGGGATGGCAACCAATGGGCATCTTTGGGGTCTGGCTTGTATGGATATGTCATTTCTCTGACGGTCTATAAAGATAATTTAATTGCGGGTGGTTCGTTTTGGTATGATGGCTCCTATTCAACCGAATTGCATTGCATCGCCGCTTGGGATGGCGCTTCATGGTCCACTTTGGGCGGTGGATTGGATGGCGGAGTATATTCGCTAATGGTTTACAAAGACACATTAATTGCCGGTGGATATTTCTGGGCAACAGGCGACAATATGACATCTTTGTCGTGCATCGCCGCATGGGATGGCAACCAATGGGCATCTTTGGGAGCAGGCTTGGCTGGGGGAGTGTGGACATTAACAGTGTACAAAGATAGTTTAATAGCGGCTGGTTCGTTTTGGTATGATGGCTCCTATTCAACCGAATTGCATTGCATCGCCGCGTGGGATGACGCTCAATGGGCATCTTTGGGAGCAGGCTTGAACAGCGATGTGTGCGCATTAACAGTCTATAAAGATACTTTGGTTGCTGGTGGGTATTTCTCGGCAACGGGCGATTATATGACATCTTTGTCATGTATCGCCGCATGGGACGGAAGCCAATGGATGCCGCTTGGTTTAGGAATGAATTCTGCCGTTATGGCTTTGGCCATAAACGATGATACTCTTATCGCGGCAGGGTCTTTTACTATGGTGGATGATAGTTCGGAAGCAAACAAACTTGCGGTATGGGATGGTGATAAATGGACCGGCCTCGGTAATATTTCTAATGATGGAAATGGGGTTAATAATTATGTAGAGGCGTTGGCAATTTATGATAATAAATTAATAGCGGGAGGCGCATTCACAAGAGCCGGCTCCCTTAACGTCAATCATATTGCCGCATGGGATGGCTCTTCGTGGTCCGCTTTAGGCGGCGGCCTGAACGGCGAAGTATATTCATTGTTAGTCTATGGAGATAGTTTAATAGCCGGCGGATATTTTTGGGCAACAGGCGATAATATGATATCTTTATCGCATATCGCCGCTTGGGATGGCGCCCAATGGGCATCTTTGGGATCGGGCTTGGATGGGGGCGTAAACGCATTAACAGTCTATCAAGATACTTTAATAGCCGGCGGATATTTTTGGGCAACAGGCGATAACATGACATCTTTGTCATGCATCGCCGCCTGGGATGGCGCTCAATGGTCACCCTTAGGATTGGGTCTTAATAATGGTGTCTATGCTCTGACAGTCTATAAAGATACATTAGTTGCTGGTGGGTATTTCTCGGCAACGGGCGATAATATGACTTCTTTATCGTATATCGCCGCTTGGGATGGTGGCCAATGGTCATCTTTGGGAGCAGGCTTGGATGGGGGAGTATATGCATTAACAGTCTATAAAGATACTTTAATAGCCGGCGGATGGTTTTATGCAACCGGCGATGGTTCGACCTATTTGAGGGGTCTCGGCGCTTGGGATGGAACTCAATGGTCACCTCTTGGACAGGGACCTTACGGTGTATATGGTTTGGCTGTTTATAAAGGCAAATTGATTGCCGGGGGCGGCTTTACATTTTGGACTAATTATGGCCCAGTTTATTATATAGCGGCTTGGAATGGCAATGAGTGGCTGCCTCTTGGCTCCGGTATGGATGATTGGGTATGGTGTCTTAATGTTTATAACGACACCTTATTTGCCGGCGGAGGTTTTACTATGGCCGGTGAAAAGCCTTCTTCCCGCATAGCGGCTTTTTGTCCAGAGGTTCCACCTCCTCCTTCACCGCCCGATTCGATGCAAGCGTGGACAGGCTGTGGATATATTTATCTGGATTGGCTTCCTGTCGAAGGCGCTTCATATTATTGTCTTTATAGGGATAGTCAGCTTTTGTATAGTTGGACGGATACATATTTTTATGACGGGAATCCTGGAACATCTGAACATTGTTATTATGTTACCGCCAAGAAGAGTCTTTGGGATGAGTCTGATCCATCTAATACCGCCTGCGCCACAGCTTACTGGCCCGAGGCGCCGCAGACACCCCAATTAACTATTTCATCAGATTGCCAATATATATATTTAGCTTGGGGCGCCGTAGAGAATGTAACATATTATTGTGTAGTGAGAGATGGCCAACAATGGCTGGATTGTCCTTCCGATACAATTTTCACCGATTATCCGCAGGATACCATACAACATTGTTATCAAGTCGTTGCCTACAATGACTGCGTTTCCTCCAATTTATCTGATTCGGTATGTGCCTCCCTCATGAAAGCCCCTGCTAAACCGTCTCGACCATCTGTCGCCGCTAAATGCAATGCCATTGATATCAGTTGGACGGTTGTTTCTGGGGCCAGTTCTTACAATATTTACCGAAGCGGCGCATATTTGGCAAACGTGATAGGAACAAGCTACAATGATAACAACCCGGGAACATCCAAACGATATTACAAACTAAAATCTGTCAGCGCCTGCGATAGCTCAGCCTTTTCGGATAGCGCCGGCGCAACGGCAGTTTCCGCCGCACCGGCAAAGCCTTCAAAGCCTACAATAACTGCTCAATGCGACACCATTAATGTCACCTGGAATACTGTTTCGGGAGCCAGCTCCTACGAAATATACAGAGGAGCGGAATTAGTGAAGACAGCAACCGGAACCAGCTGGAAAGATGACTCACCTGGAATCATTTTAAGATACTACAAAATAAAAGCAAAAAATGTATGCGGAACCTCTGCTTTTTCAGATAGCGCCGGCGCAACGGCAGGTTCCAAGCCTGCGGCTCCGGTACTTGTCAGTCCTCCTGATAAATTCGATAATAAACAGGGTGGTGTTATAGCATTTGATTGGGACGATATAATCTCAGCGACTCAATACTCTCTTCAGATTAGCGCCAATATAGCCTTCAGCCCATTATTAAAGGAGACCACGACAACCGCATCGTCTTGTAATATTTCCCTGCTCGCCGCCGGCACTTATTATTGGCGTGTTAAAGCGAAGAATACCTGTGGTGATGGCGATTGGAGTATTTCGCGCTCTCTTGTGAATAATAACGATGTCGCCGAAATTCCAACATCAAATCTCCCAATAGAATATTCGTTGACTCAAAATTACCCCAACCCCTTCAATCTCTCCACTCGATTTGAATTTTCTATGCCGCGGGCTTCTGATGTTGTAATTAAAGTATATGACATAACCGGTCGTGAGATCGTCACGCTCGCCGATAATCATTATTCAGCCGGAAATTATATGGTGGATTGGAATGGCGAGGATAATTTTGGAAATATCGTGGCCAGCGGTATTTATCTCTATAGGATAAAGGCCGGTGATTTTGTCGAAAGCAAAAAGATGATTTTGCTCAAATAATTTATTTACACCAATAGCTAAGGGGGTCGGGAAACCGGCCCCTTTTTTATTTTCTATTTAGCAATTTCAAATAGACTGAAATTTGGCCTCGATGATGAATTTCATGGTCAAGGTTGCCGCGCACGATGACCCACCAGATGCTTACTTCGCCCCCGAACCTATCATCAGGAATCATTTTTTCAAGAGCCAAACCATCCAGGCCTCTAATAAATTCAGCCCGTTCTTGGCCTATCCTATTTAAGCGTTCCAATAATTCCGAAAAATCAAGCGGCGCTACGGTATTAGAAATTTTTGCTTCGCCCTTAATTGAATTAAGCGACGGATTTTTAATCTTTTCGAATAGCCAGAGATCGGCGTCAATTAGGTGCTGTGCGATATCGGCGATACTCATTGCGTCGTCGGTCGGTCGCCAATTCATATTCCCCGCTTTCACCAAACAAAGTCGTTTGATAGTTGATTCTCGCACGGCCAGAGAGAAATCGGCTAATCTATGACTTTCCCGATTTAACATTTATGTCAACCAGGAATGGGGAAGGGTTTGATAAATCCCGCCTGGAGCGGACCTTGATGGCAAATCGCTACGCCCGATAAATCCCGCATTTTTCTTCCACCATTTTTACGTATTGATCAGCGTCAAATTTGCGTCTTAATCCTTCGGCGTTCATATAACGGATTTTCCCGAATATTGGTCTTTCTTGCCAAGGGCGATCATGCATGCCGAAACACCAGGCCACACCGGCATACCCATTTGGGTCACGCCCATCAAGCTCATATTTATCATTCAAATATAGAGCTATTCGATATGCTTCCTCGGGTCTTTCCGTCCATTCCAGAATCTTTTTTCCCCAATACATTCTCATATACCCGTGCATTTTGCCCAAATATACCATTTCTTCTTGGGCGGCGTTCCAATAGGGATCATGCGTCTCGGCTTTTTCCAGTTGGCCTATGGAATAAATATATTCCCGTTTGTCTTTCTCATGCTCTTTCAGGGTTATCTTGCACCAATCAGGAAGACAATCATAAGTATCGTAATTCTGATTATAAGAAACAAAATTCATGCTCAATTCCCGCCGCACTATCAATTCTTCCAGAAAGGCATCCCGCCCTGCGCCCTTTGTCCCGACAACCCTCAAAGCAATATATAATGGAGATATTTGTCCGAAATGCAAATAGGGGCTTAAATCCGATGTTGCTTTTTGATTGGGATCATTGCGGAGAATATCATATTTTTTGAGCCTGCCGGATATAAATTCCTCCAATTTTATTTTTGCTTGCGATAATCCCCCGACAAAATTATTCACGCTTTTGACCGATCTATCTATTTTTAATCTTGCGAGTCTTTTTTTTGTTTCATCAACAGAAATAGTCTCTATCCTCAGAGATAATGAGTCTTTTTTAATTTTAATACTTTTTAGCGGCGTCAGAAAATCCTTCAATCTTCTATGAATTTTGCCCCGAATGGTCGCCGCAGAATACTCCTCCTTTGCTGATACCTCTTCAAGTGGTACCACAACATCCGATTCAATTTGTATGAGGGGGCAGTCAATCATTCCCGCTGCACACTTTCGCCAGTACCTCTGAATGCGTGTATATCCGCGATCGACCGCCACAAGAGAAGCGTTCTTGGCTATTTGATTTATCCCAATTTCAGGGGAAACATGCCGCACTATTATTTTAATGCCCCTCTCGTTCAGGGCGGCATTTACTTCTTTAAGACCATCCAACATGAAAGCATAATGACGATAATTTGCCGATGGGAAATTGTCCGTTAATCCAAAAAACACTATTAGAGGTTTCCCCAATTCATTGGCCTGCTGTATGGCATACTCAAGCGCATGATTATACTCCACTCGCTGAGAGGCTTGCATCCAATAAACAACATATTTCCCTTTGACGGCCTTTTTGTCGTTCAATATCTGTATTCTTGAATTTTCAATCATGGCAATTTATCATGGCGGTTATTCTACCCCAAATATCTTTCTTATTGCCTCTCGACGATAATCAAAGATATATTCCAATTGTCTTTTCACAAAAATTGCATTAATCGGTCGGCTGAAAGGATCAAAGCGGAGGGCATAGACAACATAGTCTTCAGCCTCCGTTCCTTCCGAAACTTCGCGAAAGATATGCCGGTGATGCCAGAATCGATATGGCCCGAATCTTTGTTCATCCACGAACATATATGGTCTTTCGACATGCGTAATTTCCGTCACCCATTTGACCTTCATACCTGTGAAAGGCCTCACGGTATAGATTATTAATAAACCCGCAAAGACTTCATGCGGTAATTCCGAGGTTATATTAAGAGCCAAATCGGGTGGAGTAATCATGTTGAGTTTGATCGGATTGGAGAAAAAATTCCAAACATCATCAATTTTTGCAGGAATAATTTGCTTCCTCTCCAATTTGTACAATCTCATATTTCGCGTCCCCGACCTGTGTCAATAATTTCAATCAATTCTTCTGGATATGGATAAAAAAATGACTGGCTTTGCAGATATTCATTTTCAAATCGCACTATCCACGCCTTTACTATTCCGGAGATCGTTGCGAACACAGCCTTTTTCTTGCGGAAATCCTCAAGAGTCTTGAGAAAATATTTTTTCTCTCTTGAGGTTAATTCATCCGAAAAATACCCCAGGGCATGCATGAAGACATTTATATTGGCCCCGTCACGGGCAGGTCGAGTTATTGCTAAACGGAAATGTTCATCATATTCTTTGGCCAACATCTCAAATTTATTCCGATCATGATTAGCCACAATTTTTCCAAGATTTCTTAATTCTTTTTGATTATGCGCCATAAGCAATAATTTATTTTGTGCATGAAATAAGACCAGCTGTCTCATCGAACCGGATTTTATCGTTTCTCGAAGTTTTGTAAATGCAAATATTTTGGTAAGAAAATGCTCGCGGATTTTTAAATTAAGCAACCTTCCCTCATCTTCAATGGCGCAATTCGCATGTAAATCCAAAACCTTGCCGCCAAAAAATCCAGCTCCCTTGCCGATTGACGGAATATTTTCTTTTTCCGAATGAATTTTAACATCCTTAATTCCGCATGATGGCGACCGGCTTTTCAGAATAAAACCATCAATATTTTTAAGAGATTTCAAAAATTTGCTCGAAAAGCGATTCATTTTATCAGTTAAATCCTGTCCGGTGGAAGGCTGAATCAATTTGAGCCGTTCCTGTGAAATAACAATGCGAATCGGTTCCCGTGGGGTACCGAGACCTATTTCCATTTCAGGACATATTGAAACAAAATTGACATACGATTTCAACTTTTCAATAAAATCATTGAAAATTATGGCTCCATTGTACCTGACCGCTTCAAATCCCAGGCATTTGCTGACAACAATGTTGGGGCAATTGAACTTGCGCATTTGGATCAATTAGCTATGTCAACCTTTCGCCAGTGTTCCTATCAAAACAAAGAATCTTCTCCCGCCTTATGAAAAAGCGAATTTGCTCACCAGTTTTGCCATCATTTGAATCCATAATTGATGTCATCCTCTCATTGCCAAATTCAATTGTCGCTATTGTCCGGTCTCCCAAAAATTCCAGACATATTATTTTGCCTGAATGCTCGCCATTTGCATCAAAAATAATATCTTCCGGACGAATACCAATAATAATCTCTTTTATTATTGGTGTATTAATTGGCGCCGGTAATCCTAAGGGGTTTAATACATGATTCTCTATCGTCCCATGAATAAGATTAATTTTCGACGTACCAATAAATGATGCCACAAAAGTATCGGCGGGCTGATTATAAACCTCTTCCGGTGTACCAATCTGCTTGATTTCGCCAGATTCTATAACAACCATTCTATCTGCCATGGTCATTGCTTCAATCTGATCATGGGTGACGTAGATAGTGGTGGCGCTCAATTTTCTTTGAAGCTCTACCAACTCGCGCCGCATTTTTTGGCGTAGATCAGCATCCAGATTAGACAGCGGTTCATCAAGCAAGAATAAATCCGGCTTTCTGATTATAGCTCTTCCCAATGCGACTCTTTGCCTTTGCCCTCCAGAGAGCGTCGCCGGTTTGGAATCAAGCCGCTCTACCAGACCGATCAATTCCGCCGTCTCTTTTACCTTTTCTTTTATTTCTTCCTTTTTGGCATGAACAATTTTCAAGGGGAAGGCGAGATTTTCCGCCACTGTCATGTGAGGGTATAGAGCATAATTCTGAAATACCAGCGCCACATTCCGCTTTTGCGGAGTCAAAGCATCAATTCGAGTCTCGCCTATATAAATCTCCCCCGAATCGGCGTCCTCAAGACCAGCAATTAGCCTAAGCAAGGTCGATTTGCCGCATCCAGAAGGTCCCAATACAACAACAAATTCTCCGTCTATGGTCTCAAAAGAGATATTGGCAATTATTTGCTTCCCTGCAAATTTTTTGGAAAGATTTATTATTTTTAAGCGAGGCATTTTTTGTTTGTCTTATTCCGGATTGATGCTATTATTTTCAATTACAAACTTTTTTCGTTCGTTTGAAGCAAGTTCCGGAATATCAGTAGCGGTGGTGAGAAAAAGCTGTTCAAATTGTCCAAACGAATCAATTAATTTTCTTCTTCTGGAAATATCCAGTTCGGCGAAAATTTCATCAAGAAGAAGTAATGGAGATATTTTTTGAATCCTTTTTAAATAGTCGAATACGGCCAGTTTTAGAGCAATGGCGGCCGTTCTCATCTCTCCTTGCGACGCATGCGTTCGCGCTGGACGACCGTTAATATAAAAATCAATATCATCCCGATGTGGTCCGACAAGCGATGTTTGAAGAATTTTTTCCCGCTCTTTTAGTCGGCCAATCGTTTTCTCAAATTGCAATTTGATCAATTTTATATCTCCAAAATCATCATTTAATTCCACTGAGGGAGTATAAGCAGTTTTCAGATTCTGTCCATCAGAAATATTGGCATGATACTCCCCTGCATCCCCAGAAATTATTTCCAAAAACAATTTCCTTTGCAGCGTTATTTGCGAACCAAGTTCTATCACCATTTCATCATAAGGATTGGCGCCTCCATATTCGTTTTGTCGAAGAAAAGCATTGCGTTGCTCCAAAGCTTTATGATAATCAGATAAATAAGAAAGATGTTTGGCCGATGCCTGTGACAAATAAATATTTATATATTCTCGGCGCTTTGAAGGCGGGCCGGATAAAATTTCCAAATCTGTGGGCCCAAATGATACTGCAGAGAATCTCTCAAACAGTCCCGAATTTCGTGATGGCGTTTTATCGATAGTGATTTTTTTCCGTCCGCCCGTGTCATAGGCAATAGCTACAGATTGTGTCTGCTTTCCCGTCCGCACTTCTCCTTCGACTCGATAAAAATTTGCCCCTTCTGCGACCATAACAGCATCCCGGGCGCCACGGGGTGATTTTCCCAAAAGCGTCAAAAAAATGGCTTCAAGAAGATTGCTTTTTCCAGCTCCATTTTTACCAAAAAAAATATTAGCGCCATCCGAAAAGATGGCGCTCACATTTTCAAAATTCCTAAATGAAGTTAATTTTATTGAACTAACTATCATTCACCATGTTCTTTACCGCAATTATGAACAACCTTGATTTCTATTTAGTCGGCCAACCTTAACGGCATCACTAAGCATAAAAAGTTATCCTTAGGTATGGATGGGGAATAAATCACTCCAGCGGATATGGCATTGGTAAGCTCAAATATCACCTCCTCGCCATCTATTTTTGCAAGAATGTCGGTGACATAATTGGCATTATACCCAAGTTCTACTCCCTCTCCGGTATAATCGCACGATAAAGTTTCTCTCGCTTCCCCGCCAACATCGGCATTGGTCGTGGAAATGGTTAGAGAATTGTTCTTGATATTAAATTTCACCTGATGTGTCAAAGTGTTGGACAATATTGAAACTCGTCTTACTGCTCCTGCTAAATCGCTTTTGGAAATTACCATTCTTTTATCGTTTTCCGCAGGGATGACCTGTTCATAATTGGGGTAAGGTCCCTCAATAAGTCGAGAGCTAAGAATAACATCTCCCAAGTTGAATATTACATTATTTTCACCGAAAATTATTCCTATTTCTCCATTGGATTCATCCGCAAACTTAGGAATTATATTCAGCACTTTTGGTGGTACTATTATATCTTCAGACATTCCCTTTAGTTTTTTATTTTCCACTGATACTTTGGCCAAACGATGACCATCGGTAGCTACCATCGACATCATGTCACCCTTAGTGGACCAGAGAACGCCATTAAGAGCCGGTCTGGTCTCATCTACCGAGCAGGCAAATGTCGTTCTTCGTATCATAGAAACCAAATCTGCGGCATCAACATTTATTTGTTTTTTGGTATTTACCATCGGGAGTTTAGGAAAATCATCAGCGGGAAAACAGGCAATTTTATATGAACCGTTGGGAACTTTCATTTCCACACGGCTCGATGTCCCATCAAAGGATATCTCAGACTCCGGCAATTCGCGTATGATCTCGGCAACATATCTCGCAGGTAGAACCGCCGAGCCTTTTTTGCTGACAGCACAATCAAATGTAGCGGTAATAGAAACCTCAAGATCGGTAGCAGATATTTTAAGCTTATCCTCCAATGCCTCAAAGAGAATATTGGAAAGAACTGGCAAAGCTGACTTTGATGGAACAACCTGCAAGACCGACTGAAGATATCCGCTGAGACGAGATTTTGAAAGATTGAATTTCATACTTGCTATCCTCCGGAATCGATATTCACATATAAGATTTAAATTATACTCAGGTATATCTTAATAATCATATTAATAATACCTGTGAATATGTTGAAATTATTCTGGAATTAATCCTCTTATTTGTTATTTCTTTTAATATTAACTACTTATCAATTTTTAAAAAATAATTCATTTGTGGATTCAATGTCAATAAAAGTTTTATACCCATTAACCAATCCACATGAAATAGATTCCCACATATTTTCTACATTATTATACACCCGTTATCCAGCTACCCTAAAAGCAAACCAGAAAGATTGTTTATCTTTTCGCGAAAGTCAAAATCTTCAGCAATTTTATTCTCCACCAAATCGCAAGCATGTATAACAGTGGAATGATCTCTCCCCCCGAAAGCTTCTCCAATTCTTTTTAAAGAAGAATTGGTGTGTTTTCTGGTTAAATACATAGCTATCTGTCTGGCGATGGCAATTTCAGCCGTTTTTTTCTTAGCCGTCATCATCTCAAAATCAATTCTAAAAAATTCTGCAGTCTTCTTCTGAATTTCCGGTATGGAAAGCTCTTTTTTGGGGCGCAAAATTTCTTTTCCAAGAACGCGCGTGGCAAAGGTCAAGTCAATGGCGCATTTTTCAAGAGATGCATACGCCAATAGCCTTGTGAGACATCCCTCCAGCTCACGAATATTCGTATGGACATTATCAGCGATGAAAAATAATACATCTTCCGAAAGGGCGGTTCCCTCCTGCTCGGTTCTTCGTCTTAAAATAGCGATCCTTGTTTCCAAATCGGGGGGCTGGAGATCCGCTACCAGCCCGGAAGAAAACCTCGAGAGCAGTCTCTCTTCAAGCCCCTTTATATCCTTGGGGTGACGGTCAGATGTCAACACAACTTGTTTTCCTGAGTGCTGAAGATCATTGAAAGTATGAAAGAATTGCTCTTGGGTGGATTCTTTTCCCGAGAAAAACTGAATATCATCAATTAAAAGAATATCGGCGGTACGATATTGTGAGGCAAAATTGGCGATAGTGCCATTGGAAATGGAATTAATGAAATCAGAAGTAAATTTCTCCGAGGTGGCATACATTACCCGTTTCTGCGGATAATTTTCATAAATATAATGGCCAATCGCTTGAAGCAAATGAGTTTTTCCCAAGCCGGTTCTACCATAAAGTAATAACGGATTATAGTTAGTCTTTCCCGGCGCCTCGGCAACCGCCGAAGCCGTAGCATGAGCGAATTGGTTAAAATTTCCGACCACAAAGCTATCAAACCGGAATCGTTCATTCAAATGACCATCATTGTTACCGTTTTTGGTTCTGATGGCCGGTTGCCTGTGAAACTCTATCTCAGTTTGACCGGCAACCTCAGAATCATCCATTAATTCAAATGAATAACCAAGACATGAACCGTTGACTTCCTTGATTGATTCAGAAATCAATTCAGCATATCTGTCAGTCAGCCAATCAGCAACAAACTGATTGGGCACAGCAATTTTAAGATTGCCGTTTACATCCAGAGAGCCCCGAGTGTGCTTAAACCAGGTATTGTATGAGGATTTTTTGGTTCGCACCGATACATAATTTAAACACCCCTCCCAGAGCTTGCAATTGTTACTCTTAATAGCGTAAGGCATCCATCCCCCTTAGTCTATATAAGGCTAAGATTCTCCTATAGTTGAGCGACAATAAATTAAATTTGTTAATTAACTTAAAGGAACTGCCATTAAAGTTTTCAACAAAGCAATTCACATTTAACACAGACCATAAAACAACTAAGTTGTTGTGGCATAACCAATGGCATCCCCACTAAAAAAAGATTTCCACATCTTTTTAACATCCTGTTAAATAACAACTTCCGACAAGGAGATAATAATAAGAAATATGGCCGATGGTCAAGAAGACCCTTCACAAAAAATCAAAAGAATGGAACCTGTTATGCCAAGCATAATTACAGAAGGAAATATTTTTGAGAAAAAATTATCTACCAAGTTTGTTATCACTCAAAAAATTCTCACTTATTGTAACCTGTAATTTAGCAATGAGTACTAATCAACTATTCCCTTTGGCTATCATAGATGCAATTTGAAGATAATACTGGGCAATTTCATTATTTTCTGAAAAAGCGGCAGGATTCCCCATATCGGCTCCCTCTCTTATTTCTGTTTTTATAGGGATTTCTCCCAAAAATGGAACGGACAATGTCTGCGCCAATTGTTTTCCGCCATCTTTTCCAAAGATATATTCTCTTTTGCCGTTGGTCTCATAGTATGACATATTTTCTACCACGCCAAGAATCTTCAAATTTGTTTTTTCTGCCAATCTGGCAACCCTTCCTGCCGTATGAGATGCCGCCGGTTGTGGTGTTGTCACCACTAATAATTCGGCCTTGGGGATTGATTGAGCAATGGTAAGAGTCACATCACCGGTTCCGGGGGGAAGATCCAAAAGAAGAAAATCGGACTTATCCCATAAAACATCAGTTAAAAACTGACTTATTGCCTTATGAAGTAACGGACCGCGCCATATAACCGGCATATCCTCTTCTACGAAAAAGCCCATCGATATTACCTGTATATTTTCACGGCGCAATGGTACTATATTATCATCAATTTCGGTCGGCTTGCCACTGATTCCCAGCATGCGTGGGATGGAAAACCCATAGACATCGGCATCCAAAACTGCAACCTTATATCCCAATCGCCCCAGTGCCGCCGCCAAATTGGCAGTGACTGTTGATTTTCCCACCCCGCCTTTGCCCGAGGCTACCGCTATTACTCTTTTTGCAAAATCTCCCATTACAATGGCGCCATTTCTATGGAAGCCCTTCTGATTCCCATGGTTTTCCCCATAAAGTTTTTGCATAAGGGATTTTCTCTGTTCATCGCTCATGGCATCGAAAACAATTTCAACCCTTCCCACTCCCTCCATGAACCCGACTTTCTGTATAATATCATCCTGAATTTTTTGCTTCAACGGACAACCGGGAATCGTCAGCGATATTCCGACTTTAATATCTTTTCCCTCAATTTCAATGAATTTGACCATACCCAGGTCG
Organism: Candidatus Zixiibacteriota bacterium; assembly: GCA_020058225.1. GTDB lineage: Bacteria > Zixibacteria > MSB-5A5 > GN15 > PGXB01 > JAGVEJ01. The sequence goes on along the minus strand of JAGVEJ010000237.1, from coordinate 10,894 downwards.
GTCAATGGCCGGCGCAATTCGGGATCTTCTATTTGCGCTAGGACTTTCATTATTTCATTTTTATCGATCATATTAAACCTCTTTTCTAAAGCTTAAACCATCATAACAAGCCTGTCGAATATAGGTTCCTTTTGAAACAATGGCAACCCCTGCTTCTTGAAAATCGAGGCACATACTATGGCGGCGCCCCCGGACACCGGAATCGATATTTTGTGCTCCCTTTTTCTCCCTACCCGTCAAAACGGAGCTGATACACCGTTGGAATTAAATTATTTAGGAATGTGGTTTGTCTCTCCCACTGCCTTTTCTCTTTTCCCAAAGATGATATAGGCAAGCAGAAAAATCATCCCTACCGTGATAGCCGCATCGGCGACATTAAACGTCCACCAACGCTCCAGCTTGAAGCCAAATAGATTTATATCCGGAATATCAACATCAATAAAATCTATCACTTTTCCTATTCTGATTCTGTCAATAATATTTCCAACGGCGCCCCCCGCAATTGCCACAAGTGGGAGGGAGAAGAATTTATTTGAAATGTTGGTAATGGCTAAATATAAAACTACAACAAGAATTAAAATTGAAGAGATAAGATAAAAAACACTATTCCCAAGGGCGGTCCCCATGGCTCCACCGATATTATAAACAATTCTTAATTGAATAAAATCGCCCATGATTTGGGCTGTTGCATTGTCTTTGAGCGCATCAGTCGCCCATATTTTTGTAATTTGGTCGGCCAAAATAATAACCAAAAGAATTAGGAGGAGAGGTCCCAATAAACGTTTGGTCTCAATGGCCAGCCTTGGCCTCCTCTTCTTTTCCCTTGCACTCAATACATAGACGAGCATGCGGTACGGCTTCGAGGCGAGCTCTCTGAATCGGCTTTCCGCATGTTTGGCAAAAACCATATTCCCCTTTGCGAAGACGTCGAATCGCCTCATCAATATGATAGAGAAGACGGCCGGATTTAGAGGCGAACATGAAGGCCTTTTCACGTTCCATAGCGTCCGTCCCTTGGTCTGCCATGTGATAAGAATAACTGGAAAGGTCGCCGGTGGCATCCTTGATAGTCTCATCAAGCTGAGTTTTTCTCATCTTGAGTTCGTCCATCAGTTCCTCACGCTTTTTCAGCAGGAGTTTCTCGAATTTCTCGAGTTCGTCTTTTTTGAATGGGGTTCCCATTTATTTCCTTATAACGGCTATATCAGCCTTAATACCGTTAATATTCCAGTTTGTTCCGCCCTTATCCGGCGGCATTTTCTCTATAAGCTCTATTTTGTCTGCCAAAGTCTCATGGCAAATAAATTCTCCATATCTTTGCACCGCCGATTGCAAGGGATCGATTGTGCTGACCAGTATATTTATACGATCGGTGACCTCAAATCCAGCACTTTTTCTCATATTTTGGATTTTATTGATCATTTCGCGCGCAAAACCCTCATCTCTAAGACCATCGTCAATAGTTGTATTTAACGACACGGTGATTCCGCCGTCGCTTTCGACCGCAACTCCTTCTTTTTCAATTTTCTGAACTTCCAACTCTTCGGCGGAAAGTTTTATCATAGAATCGGCAATCGGAATTTCAATTTCACCGGTTGAAACAAAATTCCTCAGGTCATCTTGAGTCAAATTTATCAGTTTTGCCGCCACATCTTTAACCAATGAGCCCAGTTTTGGTCCCGCTTTGGCAAAATTCAGTTTGGCCTTAAAAGTAACAACCTGTGACACATCCTTTAATTCAGCTACCGTCTTGATATTAAGTTCTTCCATTATTATCGGAAGCTCTCCGGCCAATTTGTCGAATTGTCCAATACCCGAAATATTGACAGAAATTCCGGGAAGTGGTTGGCGGACTTTAAGATTTTTCCGGCTTCGAGCCGCTCGCCCAAGCGAGACAATTTTTTGTGTCAATGACATCGATTCTTCAAGCGCAAGGTCAATCGCTTTTTCATCAAAGTCCGGATAATCAGACATATGAATTGATGGGAAATTTTTGCCGTTATTAGGTGCGGTCAGCTCATGCCAGAGATATTCCGATGTAAATGGCGCATAGGGAGCAATCAATTTTGCCGTGCCAACCAACATTCTGTATAACGTTGAAAACGACCGCATTTTGGAGGAATCATTGCCCGGCCCCCAGAATCGCCGACGATTAAGCCTTATATACCAATTTGAAAGATCGTCGATGACAAATTCTGTAATCATTCTGGCCGGCGGAGTCAGGTCGTAATTATCCAATTTTTCCGTGACTTTTTTAACCAACGAATTGAATCTTGATTCAATCCATAAATCTATTCTTTCCGGTGAACCGGCAAATTGCGCAAGAAAATCCTCGACGGTTTTATTTTCATTGTGCGCTCGCTCGGCAAGATTATCAATATTGGCATATAACGCAAAGAAACTATAACTATTTTTTAATGTATCAAAAAACTTTCTAATGACCTCAATCAGCCCGTTTTCATCAAATTTAGTTGACACCCATGGATTTGAGTTCGAAATCATATACCAGCGAAGTGGGTCTGCGCCATGCTTATAAATAATATTAAATGGATCAACGACATTCCCTTTATGTTTGGACATTTTCTTGCCAAATTTGTCCAAAATCAACTCAATAACAATGACATTCTTAAAAGCGGGTTTATCAAATAAAAGTGTCGATATCGCCAAAAGCGAATAGAACCAGCCCCTGGTTTGATCAACCGCCTCGGAAATAAAATCGGCCGGATATTTTATCCCCTTATCGATATACTCTTTGTTTTCAAAGGGATAATGCCACTGAGCATACGGCATGGCGCCCGAATCAAACCAAGTATCGATAACTTCCGGTACCCGAGTCATGGCGCCGTTGCATTTTTCGCATTTCAGCTTTATATCATCAATCATTGGCTTGTGCAAATCGAGAATATTCGGGACGTTGATACCATCTTTTCGCAATTGCTCAATTGATCCAACCGCCATCGCGTGGCCGCATTTTTCATCATCGCATATCCAAATAGGGAGAGGTGTTCCCCAAAATCGTTCGCGGGACAACGCCCAATCGATATTATTTTCCAGCCAATCAAGCATACGTCCGGTACGAATTTCATCCGGGTACCACTTTGAGATATTGCTGTTTTTTATAAGCTGATCTTTGAATTGGGTGGTCTTTATATACCAACACTGACGGGCAATGTAAAGTAGAGGCGAATCACATCTCCAACAGAAGGGGTAGTTATGAATGTAGGTTTCTTTTTTGAATAATTTCCCCTCTGCCTTTAGGTCATCGATTATTTCAGGGTCGGCATCTTTCACCCATTTGCCGGCATATTTGCCCGACAGCTCAATAAAACGCCCATCAGGGCCTACCGCCTGAAGCACTGGCAGGCTATTTTTCATCCCGGCTTCATAGTCGTCAGAGCCATACCCTGGAGCAATATGGACAATTCCTGTGCCGTCATCAAGAGTTACGAAATCTCCATTGATAACATAATAGGCCTTATCTGTCTTATCCCGGAAAAAATCAAAAAGCGGGACATATTTTCGTTTTTGAAAATCCGAACCCTTTTTAACCTCAAGAATATCAAATCCCGGGCCAAGGACTTTTAGCAATAAGGCCTCAGCCATCACCAGCTTTTCTCCATTAAATTCAACCAAAGCATAATTGGCGTCCGGGTGCATACAAAGAGCGGCGTTTGATGGAAGAGTCCATGGCGTAGTAGTCCAAACCAGATATGAAAAATCTCCATCGATCGCTTTGATTTTAATAAAAACAGACGGGTCAGGAACCTCTTCATACCCTTGAGCAACTTCATGACTTGAAAGAGCCGTTCCGCAACGAGGGCAAAAAGAAACGGTCTTATACCCTTTGTATATAAGATCTCTATCGTATAGATTTTTAAGTATCCACCAAACAGTCTCAATATAATCGTTAGTTAGAGTGATATAAGCATCGGACAAATCCAACCAGTATCCAATCCTGTGGGTTATTTCATTCCAATCATCAATATATTTAAATACCGATTCTTTGCATTTTTGATTAAATTTGGCAACACCATATTCAATAACTTTGGGCTTGCTATCCAGTTGGAGCGCCTTTTCCACTTCAATTTCAACCGGAAGACCATGCGTATCCCAACCACCTTTTCGCTCTACCCTAAATCTCTTCATCGACTTGTATCGGCAGATTAGGTCCTTGATGGTGCGGGAAATTATATGATGAATACCCGGACGACCATTGGCCGTCGGGGGGCCTTCATAAAAAGCAAATTCAGGGTGGTTCTTGGCCGCAAGGAGCGATTTTTCAAAAATTTTTTCTTTATCCCAGAAATCGAGGATTTGTTTTTCCATCGCAGGGATGCTGAAATCATCTTTAGGCTGAGCAAATTTCATTTTATTACATAACCCATCTTAAATTTAGCTTGATAATTTAACCCAATTATCGGGCGATGTAAAGGGAATATTAAGGGAAGCATCGATTGCAATTGTTATGCCATTTGGAGTTAGGAAGTTATATCGCGAATATTAACAGAATGCAGTAATGGTGAGATTAATGAATGGTTATTCCCCTATTACAAATGGGGAATTGGGATTATTCTCGTATCTTATTTCATCCACAGGTTCTTGGCGATTTATTCCGGCATAGAGTTTATTCGGTGAATTATAAACCAACCCATTACATTCTCCGATATTTTTATAGGCATGCACTATTCCCGGGGGAATAATAACCGCCACTTTATTATTTTCACCAAAATCCCCGACATATCTATGGTTATATGTGCTGGAATTGGGGCGATTATCCCAGAGGTAAAGACGAAAAATTGAAGGACCAATAAAACAGAAGAAATCTGTTTGCTCATGATGCTCATGCGGTCCTCTTGTGACGCCTGGTTTTGTCATGGAAACATAGGACATGGCCGGATTGATTAAACTTCCGATTTCATCATTCCGGAAAAGCTCAATTAGCCAGCCGCGGGAATCGTCGTGCTGTTTTAATTCTCTTATTATTACGCTTTCAATGTTACAATTCATCTTTCAATCTTTCCCCAAATTTTTCCAGAAATTCTTTAAGCGGTTGCTCATGAAATCGCATAATATTTAACCCAAGATTTTTCAGTCTTAGATTTTCCATGCCGGTATATTTTGGCCTTGGCGCCGGTCGTGGGAATTCCGCTGTAGTACATGGATTAATTGTAACATCCATGGATAAATATTCGAAAATCAATTTGGCAAATTGATACCATGATATCTCGCCGTTGGAGGTACAATGGAACAAGCCTATCAAATTATTATCAATAATTAGTTTAGTTTGTTTAGCGATTTCCATTGTCCAAGTTGGGTCGCCGATTTGGTCATTGACGACTTTGAAGGGTGTGATATTTTTTCCTTCGGCCCTATTTTGCAATTGTTCCAGCCCCAATTTAATCATGGTTTTGATGAAATTTCTGCCATTAGCGCCATATAACCATGCAATTCTCATTATCGCATGATTGCGGGAAATTTCCTCAATGTATTTTTCCCCCTCATATTTGCTTATTCCATAGACTGTTTTTGGATTCGGACGGTCTTCTTCGGTGTAGGGCGAATATTTTTCTCCATCGAAAACATAATCGGTGGAATAATAAATAATTCTGGCATCGATTTCTTGGCATACATTGGCGATATTTTCCGTTCCTGTGGCGTTTATATCCAAGGCCGTCTTAACATCTGATTCGCAGGCATCAACATCTGTAAAAGCCGCACAATGTAGAACAATATCAGGTTCGTATCGGGTTATATACTCCCTGGCGGCTTTGTAATTTCTGATGTCGAAATCATCGATATCAACTCCCTTTACTATATAATAAGTGGATAGAAAATTAATGAGGTCGCGGCCCAGCTGACCATTACGGCCGGTAACCAGTATTCTTAGACTCACTATCGACCTCACGAACGACTTCAAGCAGATATTTTCGGTATTCGTTGTCCGCCATGTTATCCAAAAGCATTTGCATTTGTTGGCGATTAATAAACCGCATTCGATAGGAAATTTCTTCAATGCAGGCGATTTTTTGCCCCTGCCTTTTCTCAATGGTCGCTATAAAATTTCCCGCATCAAGCATGCTTTCTGATGTTCCGGTATCAAGCCAGGCAATGCCCCGCCCCAATTTTTCGGCGCGCAGTTTTCCCGTTTCATGATAAGCTTTGTTTATATCGGTTATTTCCAGTTCGCCTCGCCACGATGGCTTCAGGTTTTTGGATATCCCCACTACATTTGAGTCATAGATATATAATCCGGTTACGGCATAGTTTGATTTGGGCTGAGCAGGTTTTTCCTCAATGGATAGAATCCCGCCTTCATTATTGAACTCAATTACGCCATATCGTTCGGGATCCTTTACATAATACCCGAAAACCAAAGCTCCTTCATGAAAATCACGGGCATGACGAACAAAATCATAAACCCCATAGAAAATATTATCCCCCAGACTTAGGACCACATTTTCACCATTGATAAATTGCTCGCCAATAATGAAAGCCTCAGCGATGCCATTGGGCTTTTCCTGAATCTTGTAGGAAATATTTAGGCCAAAATGACGGCCATCACCGAACAGGGCTTGAAATTGTGGCATATCTTTTGGGGTGGAGATTATCAATATTTCGGTTATGCCAAAAAGCATCAGGGTGGAAAGAGGATAATAAATCATCGGTTTATCGTAAATTGGGAGAAGCTGTTTGCAGGCCACTTGTGTCATGGGATACAGGCGGTTACCGCTACCGCCGGCCAATATTATACCTTTTTTCACCATGGTTATTTCTTGTTCCTAACGGTTAGAGTAATTCATAGCATAATATTTAAGATATTCGCCGTTGATGCAATTCTCCAGCCATTTTTTATTTTCAATATACCAGATAATTGTTTTCCGAAGGCCATCATTGAATGAATATTGTGGTTGCCATCCCAGTTCATTTGCGATGTAGGAAGCAGAAATGGCATAACGCCGATCATGGCCGGGCCTATCTTTGACAAAGGTAATTAGATTTTCACGGGGCCCTCCACCAAGAATATCATCCAGAATCCCGCAAATCATTTTTACCAGCTCAATATTCCGTATTTCATTATGTCCACCGATATTATAGGTTTGACCGGTTTTTCCGGCATGAAACACCAAATCAAGCGCCCGACAATGGTCTTCCACATGAAGCCAATCTCGGATATGCCCACCATCGCCATAAACCGGAAGAGGCAATGCCGCACAGGCATTGCGAATCATCAACGGAATCAGTTTTTCAGGAAATTGATAAGGCCCGTAATTATTCGAGCAATTGGTGGTCACAACATCGAGTCCATAAGTTTTATGGTAAGCGTTAACGAGATGATCGCTTGAGGCCTTTGATGCCGAATATGGCGAACTGGGATTATAAGGTGAATTTTCTTTGAAATGACCGCTTTCACCAAGCGAACCAAAAACCTCATCGGTGGAAACATGATGAAATCGAAAATTATCGGTTTCTTCGTGCCGCTTTCTGGCCAGCTCAAGGAGATTGAAAGTGCCGACGATATTCGTTTGAATAAATTCAGCCGGACCAATGATACTTCTATCCACATGCGATTCTGCGGCCAGATGAATAACACCATCGAGATGGTATTTTTCAAAACAAAGCTTAAGAGCATTGAAATCACCAATATCAATTTTCTCAAATCTGTAATTGGGGGAGTTTTCGATTGTTTTTAAATTGGATAAGTTTCCGGCATAAGTAAGGCGGTCGATATTGATAAAAAGATACTGATTGTATTTGGGTACCATATATAGCAGTAAATTGGAGCCAATAAATCCGGCCCCGCCGGTGATGGCAATTTTTCGTTGAAATTTATTTATATCAATATTTGTCATTAAATTTAGACAGCATTAAATCAATCAATTTCAATATATCAATAAATAGTGAGAAACTCAATAATATGAGTGGATTGATTTTGGGGCGGCGCGCCCCTGCAGAAACCAAAAGCCGCCCGTTATTTCCGGGCGGCTTTTATCTATAAATTAAGACAGGCGAAGTGGCGAGTCAATTGGTATTGTTTTCTCCATCAATGCTGTATTTTTTGATTTTATCAAACAAAGTGGTGTAATCGATTTTCAATATTTCGGCGCACTTGCGCTTATTGCCGCGCACCTGACTCAGCACTCGCAGGATGGCGGCTCGCTCGGCCTGCATTTGGGCATGGGAGCCTATTTCTTTCAAACCGGCTCCTTCCCGCAGGCGAATGTCGCCCGAAGAGGGGAGTCGTATTGCCAGGTGGTCAGGCGTGATTTTTTTCCCTTCGGCAAGGATGATAGCTCTTTCGATAGTATTTTCCAGCTCGCGCACGTTTCCCGGCCAATGGTATTTTTCCAAAAGATTTAGCGCCTCTTTGGAAAGGCTCTTCTGTTGCTTTTTCATTTCGCGACAATACTTATTGATAAAAAATTCCGCTAACGGGCGAATATCATCGGGACGCTCCCTCAGCGGCGGAATTGTTATTGGAAAAACCGACAGACGATAATAAAGGTCTTCGCGGAATTGTTTGCGTTTAATCATCTCGTTCAAATCCATATTGGTGGCGGCAATCACTCTGACATTGACCGAGACTGCTTTTGTTCCACCAAGGCGCTCAAAGCTTTTTTGCTGGAGGACTCGCAAAAGTTTCGCTTGAAGGGCAAAATCCATATCGCCGATCTCATCAAGGAAAATGCTTCCGCCTTCGGCAATTTCGAATTTTCCCATCTTACGGGCGACGGAACTGGTATAAGCGCCTTTTTCCGAACCGAATAATTCATTTTCGAGAAGTTCATGCGGAATGGCGGCGCAATTAATAGCCACATAGGGTTTATCTCGGCGTGGAGAAAGATTATGAATAGCGCGGGCAAAAAGCTCTTTGCCCGTTCCTGATTCCCCTAATAGAAGCGCTGAGGTATCGGAACCGGATACTTTTTGTATCAATCGGGAGACCTCTCGCATCTTCTCATTTTGGCCGATAATTTCACTGAAACCAAGATTCTGCGCTAACTCTTCGCGTAGGAGCGAGTTTTCGGCTATAAGTCTGCGATTTTCAAGTGCGCGTTCTATAATGATATTAAGATGACTCGGTTCAAACGGTTTTTGAATAAAATCGAACGCCCCTTTTTTCATCGCCTCTACAGCCGACTCAACCGTGCCGTAAGCGGTCATAATGATAACTGAAATATCGTTATCAATTTCCTTAAGGCCGGAGAGTACTTCCAGACCATCCATGTCCGGCATCTTTAGATCGGTCACGGCAAGATCATAATTTTTGATCTTTGCAATATCCAATGCTTTCTTGCCCCCTTCGACCGTATCCACCTGATAGCCTTCTTCGGTTAATGTTTGCGAGAGCATCGTGCGCATGGAATCTTTGTCATCGATTACAAGTATGCTTGGCATGTTTTCTCCTTAGACACGATATTTTATTCCCCCCGTCCTACAAAATAACAAGTAGATTTCCCTTAAGGTATCGGCTTATGGTGATAATAATGAATATCAAAATTTGCACATTTTTTGGGTATGAAAAAAACCGTGCAACAAGTTGCAGAATAAAGCCTTTCGCCAATATGCAATTTTAATTGGCAATGGATTGATTTTGCTCTTTATAGACTAAAACTTTTGAGGACGGAAATCGAATTTGCGGTTGAACACTTTTCCGCAAATATCAAATCGATAGTAATAATAGCCATAAGGAAGCTTAACTTTATTGGTATCCACGGCGCTCCAGTTGAGACTCTGTTTACCCGCTGTGTAGAGAGAATCCTTTAATATTCTAACCAATTTTGTGCCTGAGTTACGCAATTCAATTAATACTTTGCACGTATCAACTGATAATACTTCAAAATCAATGGTTTGCTCAAGTGGCGGATAAATCCATTGATAAGGCCCGGCATCACCTTTGACGCTGTCAAGAGGGATGGTGCGCTGAGGGGCGCCGGTATAGGTCATCCTATTTGATGGCCCGCAGAAAAAAATTAAAAGAAGAAAGATTATTATGGTTACAATAAAAAGGCATTTCAACATGGCGATAAAGATATTAAAATAGAAGAATATTGGATAGAATTTTTTTAAATAAGAAGGGAAATAATACTCCAAATATGCGATTTGAGCCAAATTGCTTATGAGATATATTTTATAATTATTTGTGCACGCTCTAATTATTATCAGTTTGTTGTTGAAACGATTTTGTTCAAATCCTATATTTTGCTCAAAAAATGAACCACTCAAACTTGTTACAGCCATGGCCGTAATCCTATAGAAAATTCGCAAGTTATTACGAGCGTGGAGGATTGAAACTAACGATAACCTTGGCACACTTTTTTAAATACCTCTTTGCGATGACAAATCGGTTAAAACTTTCGAAATTACTTGCAGGAGGCTATATGAATGGCTCAAAAAGTTCTGGCGCCTATTCGGTGTCCCGAATGATTTATTTTGTGGGCCTATTTGGAATACTAATAATCTTTTCGTCTGATGGTTTTGCCGCATCGCAGGGGCTGGCGGCGGCGGCCGCAACCTCAAATTCCATTTCACTGACTTGGACAGCGCCCGGGGATGACAGCGCATCAGGGACAGCAACTCAGTATGATGTTCGCTATTCGACATCGTCAATTACAGAAGCAAATTGGGGCTCCGCTACGCAGGCATCAGGCGAACCAACGCCTCATACTCCAGGGACGTTGGAGACTTTTACTATCACAGGCCTTAACCCCGGCACTATCTATTATATTGCCATTAAGGCCGCCGATGAAGTCCCCAATTGGTCGGCGTTGTCGAATGTAATCAGCCGGGCGACTCTTCAGGAATCAACCCCGCCGGCGGCAATTACCAACTTTGCCGCTACCGTATCGACAAGCACATCGGTAACTCTGACATGGACGGCGCCCGGGGATGATAG
>JAGVEJ010000116.1 GCA_020058225.1 Candidatus Zixiibacteriota bacterium | reverse complement strand
AGTTTTGGTTCAAACTGAAGATAAAACCAAAGAAAAAAATAAGAGGAAAAAAGAAAATAACAAAAAAGGTAGCCAAATAATTTGACTTTTATCATAGCAAGGGCGCACGCCGTGCGCCCCTACGATTTGGGTTGGCGGTTGGTCTGAGGGGCGTTTTTTTTATTGGCAGTTTAACTTCTTTAAGATATTTTGTCTAATATGAATTCGATAAAGCTTTTGGTTGTTGATGATGAATCCGGTCAGCGTCAAATGTTGGCCGGCTATCTCGAAAAAAATGGTTTTTTTGTTAAACAGGCCGGTTCCGGCGAAGAGGCCCTTGCCATTTATCCATCATTATTTGCGCCTTTGGCCCTGGTTGATATGAAAATGCCCGGCATGAACGGGCTGGAATTGATTGCAAAGCTCAAAGAAGTAAATCCATTTGTCCAGATCGTCGTATTGACTGCTTTTGGATCGGTGGAAACGGCTGTGGCGGCCATGAAGCAGGGAGCCTTTCATTACCAAACAAAGCCGGTTGATTTGGAAGAATTGCTGTTTAATCTTCATAAGGCAAATGAACAACACCGCCTTATTTTAGAGCATAAAATTCTTAATGATACATTACTTGAGAAATTTGGATCAGGGGAAATAATAGGTCAATCAGAGGCTATTAAAAAATCGCTGGAATTGATAGGTATGGCCGCTCCTGGGAATACTACGATTCTTGTTACAGGCCCCTCCGGCACCGGAAAAGAGTTAGCGGCGCGGGCAATACATTCGCTTTCACCGAGAAAGGATAATCGCTTTGTAGCGGTAAATTGCGCCGCTATTCCCGAGAATTTGTTGGAATCAGAATTATTTGGGTATGAGAAGGGAGCTTTCACCGGCGCGGATCGCCGCAAATCAGGGAAATTCGAATTGGCCGAGGGCGGAACTATTTTTCTTGATGAGGTGGGCGATATGCCCCCGATGATGCAGGCCAAGTTGCTTCGTGTCATTGAAGAAAGAAAAATTGAGCGCTTGGGGGGGGAAGATAGTCTGGCGCTTGATATCCGCTTGATTGCCGCTACCAATAAGGAATTGGTACAGCTCATTAAAGAAGGAAAATTTCGGGATGATCTTTATTATCGTTTGAATGTTATTAAAATTGAGATGCCGTCATTGATTGCGCGCCATGGCGATATTCTTATTCTTGCCAAAAAATTTCTTGAGGATTTTTCCCGCAAGCTCGGAAAATCTATTGATGGATTTACGCCTGAAGCGGCCGGCGCTCTTGTTTCTTATAATTGGCCGGGAAATGTCAGGGAATTACAGAATGTCATCGAGCGGGCGGTAGTCCTGGCAAGAAGTAATTTAATAACAAATAAGGAATTGCCCGGCTTTGGTATCGAAGGGATATCTTTATCATCCGATTCCGACCTTTTAGCGGATATGGAAAAAAGTCATATTAAAAAAATTCTTGACCGGATGGGTCGGAATATTGGAAAATCCGCTGATGTTCTTGGCATACATCGAAATACCTTGAGAATGAAGATCAAAGAGTATAATCTTTTCGAATCTAAATAATTTTGTGCATCAGAAATTGTGATTGAACAATTTCTGTGCCATTCTCATAATAAAATCAGACCGCCATATCACTATCCTATTGTTAGTCAATAAATTGACGAATTTGGCATATCACTTGTTTTACTCATTTGCGGATATTAACAGGAGAGAAAAAATGAAAAAAATATGGGCATTGGCTTTGATTCTGATAGGATTGGGAATACTCGGTTGTGAGGAGAATACGGTTCAATATGTGGAAATTGACAGCACTCCAGCCGCTCCGCAGGGGGTTTATACTATTACCGCAGATGAAGCTATCTACATTTATTGGTTACAGGTAAGAGAATCAGACCTTTCTCACTATCGTGTTTATAGAAGTCTTGATGATAATGAGTACCATTACATAGGGACCAGCACTGGTGGAACTGAGGAATTTGTTGACAAAACCCCTGAGAATGGCACAACATATTATTATGCCGTATCCGCTGTCGATGAAAACAATCACGAATCTGAATTATCCCACGAAACGGTTTTTGATACTCCGCGCCCGGAAGGTTATAATCTGAAATTGGCTGATTTTAATCAATTGCCGGATGTCTCCGGTTATGATTTTTCAGCCTACTCAATCGTTCCATATAATAATATTAATGCGGATATTTACATTGAGCGCTATGATGGTGTGTTTTATATCAATGTCGCTGATGATAAAACTGATATAATGGACATGGGGTATACCGGCAGTATTGATGATATCAGTTATTCCCCTACCAATCCTGATGGTTGGTCTAAGATTGGCTGGTCGGAGGCGATATTAGGTCATACCTATATAATTTGGACTTCGAATGATCATTATGCCAAACTTCGAGTCAATGATATTGGCTATACCCATGTATATTTCGATTGGGCCTATCAAATAGATGCCGGTAACCCTGAGCTAGCCCGTCCTCAGCATGAGGATGATTTCTTAAAGCGAACAATAAAGACCAATCTGGTCAAATAAGAAAAACGAGGTGATAAAAATGAAAAAGAGAAACCTGATTAGCACCGCCCTGATGGGCATATTGATATCTCTGGCGATTTCCACCAGCGCCGAGATAGTCAATTATGATAAAGGCGTAAATTACGCCCAATATATAAGACGTGATCGCTATCTTGACGCTGAAATTTGGACTGACGATGATGAATACTATGAAGGGGATAAGATAAGAATTTCCTTCAGGGCCAATAAAGATTGCTTTGTGGCGATATATAATATTGATACGCGCGGGCGCGTGAATCTGATTTATCCGGTTGAGCCGGGCGATGCTCCCCGCATCCAAGGGGGGAGAATATATCAAATCCCCGATTCGTATGATGATTATGAATTGACGGTGCAGGGTCCGACCGGAACAGAATATCTTCAAATTGTGGCATCATCCGATCCATTCCCGATGCCAAGATGGTTTGATGGTTCCGGTCTGATATGTGATAATGACCCGTTTGATTTTCTCGATTATATCAATGCTTCATATTTTGGCTGTGGTTATGATTGTATTAGGGCGCTTGACATGACCTCTTTTGAAGTCAAAGAGTGGCACCAGTATTATTTCCGCCCTGTATATAATTATGATTGCCCCGATTGGAGTCTCTGTGGTTCGGTCTATATTGATTATCCTTTTGGCGCTACCATTTATATTGATGGGATATATTGGGGAGTCGCCCCTTTATTTATCCCAAGAGTCTATTATGGATATCACTATATCACTATCTATGACCATTACGGCTACTGTTGGGAAGATAGAGTCAACGTGGTTCGATATAAATCGATAATTCTTGATCAAGCCATAGTGAAACCGAATCAAGGAATCAAATCGCGCTATCGCGATGTTATTAGGCGGGGATACGTCGATCCGGAAAAGAACGGTTATCCGGAGTATAAGAAAGAAGTAAGAATCAAGGAGACTTATAAGTCTATTTCCCGCCAAAAACCGGATTATAGTAACGATAAAACTCGCACGGTTTATAAAGAGCGCTCTTATAATGAAAGTAAGCAGGATAGAGAGGCTTATCGGACACATCAGAAAACCCAGGATAGAGATAATTCATCAGGGAAATCACGCTCGGGGGAATTGAAAGTTGAAAAGGTCAAGACGGCAACAAAGCAATCCGAGAAGAGCGGTTCATATAATACTGATAATACTGAGAAGAAAACCTCTGAACCCAGAAATGGTGAGGTAAAAACCAAATCGACTCCCAAGCAGGCCTCCCCTTCTACGACAAAGAGCGGCAATTCCGGACGCTCGAGAGAGAAAAGGTAAAATTATACTTGCCATCCCCGATCTATCTGTGGATATTATTAGCCGGTCGGGGATGGTTTTGTAAGACAAAAAAGAGATATTTGATAGGGGTTTGAATTTAGTTCAGGGATGAATAGCAGGGATGTAAAATGAAAAGAGTAATTATCATATTAATATCAGTTTTTATGCTGAATTCTTTGGCGTTTGGCATTGAAAGAAAGAAGACCGAAATCGGCGATTCCCAAGCACCTGTCAAAATTGAAAAAGTGACTATTGATACCGGTAAGGGTGAATCTCCTCAACCAAATAATCCAGGCGCCAAACAGAAGCAGGCTGAAAAGAAAAAATTTGATGATTTTATTGACAGGGATGGCAATGGTATCGATGATCGGGCTGAGGCCAAAAAAAAGAACCCGCCTCCAAAACCAAAACCTTCCCCTGAGCGGCTTAACTCTAAGCCTCGTCGATAGTTATTTTCTTTGTTCAATAATAGTCGTAATGTTTTATTATTGACGCTTGACTAAAAATTCTAATCGCATAAATTAATTAGCACTCTAAATAAGAGATTGCCAAACTGTGGCATTAAGTTGTTGTATAATAAAGAAGTATTATGTCATTTGAGAATCTGACAGATAGAGAACTAAAAGTTCTTCAGAACCTGATTATTCATTATATAAGGACGGCCGACCCTGTTGGCTCGCGTGTTATTGCCAATAAGTTTCGCATGGGATTATCTCCGGCGACAATTAGGAATACCATGCAGGATTTGGAAGAACTGGGATTGATAAAGCAACCTCATACATCGGCAGGCCGCATTCCTACCGATACGGGCTATCGCCTATTTGTTGATATGCTTCTCAAGCCGGAACCTCTAAACGACACCGAAAAGAACAAAATTAGAAATATGATCGGCGCCAATAAGAAGGGGATTGACTCTGTCTTAAGCCAGACAAGCAAAATACTTGGAGAAATCACCAATCAGTTGGGCATCACAATATCTCCGCGCTTTGAAGAGGGGATTCTCACACGAATTGACCTGATTCCCGTGTCGGATGGAAAACTGTTGGTTATCGTTGCCGTTAAATCCGGTCTTGCCAGAACTATTCTGATGGAGGTTGAATCTGATATCGAGTTTGAGGAATTGCGGCAAATGGAACTGATTCTAAACGAAAGATTGGTGGGGAATTCGCTTGGCCATATCCGAAAAACATTAAATGAGCGACTATCGGATACGCAATGTTCGCCGCGTCTCCTTAAATTGTTTTTGGATTCAAGCGACGAAATTTTGGGTGAACAAGGCGATGAGAAACTCCATTACACCGGCGCAGACAAATTATTCAGCCAGCCGGAATTTGCCGACCGGGTCAAGCTGACCGAATTAATTAAATTGCTGGAAGGGCGTCGAGAATTGGTCGATTTGGTGGCTCAAAAAACCATGACTGAAGGAATTGTAATTACCATAGGCGGAGAGATTCCAATAAACCAGATACAAGAATGTTCCTTGGTTATAACCCAATATAAAATTGGAAATATTTCGGGGACTATTGGAGTCATAGGTCCGACCAGAATGCCGTATTCCAAATTGATATCGATCGTTGAGTATACGGCCAAATCATTAACGGAGACACTATCAGATCTTTAAAAGGAATTATGGATAAAGAGCAAAAGGAAAATCCGGCCAATGAAGCCGAGATTGAACATAAAGCAAAAATTCCCGATATGTCTGCGTCTTCAATCGAAGGCCGCAAATCAGAAATTTCTTTGGAACAGCCGACGTCGTCGGTCGAACCATCTGAAATAAAATGTCTTGAAGAAATTGAAAAGGAATATCAGGAAAAAATTAAGGAGATGGAGGATAAATTTCTTCGTCTGGCCGCAGAGTTTGATAACTATAAGAAGCGTGCCGCTCGCCAATATGATGAAATAGTCAAATCGGCTAATGAGAATTTGATTATCCAAATGCTTAATGTTGCCGATAATTTTCAGCGGGCGCTTGGGGCTTCTCGTAATGGCTCAGATTATTCCTCTCTTCAGCAGGGGACAGAACTTATTTATCAATATCTTGAGGATATTCTCAATAAAGAGGGAGTCGAAAAAATCATTGCCGTCGGTGAAGCTTTTGACCCTCATTTGCATGATGCTATGATGCAAGTGGAATCCGACCAATATCCTGAGGGGGTTATTGCTCAAGAAATCTCTCCGGGTTACAAATTAAAAGGGAAAGTTATAAGGCATTCGCGAGTGGTCGTTAGTCGGGGAAAGAAGCCGGCTTCGGAAAATGATGATTCCCTCAAGAAAAATGACTGATATTTTGTATGGCTGATTTTGTTTTAATGAATAATATTTATTTGAGATAAAAGGAGTTAATTCATGGGAAAAGTTATAGGAATAGATTTGGGAACGACCAACTCTTGCGTTGCCATTCTGGAGGGAAATGAGGCGGTCGTAATTCCCAATCAGGAGGGCGGACGCACTACGCCGTCTATAGTTGCCTTTGCTAAAACCGGCGAACGTCTGGTTGGGGCCGCCGCCAAAAGGCAGGCTGTTACCAATCCCGAAAACACAATTTTTTCGATAAAAAGATTTATGGGGCGCCGTCATAATGAAGTGCAGGCTGAAGAAAAACTTGTTCCATATAAAGTCACCTCCGGTGAAAAGGATGAGGTAGTCGTTGTTGCGGGTGATAAAAGATATCCTCCCCCGGAGATTTCCGCCATGATTCTTCAGGCTCTAAAAAAGACGGCAGAGGATTATCTTGGGATGGAAGTCAAGCAAGCCGTTATTACTGTGCCGGCCTATTTCAATGATTCACAGCGTCAGGCCACCAAGGATGCCGGAAGAATCGCCGGACTTGATGTTTTACGCATTATCAATGAACCGACTGCCGCATCTCTGGCCTATGGTCTTCATAAGAAGAAAAATGAGAAGGTTGCCGTTTATGATCTTGGCGGAGGCACTTTTGATATATCGATATTGGAACTTGGCGACGGAGTCTTTGAGGTACGTTCCACCAATGGCGATACGCATCTTGGCGGCGATGATTTTGACCAACGAATAATAGATTGGCTGGCGGATGAATTCAAAAAATCAAATGGAATTGACTTAAGACAGGATAGGATGGCGCTTCAAAGACTCAAAGAAGCCGCCGAAAAAGCAAAATGTGAGCTCTCATCCACGATGCAAACTAATATTAATCTGCCATTTATAACCGCCGATCAATCCGGCCCAAGACATCTGGACCTGACATTATCCCGCGCCAAACTGGAACAATTGGTCGATGATTTGCTTCAGCGAACCGTTGGTCCCTGTAAGAGAGCCATGGAAGATGCCAGACTTTCCGCCTCAGAGGTGGATGAAGTAATTCTTGTCGGCGGGCAGACCAGAATGCCAAAAGTTCAACAATTGGTTCGCGAATTGTTCGGGAAGGAACCTCACAAGGGGGTTAACCCTGATGAGGTGGTCGCCGTGGGAGCGGCCATTCAGGGCGGCGTGTTAGCCGGCGATATGAAAGATATTGTGCTTCTTGATGTCACTCCGCTATCGCTCGGAATTGAGACTCTTGGCGGCGTTCTTACCAGACTTATAGAAAGAAACACCACTATTCCCACCCGTAAGAGCCAGATTTTCTCAACCGCAGCAGATAACCAAACGGCGGTGAGCATTCATGTTCTCCAAGGAGAACGCCAGATGGCCATCGATAATCGAACGCTTGGTCGTTTTGATCTTGTCGGTATTCCGTCCGCGCCGCGCGGTATTCCTCAAATTGAAGTATCGTTCGATATTGATGCCAATGGTATTGTTCACGTTTCTGCCAAGGATCTTGGTACGGGCAAAGAACAATCAATAAAAATTCAGGCATCATCCGGATTGTCTGAAGCCGAAATTCAGAATATGGTCAAAGACGCTGAATCCCATTCTGAAGACGACAAGAAAAAAGAAGCTTTGATAAAGGCAAGAAATGAAGCTGATCAATTAATTTATTCCACGGAAAAAACACTTAAGGATTACGGCGAGAAAATCTCTGAAGCGGATAAAAGCATGATTAATGAGAAAATGGAGAAGCTTCGTTCGGTTATCTCGTCCGAATTAGCGGAGACAATCAATCAGGCAAAAGATGAATTGATGCAGGCCTCCCATAAGCTTGCCGAGGAAATGTATAAGCATGCATCCGCTCAGCAAGCAGGGACGGCATCCCAGCAGACGACTGATACGGGAGGCGCCCAAGAGTCGCCCGGAGGAGAGAAGTCTGGTCAACAGGGAAATGGCGCGGTTGATGCCGACTTTGAAGTGGTTGATGACAATAAACAGACATGAGGTTTGATTTAGAATAATTGCCGTCGACTATGCTCCGGCTTTCTATGCATTATGGCAAAAAGAGATTATTATGAAATTTTGGGCGTTCCCAAAAGCGCCTCTGATGATGATATAAAGTCGGCTTATCGTAAGCTGGCCATGAAATATCATCCCGATAGAAACCCCGGCAGTAAAGAGTCTGAGGAGAAGTTCAAGGAAGCCGCAGAAGCTTATGAGATTCTAAAGGATGGCCAAAAACGGCAGGCTTATGACCAATATGGGCATGCCGGATTATCCGGTGGCGGTGGATTTAGTGGATATGATTTTGGGGGCTTTGATCTAAGTGATGCTCTTCGGGCTTTCATGCGTGACTTCGGAGGTTTTGGTTTTGAGGAGTTTTTTGGCGGAGGACGCGGTGAGCGCATTAGTCGAGGAGAGGACCTTCGAACCCGAGTATCGCTTACTCTTGAGGAAATAGCCGCCGGCGCCGACAAAACTATCAAACTAAAGAGAATGGAAGAATGTCCTGAATGCAATGGCAGTGGGGTGGCGGTGGGTTCTTCGCGCAAAAGCTGCCCCGATTGTAAAGGCTCGGGCCAGATACGGACTGTGACGAGAACATTTCTTGGGACTATCCAACAAGTTCGCACTTGCGGTACTTGCCGTGGTGAAGGGGTTGTTATTTCGAGTCCATGTCCTAAATGTAACGGGGAAGGGCGCATTAATGACATCTCCATGGTGAAAATAAAGATTCCCGCCGGCGTGTCATCGGGAAATTATATGAGCCTTGATGGTCAGGGCAATGCCCCCCGAAACCGCGGCCAACACGGAAATCTTATTGTTATTTTCGATGAAAAGGAGCATGATATATTTACCCGTCAGGGAGATAATATAATTTGCGCCATACCTATTTCCTTTACGTTAGCGGCCTTGGGGGGAGAGCTTAATGTGCCGACTCTTAATAGCAATCATCATCTAAAAATTCCCGTAGGCACTCAAAGCGGTAAGGTTTTTCGTCTTAAAGGAAAGGGGATTCCACGCCTTCATTCTTCCGGCATTGGGGATGAGTTAGTTCAGGTCACAGTCTGGGTGCCGACCAATCTTTCGATAGAAGATAAAAAAATGCTCGAAACACTGGGACGTTCTCCATCATTCATGCCCCCCAAAGCAGATAAATCTTTCATCCAAAAATTAAGAGAATCTTTAGGCATGTAGCATGCCGACTAATAATAATATACACCAGCGATATTATGAGGCTTCCCTTTATATACCCTATAATATTCATGAACTGGCCTGCAATTATATCATTGAAAATCTGGCTAAAGGGGTGATTTTGGAGGAGGAAGAGGATTCTCCTCTGATAGGAATAAAATTTTATATTCCTGAATCTGAGGGGATGGCCTTTAGAGAGATTCTTGCAAATCATATCAATGATATGGTCGGATATTCTGTTTTGCAACCTGATGATATTAATATAAAAATGGTCGTTAATGTCGAATGGGAGAAGGCGTATAAAGAATCTATCAAGCCGATTACGATTGATAATGTCACCGTAAGGCCTCCATGGGCTGATTGCCCCTTGGATGGCAAAATTGATCTGGTTATTGAACCCAAAATGGCCTTTGGCACCGGAAGCCACGAGACAACGAAATTATGCATTAAGGAGCTATCAAAGCATTTTCGAAGCGGTTGGAGTCTCTTTGATTTGGGATGCGGTTCCGGGATTCTCTCTATTCTGGCCGCCAAACTTGGCGCCGGAAAAGTCAAGGGTGTAGATATTGACATTATAGCGGTACAAAATGCCTCGGAGAATATTATCATCAATGGGGTCGATGATAGAGTGATGATAGAATTTGGTTCAATTGAAATGAGCCGCAATGAAGTATATGATTTTCTTGTGGCCAATTTAATAAAAAGCTCGATTCTTGATTTATATGAACGGATAAATCGTTCCGTCAAATCGAAAGGGGTAATCGTGCTTTCGGGGTTACTTTTGCAGGACAAAGAAGCCATCGATGAACTTCTTAATCGTGATGATATTGAAAGCTATGAGATAAATCAAGACGGCCAATGGCTGGCCTATACCATATTTAAGAAGTAATGCATTGCTTTTATACACCACCTGAAAAGATAAAAGATGATAGGCTGATTTTATCCTCTGAAGAAGCGCATCATCTTAGCCGCGTTATGCGTCTTAAAAGAGGCGATGCTATTATGGTGGTTGATGGACAAGGGAATGCTTATAAATGCACGATTGATAAATTATCCGACAGACAGGTGGAGTGTCTGATTTTTTCTCAAATGCGAAAAATGGGTGAACCGATGCATTCCATTACGCTGGCGGCCGGAATATCGACTGCCGGCAAATTTGATGATGTCATTGAAAGATGTACCGAATTGGGAGTCTCCAGATTTATTCCCATAATAACCGAAAAATCAAAGGTGAAAATTGATTCTGATACCGCGATTAAGAAAAAAATTGAGAGATGGCGCAAAGTGGCTATTGCATCGATTAAGCAGACGGGACGCTCGATTTTGCCAGCTATAGAACCCCCCGTGCAGTTTGAGTCT
>JAGVEJ010000099.1 GCA_020058225.1 Candidatus Zixiibacteriota bacterium | reverse complement strand
CTCTTCCGATCTTTGGCTGGAAAATCCGGCGCATACAACGATTATCAGTATATCGGCGGCTATATCATTGGACGCCGAAAAAGGCCGGCTTTTATTTGACATATTTAAGAAAGTATTCATGAAGGCAGTGCATTTGCTGCCCTAAAATGTTATTTTTTGTCCGGGTGCCACCCCCAAACTTGTTTGGGGGTGTTTTTTTATAATAAGGGAATATTTTCAATTTCTATTGGAATCGGCCCCGTTCCCATGCCCATCCAATCTTTATAGCTCGACCAAAGCCAATCCCCGGGATTGGAAACCAATCCGCGTTTTACGGGATTATTATGGATATAGTCTATAGAACTCTTTATCGCATCCATGGAAAAAATATTTCTGTCATACCCACCCCCTTCTTGCCAGAATTTATGCTGTCTCCGGGTGTCTCCGGTTTGAAGTGAAGTCAATTTGTCGGGTAGAAAGCGTTTGTAATGGCTCAATATTCTTCTTGATGCTGCTTGTTTAATTGATTGCAGAATATTCGAAATAGAATATTTAATTTTCTGGGGCATTATAAGCAAATGCACATGGTCTGGCATAAATACATAGGCCAATAGATTGAATTTGTGTTTTCCCCTTGCTGAAACAATGGCCTGAGCAAGAAATTTGCAGGCCTCTTCATCGGATAGCAATGGCAGGTTTTTGTAGCAGGAGAATGTTAATTCATGAGCATGTCCCGGGCAATTAAAGCGCTTGCATTTTTTGAATTTTATCATTGGCCTGTTTCGGAAATAAGTATAATCCTGGGTGGCACCCTCAAATTATTTTGTGATTATTGTCACAAAATAATTTGGGGGTGTTCTTTTTACAATCTCATCTTAACTTCACCCCCAAGTCTATTTCTGACCGCCGTCATAAATAAACTTGAGGGTGCCACCCATTCCATTTCTATTTTCAGTTTGTTGACTTCTTTATTATCCCCGTCGTCGAGCGCCCCTTAATCAATTTTATCCGCTTGACCACGCCCCCATACGATTTCACAAACTCCGCCCCGACAATTTCCGAAATCTTATAATCCGCCCCTTTGACCAAGATATCAGGCTTGATTAACTTAATCAAATTCTCCGGCGTGTTTTCGGAAAAGAGAACCACATAATCGACCGGCTTCAACGCGTCCAGGATCCGCGCCCGATCTTTTTCGTTTTGTATCGGGCGATCTTGCCCTTTGAATTTCCGAACCGATGAATCTTTGTTAAGCCCCACCATTAGAACGTCTCCCATCCTTTTAGCTTTGGTCAGATAATCGACGTGCCCATAGTGCAGAATATCAAACACGCCGTTGGTGAAGACGATTAATTTGCCCCGACGGCGAAGATTATTCGCAAGTGATATGATTCTATTTTGTGAAATAATCATGCGTTATACTTTCTAAATTGTCAAAACCACAGAGGTTTGACCTACAAGGCTGGGTTCCGATAAAGGAAATAGGCATTTTGTGGTTTGACAAGACTTTCACTTATTAATTTTCTCAGTTCCGGGGAAAAATTCACCCGGTTTGCGCCATCTGGTGTGCTCAATTGTCTTATGTTCATAAAGCTTCGCGTCCTTTGACAGTGAATCCAGCCATTTGGTATTATACCTCTGGGGATCAAAAATTACATCCATATTGCCCTCACCCGGGGCCAAACTAGTTACAGTAAAATATTCATTTTTATCAACATCCAAGAAAGAAATAAAAAATGTAAGGATCAATTCCATGGGATAAGTGCCTATAGGAGTCGGACCATATTGAAATTCCACAGATGCCCCATTTAAAATAAAATCTTGGCCATACTCCTTTTCTGGATCTGCGGAGCAACTATAGCTGGGCATTCCATCAATTTTCAAAGGCATTTCATAGATCGGGAAAGTGTTAATGGGATAAAAGGTATGAGCAATGCAACTTCCATATCTTCCAGTATTTTCTTTAATCACAATTCCGACATTTTTTGCGGTCCCGGTTCCAATGTTGTCCACCTTTACTACAATCACTTCCACGTTTTTTTTGTAATAGGCGATTCTTTGCGCCGATAATCGAAGAATCGGTCTAATTTGAGCTTGCCTCTGATCAGCAATAATGTCATTTGCTCTTGATGCAATTTGATTCGATCTGCATATTAGCCACGATGTGACAAGAAGCAATATCACGGCCGTGATTAGTTGTCCAATGCTTCCTATTGCCTGAAATGCGTCTGATTTGTCTTTCAGCCATGAACACATAAACTCTTATTACCCCCGCAAGATATATTTTTATCTTTATTCAAAATCCCCGTTCGCAAAATGCCTCTTCAGCTCGTCTATTAATATCTTTGCGCTCACCGTCGCCGTGCCAATCTCGCCTACTACCACTCCCGCCGCGCAATTCGAAATAACCGTCGCTTCCTTAAGCGTCGCTCCGGCGGCCATAGCTGATACAAATGATGCAATTACCGTATCGCCTGCACCGGTGACATCGAACACTTTTTTGGCAACCGTTGGGAAATAATCGACATCCCCATTGGTATTGAATAGAGCCATTCCCTTTCCGCCGCGTGTAATTAAAATCGAGTCAGCGTTCAGCTTCTCCAATAAATATTTCCCGACATAATTCAAATCATCATCGGTTTTGATTCTTTTCCCCGCCGCAAATCCGGCTTCATGATGATTGGGTGTAATAAGAGAAACCTTTTTATAATTAAAGAAATGAGTCTCTTTCGGATCG
>JAGVEJ010000207.1 GCA_020058225.1 Candidatus Zixiibacteriota bacterium | reverse complement strand
TGCGAGATGAAATCCATAGATTAATAGGCTCTCGAGATTAAGATGGAATGGCAGAAGAAGACTTTCGGTTTGTCGATGATTTTAAATCCCAATCCTCTGACTGATTCGATTAGATTTGCAAATTCCTTTTTGGAGACATGAAATGGGGGTTCGACTATCATGATTTTGGCATCCGGCTTTAATAGAGTCGATATTTCCTTCAGGAATCGGGGCTGGTCGGGGACTTCATGGAGCATAAAAAAAAGCAAAACAAAATCGACTTTTTCCGAAAGGCCGATTTTATCTTCCTGACATTTGTGCAGTTTAATAATGTTCTGGAATTTTGTATTGCGGATTTTGTCTTCTAATTTTTTAAGCATCCCGTCCTGCAAGTCGGCGGCGATGACTTTGCCGGACATGCCGACCATTTTCGCCATATCTATCGAGAAAAAGCCGGGACCACAGCCCAGATCAAGGACTGTCATTCCCTCTGTAACATAGGGGCGCAGTATTTTTCGCGGATTTTGGATTAACTTACGGAGGCTAATATCCAATGCACCGGCGTGCTCAATGGGGCATACTCTCTTTTTGTTTGTGGTCATCGTATTTTCTCCAAAACAATCCTATGGCACAATAATTCATTCAAATTTTTGCCGCACCATTAATCTGTATTTAAGCTAAAATTTGGGATCAATAAGAAAACTGGGGAACAGGGAATCGAACCCCGATTCTGTGGTCCAGAGCCACATGCCCTACCGTTGGACCATTCCCCAGTTACGCGCTCTAAAGGCCAAACTTATTCACCTTATCGGCAAGCAGTTCAGCAAACTTCGCATAATATATACGGGCAATGGGGTTTGTCAAGCCATAGGAAATCGATTTCGGCGTCAAGAACCGATTTTCCGCGTATGCACAATAATCGCTTTCCCGCCTATAGCAATTCGGCATTTTTGGGTGGAGAATTCATTTCTCAAGGGAAGGGTATCGCCCATATTCAGTCGGCGTTTGGGCGGGGGATATTTCAGGCCGCCGAAATTTATCGCAGTTTTATAGCCTAATGGAATGATCGAAAGAGAATCGCCTATTCTTCCTTCAAGACTCAGGTTTTTGTCATGGAGCAAATAAATCTCCATCAGCGGGGAAGCAAGGCGGGCAGGAATAAACGTATTCTTTGCCTTATTCCATCGATTGATTATTTCCAACAAAAATATATTCCCGAGGGCGTGGTCGATCTCATCGACGCTTATTCCGCCAAAAATTTCGATCGCTTTTGCCCCTCGCTCAAGAGCCAAATCGACCGCCAGATGAGAATCGGTCTTATCTTTTATTGATGGGTAAATAATTACTTTTGTATCAATTAAAATTCTTTTTGTAATTTTTGGGCAGGAATCCATGTCGCCGATCAAATAGTCGGGGGAGAGGTTGTTATTTATAAAAAACCGTATCCCGCCATCAACCGCAATGGTTATAGCGCCGACAATCCGTTTCATATAAAAAGATTTTGCTTTTGGTGGATATTTATGATTCAGAAACAGACAAAATTTGGATTTATTTTCTTTATCTTTGGTCGTCATCTAATTTACTTTTCCTCGTGCGGCTATTTTGAGCCATGATAATTATGCGGAGATAATAGCTCCAATTATAGCGATTACAATAATAAAGGCAATTGAAATCAATATCCACTGGAATCCGATTACGGGGAGCAATATTATTGTCGGGACAATCGCCCCAATTGCGGAGCCGACCAGCTCAAAGGCATATCCCAGCCCGCGATTGCTTTCGGAACGGCCAAAATAGTATCGGTTGGCGGCCGCGACAAAAAGGGCGCCAGTGGCCATGGCAATAGTCAATAGAAAGGACAGGTTGTAAAACAGCAAGGTATCGGTACTTATATTGCCATAAGTGAATGAATAAATTCCAATCGAGGCCAACATGAGGATAAGAGCCGGCAGTTCAAGGCGTTCGCGGTTGGATTTCATGGCGACATAAGTACCGATGGAGAGGCCAATCATGAAAGCGGCTATCAATGCGCCCATTTCCGAATAAAGCGAACCGGCCGAGGCCTGGAACTGATAAAAGGCCGCCAATTCTAACGACAGGGAAACCAAACCCGCGATGAAAAATAAAAATAGACCATATCGTCTTCGCCTTTGCTTATGAAGAAGCAATATCAAATAAAGAATGAAAAATAAAACCGACAGAGTTATTATCCATATATAAGTATCAAACAGAACGGAAACCAACTTATAATCCCATGGATTTGACTGAGAGCGATACAGAATCTGCTTATAAATCAAAGATGGATATTCAAGCGAGTTAATTTTGTCTGCGGAGTTCACCGCTTCCTGCAGGCGATCGAATTTCAATTTTTGCAGACGATCGGCCAAATAATCCGGATTTATATATTGCGGAACATAAGGCAGATTGTTGATTCGGTTCAATATTGAATCCATGGGCAGATCGAATATAGGTTTATTTGATGCAAGAAAAAGAGTCATCTCTCCCGGCCAAAAGCTGACATATTTAAATGATTTTTTCAACGTATTGTATATGATGGATAATGTTCCCCTTTTCTCTTGAGAAATATATCGATCGCTGTCATATCTTGATGGTAAATAGATTACGCCGCTATCTTTGAGCAGAAGTCCAGCAGTCATTAAAAATCTATCTGTCATAAGGCGGTTTGATTTGTAACTATCCGGTTCACCGCCGTTGATTATGATGATATCATATTTGATTAGAAAGCTTCTTTTGGCAAGAAATGCGACCGGATCATCATCAAGGCGATTTATTTTTCCGGAAGATTTTATATTTGAATCAAGAAGGGAAGATAATTGATCGCGCTGGTCGATGGCCGTTATTTTTATATCCGGGAATTTTTCCGCCAATTGCATTATTCCCAATTCAGCACGTCCCATGAAAAGGATATTTCTTGCCTGCGGGCGATATAAGAGCGGGGGAATTAGTAAATTTTCGGTAGAATATAAATCCGGGTGGGTTGCCTCGACAGAATTGTCGGTTAACAATGATATGGTTCCATCTTTCGATAAAATTGTCTGATGTCCATAGTGCGTGTCAAATGAGTTTTCTACATTGAATCGCACATATTTTACTGAATCGAGATATTTATCCAAATCCGGAATAAATATTTTTAGAGCCAGAAGCAAGATGCAATAGATTGCCAAGTAAAAAGTATCTCGGCGGCGATTGAATCCTATTAATAAAATCATAATGACAATCAGTCCAAATCCCAAAGCCATGGCCAGAGTTGAAAATATCACTCCCACAAGCGCCGTATTGAGGATTCCTCCGACAAAAGCTCCAAGACCCTCAAAGAGATAAACCTGAGCAATTGATTCTGCGGGACGATACCCTTCCTTTGTGATGGCAGAAAAAAGCGCGCCAGAGATGGCGCCAAGGGGAAACATGCAAGCGATTGAAATGAGGACAGATATGATAAATGGGATAATTTCGCCGGCTTCAAAACCGGCCATGGTGGGAGACAAACGGATTAAGACCACCAAAATGGGCAGGAGGATTGTCCCTAATATAAATAGGAAAGATGGTTTCATAGTCAGGCGGCTTTTACCTCCAAAGTAGGATCCGATTGCCACTGAAACCAGCCAACCAAACAAGGCGGTACAAATAAAAAGTTCATCGCCATTCAAAGATGATACCAACTCACGGAGAAGCAGTACTTGTCCGCCGATGGAGAATAGGCCCAGCAGGAATGCTTTGCGATTCATTAGAATAAACCGGGTATGGTTTGATTGCAATACCGGCAAAGATTGCCATTTAGATTGTACTGATATATCTTATATCCCCGTCGCTCAATCAGAATTTTGCCGCATTGAGGGCAATAAGTTGATTCCGCCGGATGCCCAGGAAGGTTACCCAGATAGACATATTTAAGGCCCTCAGCGCGGCAGATTTCATAGGCAGTTTCGAGTGTTTTTTGAGGAGTCGGCGGCAAATTTTTTAGAAGATATTGCGGATGAAATCGCGAAAAATGTAATGGTACTTCATTGCCCAGATTGCTTTTAATCCATTTGGCCAAATCATGGAATTCCGTTTCGCTGTCATTTAGGGTTGGTACAACCAAATATACTATCTCCAGCCATACTCCAGAATTCTTTATCATTACCAAAGAATCCAAAACCGGTTTAAGTTCGCCGTTGACGATATTCTTATAGTAATCCTCGCGGATGCTTTTAAGGTCAACCTTGATGGCATCTATGATGGGAAATAATTCTTTCAGTGGCTCTTTCTCAATGTAGCCGCCGGTTATCATGACGGAGCGAATTCCCTTTTTCTTCCCCTGAACCGCAATATCATACATATACTCATAAAATATGACCGGTTCCGAATAGGTATAAGCAATTGTGGGGGCTTTGTTTTCAAGGCAGATTGGTGGTATGGCCTGAGGGGGAAGGTCGATATTATTGGTCTGCTCGGGGCGTGATTGCGAAATATCCCAATTCTGGCAGAATTTGCAGTTGACATTACACCCCGCTGTGGCCAGAGAAAAGGCGGTCGTTCCGGGATAGAAGTGAAACAGCGGTTTTTTTTCAATTGGGTCGATATTCATAGAGCAGGGAAGGCCATAAATTAGAGTATGGTAGGTATCGTTTCGGTTTTCTCTGACTCCGCAATATCCACGCTCCAAATCAGTTACTCTGCAATGCCTGGGGCAGAGACCGCATTCGATACCGCCGCCTTCGAGTTTTTTGTAATAACGGGCTTCAACCGATGATAGATTTTTGGCATAGTCAAAGGCGAATGCGTTTTGTATCCCGCCCAATATTTCAGGCAAGATGTCGCTTTGAAATGCGGCCGTGGCCAGTGCGCCGCACCCAAGGCATCTTATAACACTTCTTCTATTCATCAAATAGTTTCGTCGATTTCGCTATTCCATTCAAATCAATAGCAGATACCGTGAGTTCAATTTTGGTTATATCCTCAACTCCCAAGCCGAGTTTTTCGGCGGATTTTAGGTATTTGGCAGGCCGCACAGCTTTTTCAAGGGTGGGGAGGTTATTAAGCTTTCTATAATGTTCAACAATTTCAAGGCCGATTCGGTCGGCCGCCACGGGATCATCGGAAATAATCAGGCCTTTATAATCGGCAACATATCTGCTGTCATAACCCGGGCCGCCGTTATATTGAACTCTCATGGCATCGATAATTGTCAGCTTGTTTTTATTCTTGATTGGATCGAAATTAGCGATGTGGGCCGCAAAAGGGTCGCAATTATTACCGTGCCATTTATTGGGATTATTTATTGCGCCATATAGGTTTTTTAATGCCGCCGAGAGACCGGCAATAGAGTGATCTTTAAGCACCGGTAGATTTATATTGGAATCCACCACTTCAGTCAGGATTCGTGTAACTAAGGAATTCACGTCACCAGAATTATAGAAGTCACCACTATACCCGACTCCATTGGTGTCAGTGCCGAAACATCGCTTTCCAAAAGAAGATGCATTGAGTTTATACCCGGCCATTTCCAACTCACGACCGGTTCTTTCCCAGATGATAATATCGTTTTCCTCAGTTCCCATTTCTATTAGAATAGCGCCCAAGGCATCGCAAAGATAGATCGGCGTGGAATTGAATTTTCTGGCAAGGCAATTGGTTTTCATTCCCACGACTCCGGCAGGGATATATTTCCGGAGCGATTTTTTTATATCATCCTCACCGGACAGAGAACGCAGACCCAACTGCAACATCAATTTATATTGTTCTTTTTCCTGCCCTTTGGCAAGTATGGGAGAGGAAAACCTGATTACAACCACTTTGCTCATATATAGATATATACAATTTTGAGATATGAAATTGCCAACACTTTTTTCCTTGACCGATTGTATAAAGAATAGTATTCTGAAAGCAAAAAGTATGTTGAATCGCAATATTTTCAGCGCAATTTTTATAATTCTATCGGTAATGGGGACGATGAGTTCATTTGGCGCTATAAGAGAGCCGGCGGTGGCAGGCAAGTTTTATCCTTCAGAACCGGAAGAATTGAAGCAAATGGTGACTGGCCATCTGGGAAAAACGCCAAGCGACCAAGGAATCGACGGGCAGATAATTGCCATTCTGGTTCCCCATGCCGGCCTTGTTTATTCTGGGCAAATAGCGGCCTATGCCTACAAATTACTTGAGAATTCCGGCATTTCCAAGGTTGTTCTCTGCGGTCCATCGCATCAATATGGTTTTCAAGGGATATCTGTCTATGGTCCGGGGATTATTTGGAAAACCCCATTGGGTAATCAGTTCTGTGATGATACTCTGTGCAATTGGCTGGGATCATACAACAAAAATATTTCGGTAATTCCTGAAGCTCATGCCCGCGAGCATTGCCTTGAGGTACAGCTTCCATATTTACAGACAGTTCTGAAGGATTTCAAGATTGTTCCAATGATTATGGGGCATCCCGACAAGGCCAATGTGGACCTCCTAACTCAAGCCTTATCATCTCTGCCATTTGATAAGAAGACATTTTTTGTTTCTTCGACCGATTGGCAACATTATCGCCCCGCTTCTCAGGGAGGGGAAATGGATTCCCTTGGGATTGACTGTTTGCGTAATCTGGATGCCAATGGTCTGGAGAAGTATTTGCAGGAAGGGAAAGTCGAAATGTGCGGTGGCGCGCCGGCGGTGGCAGTTATCAGGGCGGCAATTGCCAAAGGAGCCAATAAGGTGAAAATACTAAAATATGGAGACTCCGGTGATATCTCTGGCGATAAAAGCTCGGTCGTTGGATATGTGGCCGCCGTGCTATATAAATCGGATGCCAAAAAAGAAACTGGCAATCCCAATGGCGAATCCGGCGTTTTGAATGATGCAGATTTAATAAAAAAATATGATTTGAATGATGCCAATAAGACTCGCCTGCTACAAATCGCCCGCGAATCAATCAAGCATTATATGGCATTCAAGACTTTACCGGAATTTGATGCCGTGGAAAATCTTCAGAAATTCGCCGCCGCCTTCGTAACCCTTGAAAAGGAAGGGATGTTACGAGGCTGTATCGGACATACTACGGCGGAAGAACCGCTTTATAAGACGGTATCGATATGCGCCGTTCAGGCGGCCTTTGCCGACCGGCGATTTCCTCCAGTTCGTCCTGAAGAAATTGAGAAGCTTCATATAGAAATTTCGATTCTTTCTTCTATGCAGAAGGTCGGTTCATTTGAGGAAATCAGGGTGGGTAAAGACGGCCTTATGATATTCAAAGGGAATGAGCGCGGTTTGCTTTTGCCCCAAGTGGCCGTTGATTATGGTTGGAATGCGACCGAGTTCTTGGAGCAAACATGCGAAAAAGCAGGTCTAAATCCTGATGATTACAAATTGCCCGAGGCGATTATATATAAATTTCAGGCGGTTGTTTTTGGGGAATAGCACTCGGGTTATTGACAATATCGGGCTGTCTGATTATTGTCTAATTTTTATAATTTGGAGGATTGGAAATTGATATATGGCGTAATTTTGGCAGGTGGTAAAGGGGAAAGGTTTTGGCCTCTTTCGCGGGGACATCGCCCCAAACAGCTTCTCAAGCTGATTTCCGATAAGACCATGTTACAAGAAACAATCGACCGAATTTTGCCGCTTATTCCTCAAGAAAGAATCTTTGTTGTCACCTCCGAAAATATTGTTACTCCAATTTTGGAGGAAATAAAGACTCTCAAACCCTCAAATATTTTGGCAGAACCGCGTGGAAGAAATACCTGTCTGGCCATAGGATTGGCCGCCGAGCACTTAAAAAAAATAGACCCCAAAGCGATAATGGTGGTTTTATCGGCCGACCATATTATTCGCCCGGCTGAAAGACTTATGGAGATTATCCAAGCCGGAGCGGAAATTGCATTGGAAGAAGACAGGCTGATTACCATTGGTATTGAGCCCACCCGCGCCGAAACCGCTTATGGTTATATTAAACTGGCCAACCATTATAAAAATATCGGGAATTTATCCATCTATGAGGTAGAAGCCTTCACGGAGAAACCCCAGCGTGTCACGGCTCAGGAATATTATTACAGTCGCAAGCATTTATGGAATTCAGGGATGTTCATCTGGTCGGTTGATTCGGTGCTGAATTCGATTCGAAAATGTCAGCCGGAAATGGGGAATCTGCTCAAAGATTATGCCTCAGGGATCGGCACCAAGGGTGAAATTGATTATCGCAAAAATCTCTACGAAAAATGCGATGCTATATCCATCGATTTCGCCGTTCTTGAAAATGCCCAGAATGTCTTGACTATTAAAGGGGATATTGTATGGGATGACGTGGGAAGCTGGAATGCCTTGGAGAGATATAAAGAAAAAGATCGTGAAAATAATGTGGTGATTGGGCGTGCCGTGCTTACAGATTCCTATGAGACAACCGTTTACAACGACAGCAATGGCATTATTGTTTCGTTTGGGGTATCTGATTTGGTCATAGTTAAATCTGATGATATTGTATTGGTTGCCCATAAAACAAAAGCCGGTGATATAAAAAAAGTGTTGGCCGAATTTGCCTCCAATACAAATCTAAAAAAATATCTATGATTAATTAAGAAATGAAATTATTACTTATAATTGGTCTGTTCATTATCTTCGCGGCCGGTTGCGGCGGAGATTTCAATCGTCCGGGCGGCGAAGAGACCCCCAAAGGGAAATTTCCTTCCGATGTATATCCTTTGGATATTCCTGAGGACTATGCCATAATACCTGTGGAATATCCCTTAAATTCCACGTCAGATTCTACCGCTACCAATCAAAATGGGGTAGATATTAATAGGATACTCAGGGCTGATTCCTTGATAGGGCCAAGTGAGGTTTATAGAATCCAGATATTCAATTCCAATACCCATGGCTTAGCCCAGAGAGAGTTCGGTATTGCCACCGAAGTTTTTGATGGGAATGTCTATCTTGATTACGAAGTGCCATACTATAAGGTTCGGGTCGGGAATTTTCCGACAAGGGGGGAAGCGGAACAATATCTTTCTACTGTAAAAGATGCCGGATACGACGCCGCTTGGGTGGTTAGGGTGAATATAAATATTAAGTCGGCGGATGATAGAATTCCTCAAAATAATTTGCCTTCTTCTTCAACCAGTACGAGAAATATGCTAAAGCAGGATTATGACTCAACCAATAATCAAGGTTATTAATCAATCCAAGCCGGATGCCAATTTGATTACTTTGGCGGCTGATATATTGAATAACCATGGGATAATTGTCGCGCCGACTGAAACCCGGTATGGTCTTTTGGCGTCAATTGATTCTGATGATGCTATTAATCGTATCTTCGAACTGAAAAAGAGGCCCAGAAGTTTGCCGACTGCAATTTTCGTGCGGTCAAAGGAGGAAATTGGCCGGTTCGGTCATATAAATAGTGTATCCGCATGTCTTTCTGATAGGTTCTTGCCCGGTCCGTTCACTCTTGTGCTTAAGGCGGAGGCTGCATATCCGGCGCCGGTCGTTGTCGATGAAAAAATTGGGATTAGATTTTCTTCTTCGCCGGTAGTTTCTTCCATATTGAGTCAAACCAAATCGAATTTAACCGCCACAAGCGCCAATTTGTCGGGAGATGATGAACCGGTAACAATTCCTGAAATAGTGCATTATTTCGGCAGTGGTGTTGATTTATATTTGGATGCCGGGCCGCTTGTTTCCAAAGCCTCAACTGTGGTTGATTGTTCCTCAGAAAATTACCGCATTCTAAGGGAAGGAATAATATCTAAGGCTGAAATTTCAACATGTCTAAGGGGAATATTATGAACAGCACTTTTAAGATAATGTTTGTTTGCACGGGGAATACCTGCCGTTCTCCTATGGCTGAGGGGGGGCTTCGAGTATTATTGGAGAATAAAAAAATTGGCGGCGTTGATATTTTTTCTTCTGGGACTTCAGCCGCATCGGGATTCCCGGCTACCATTTATGCCATTGAAGCCGCAAAAATATGGGATGCCGATATCAGTAAGCATCGTTCACGACCATTAACACCTGAATTGGTAGAGCAGGCCGATTTGATTTTCGCGATGACTCCCTCACATTGTTATGAAGTTATCAGGCTAGCCCCCGACGCCCGCGATAGAACTTTTTTGCTTAGGAATTTTCCAAACGGGGACTGTGGAGGCGAAGGAATAGCTGACCCGATTGGCGGCTCGCTTGATATTTATAATCAGACCTTTCTTGAAATTGGGGAGGAACTGGGAAGGATACTTCCGGATATAATAAAAAGGATTACGGAAAACAAGGATTAGCTTCTACTGAGTTTATGGCCAAGAAGAGTATCATAGCGGCGGTAATTATTATTTTGCTGATATTATCCATTTATATTATTCGCATAACATTCACACCGGCCAATGCGCAGGCGGTCATTGAAACTCCTCCGGCTGACAGCGGATTCAATAGATATATTGATAATATTGCCTTTGGTTTGGGGGAGAAACTTACATTTGATATCAACTATGGTTTTATAAATGCCGGTACTGCAACGATGGAAATTGCCGACTTGATTGATTATAACGGGCGTCCCTGCTATCAAATTGTATCCACGGCCTTATCTAATAAATTCTTTTCGTCGTTTTATCGGGTTGAAGACAGGATTGAAACAATTGTAGATGCCGAAGGGATTTTTTCATGGCGTTTTAATAAACGATTGAGCGAAGGGAATTATCGTGCGCACCGCTCTTATGGGTTTGATCAGCAAAACCACAAAGTCT
>JAGVEJ010000104.1 GCA_020058225.1 Candidatus Zixiibacteriota bacterium | reverse complement strand
CGCTTTGGGGGTGTTTTATTATTGTAGGGGTTTGATTTATCAAACCCTATGTGTGGGATTGGGCGAGGGTTTGATAAATCAAACCCCTACGTCCCTCAAAACGAGATTGTAGGTCCGACACGCCTTTACCGCACCCCCCCTCCACCAAAATCGCTACAACCTTGATGGTAATCCCGAGCCAAGACATATATATGAAGGGATATGAATTTTTTTTATCAAAAAAGGATAAAACAAAAAAATAAAAAACAAACCCATTTTTTATAACATATTGATATACAAATAGATAACGGTTCTCGAAATGGGTTCGTTTTTTATCATCAATCCAATGTCTATTGGAGATTACAGGGCGCCACTTTTATGCCAAAATATTAATCGATGGAATGAAATCTTAACCCATTTATCCAAATAATTGGTCTTTTTACATTAAGGATTGTCTAAATTGATTAGAACGGTCGGATCTCAAATATTTTTGGTGAAATTGACTAATTTCCGGCGTTTGATGAGTATTAGCATACCAATACGGCGTCTGACAGACTCCGAAATGGGTATGAATATGACGAATGAATTTTTTTGATGATAGGTTCTTGGCAATGAAAAAATCAAAGCTTTATTGGCTAATTGGATTATTGATTGTTATCCTGGGTGTCGCGGGGTATTTCCTTATGGGGAGCTCCAATAGCGAAATCCAGTATCGACTCGGCAAAATTGAACGCGGCGATATAATTGTCAATATCAGCGCTACCGGCACACTTCAAGCCCTGACCACAGTGCAAGTCGGTTCACAGGTCTCTGGCACCATCGCCAAATTATATGCCGATTTTAACTCTGTCGTCGAGGAGGGACAACTTCTGGCCCAGCTTGACCCAACTTTTTTGCAGGCCAGTGTCAACGAACAGCGCGCCAATCTTGACCGCGCTACCGCGGCGGTCAATGAAACCAAAAGAAACCTGGATAGAGTAAATCAGCTTTTTGCGAAATCATTGGTTTCTCAGGCGGATTTGGATGCCGCTTTGACATCTCATGAATCGGCCGTGGCCTCCTTGAAGCAGGCCGAAGCTTCATTACAAAGAGCCGAGGTCAATTTGCGATATGCCACTATCCGTGCGCCAATCAGCGGCGTGGTGATTTCACGCAATGTCGATGTTGGCCAAACCGTGGCGGCATCATTACAGGCGCCGACAATTTTTACAATAGCCAACGATTTGAAAAAAATGAAGGTGGAGGCGAGCGTTGATGAGGCGGATATTGGCAATGTCAAGGTAGCACAGGCGGTAAGTTTTCGAGTTGATGCTTATCCCGAAGAGCAGTTTGCGGGACAGGTTAGTCAGATTCGACTATCCCCGGTTATTAGTCAAAATGTGGTAACCTATACTGTCATTATCGATGTCGAAAATCCTGAAGAAAAACTGATGCCCGGAATGACCGCAACCGTTTCAATTGAAGTTGCCAGAAGGGAAAATGTTCTCCGTGTGGCAATAGCGGCATTGCGTTATACTCCTACCGATACCGATCAGGAAAAGTCGGCAAACAGGGCCGATAGTACAGCGGTTCAAAAGAATAATGCTTCGACAGGGGGTCTGCCTCAACAGGGCACAGAAAGACAATTTAAAGAATTTTCTCCCAATACCAACAGAATCCGCCTTTGGACTCTGGAAAATGGAATGACAAGACCATTATCAGCGGTCAAGGGAATTCAGAATAGCAAATATGCGGAAATTATGGAGACTGAGTTGAAAGAGGGAGATGAAATCATTATCGGTACGGTTGGTGTGCAGGCTACGCAGACAACGAGAACAGGTCAAAATCAAACCAATCCTTTTGCGCCGCGATTCCCGGGCGGGAGATAATAGGATATGCCGTATATCGAAACCATCCGAATGGCGATTGATTCGCTTTTGCGGCATAAAACGCGTGCCGTGCTGACCATGCTCGGTATCGTCATTGGTGTCGGCGCAGTGGTGGCGATGGTGGCCGTTGGACAGGGGGCCCAAACCGCTGTAGAAACCCAGATTGCCAGCCTTGGTTCGAATATTTTGATAATATTTCCGAGCGCCGCCTCTCATGGGGGAGTAAGACAAAGCGCTGGATCATCCAATACCATGACTCTGGAAGATATTGATGCCATCCGCGAGCAGGCGCCTGCGGTCGGCGCCATAAGCCCCATGATTAGAACTAATCGTCAAATTGTGGCGGGAAATCTTAACTGGAATACATCTGTCCAAGGCGGAAATACGGAATTTTTTAAGATTCGTGAATGGCAGGTGGAAGCAGGCGAGTTTTTCACGGAGCAGGATGTCCGCGGCGGTACAAAAGTATGCCTTCTTGGAAAAACGGTGGCCGATAATCTTTTTCCCGGACAAAACCCAATTGACCAGATGGTGCGAATACAAAAACTGCCATTCAAGGTAATAGGCGTTCTAACATCCAAAGGCCAAAATGCCATGGGGACGGATCAGGATGATATAGTAATCGCTCCCTTTGCAACCGTTCAGCGCAAGGTTATGGGTATTGATTTTGTCGGAACCATTTTACTCTCAGCGGTCAGCAAGGAAAAAATTCCTGAGGCCCAAAAACAGGCGACAGAAATATTAAGAATTCGCCATCGTCTTCAAGAGTGGCAGGAGGATGATTTTACCATCCGCACTCAAACCGATATCGCCTCGGCGGCAACATCTACTTCAAGCATAATGACCATTCTCTTGGCCAGTATAGCCTCGGTATCACTTCTTGTCGGCGGAATTGGTATCATGAATATTATGCTGGTTTCTGTGACCGAGAGAACCAGAGAAATCGGACTGAGGATGTCCATCGGAGCTCGCCGCAAAGATATTTTAGCGCAATTTTTGCTTGAATCGATAATGCTCAGCGCCCTTGGGGGAGCTATTGGCGTTGGATTTGGAATATTTGCCTCAAGTACCATTGCGCAATTTGCCGGGTGGCCCGTTTTGGTCTCGCTATATTCTGTCATAATATCCTTTTTATTTTCCGCCGCAGTGGGTATGTTTTTTGGCTTTTATCCGGCCCGAAAGGCTTCCCGCCTTAGCCCAATTGATGCCCTAAGATACGAATAGTAATTGTCGATATTGCTAATAAGGGCAATTATCATCGAGATTGGGTTGTTTTTGTTATCCCTATGATTGTAGAATATTGTT
Organism: Candidatus Zixiibacteriota bacterium; assembly: GCA_020058225.1. Lineage (GTDB taxonomy): Bacteria > Zixibacteria > MSB-5A5 > GN15 > PGXB01 > JAGVEJ01. The sequence continues at coordinate 9,729 of JAGVEJ010000104.1, read as the reverse complement.
GATTGATGTTAATTTTATTAGATAATATTCTTCACTGATTTGTTGGGGAATTTATAGTAATATGTATAACTCGTTGTTGGATATTGCAATAACAATTTTGGCATATTCCATGCTTTATCCTTTGCAAAAGAATGATTTTATGAAATATAATAAAAATATAGCGCTTCACATTATTTGTAGGTCGAAACCCTTGCGGTTTCGACACTATTTCTTTGGCCATTTCGTTTTTTTCTTCTCTGCCATACTTTCCCTTATAGCGCCACTTAGAGCGCAAGATAACGTCACAGAAACTGAAGACCTTAGTCTAAATCATATAATCGAGCAAGTCATTCGTCATAACGATAAAATCATCGCGGCGCGGTTCATGGAGCAAGCCGCTCAGGCCAAAATTGGCCCCGCGGCCGCATGGGACGATCCAATGCTTATGATAGGCGTCAATAATCTGCCGCCATCGTTTGATTTCAAGATGGATGATATGACTATGAAGATGATCGGCCTGAGGCAAAATATTCCATATTCCGGATATAAAGGATTGCAGAAAAAGGCCGCTCGATTTGATGTCGAAACGGCGAAAGTTGATCGGGAAAGGATCACGCTTGACCTTATCGCCGCGGCGAAAATTGCCCATTATAATCTATATTCCAAACAGCAAGCACTGAACGAACTTATCCGCCAAAAGGATTTAATGGAACAGCTGACTGCTTCCGCTCTGTCAAAATTGAAAACCAATCAAATGGGCCAAGATGAGTATTTGAATGCACAATCCAATTTGTGGAAACTCGAATCGGAAATTTTATCGGCGACGCAGGAAGTCGATGAAGCGAAATATAATCTTAATGCCCTTAGGGGCGCATCTGTTGAGGATATGATTCCTCAATTGCCAAAACCTGAATTCTCGACTATCCCGGTCAGCGCCGCGGAATGGATAAATAAGGCGCTGGCAAATGCGCCGGAACCAAGAAGGCTATATTCACAATCACAAAGTTATTTGTTTTCTTCAAGAGCGGCCGACAGGATGTCATGGCCGATGCTTGCCCTTTCAGCCGAATATGGTTTCCGCGAGGGAGTCGGCATGAACGGGCCGCGCGATAATATGATAAGTTTCCGAGCAGAAATGTCGCTTCCATTTTTCTTCGGAAGACAGCAAAAGCAAATGGCTCGCTCGATGAAGGCCATGAGCCAAAGCATTGATGCCGAAATCATACAGGCCGAACGAGAGATTAGGTCACGAGTGACCGGTATGTATCATAGGGCCGAACGTCTAACTGAAAGCTTGAAAATTTATCACGATAGAATAATTCCAACTTCGGAAGAAGCATTTAAAAGCGCTTATGCCGGTTATACGGTCAATAAAATTGCATTAACGACCCTCATAAATTATGCCGTCACACTAATTCAAAATAGAGTTACCCGATATCAACTGGAATTTGAACTGGGCAGAACTATAGCCGAAGCAGAGAGATATATAACGTCCCCTGATGAGTTAATAATTGTTGGGGCCGAAAATCTAAAATGAGGATATAAACAATGTCAGAAAATATTGAACATTATAATCTCGATGATGAACCTCTCCCTGAAGGGGAAGAAGCGCCGCCTCCTTATGTGCGCACCATGGCGATAGTACGATGGGGCATACTTGTCGCCCTGTCGATTTTTGCATTAATTATGGTACTAAGCGCCATCGGGTTGACGCCTGCGGCATCAACCTCGGACAATGCCATTCAATATCATTGTCCGATGCATCCAACCTATATAAGCAACCAACCGGGCGATTGTCCTATTTGCGGAATGAGTCTGGTACCGATTGATGATACATCAAAAGAGACTGCCGTCGCCGATACGACTTATCCCATGCATGATGAAACGCCGACAACCGCCGCCGAAACCGGACAGTATTATTGTACTATGTGTCCGGAAGTGGTTTCTGATACCCCTGGCGAATGCCCCAAATGCGGAATGGATTTGGTGCAGATGAGAGAGGAACCGGCGCAACATACCGGCCATGAATCGGCAAAAACGGATGAGTCCCCGGTTCCCGGTTTGGTTCCGGTAACCATTGCACCGGAAAGACTTCAGTTAATTGGGATTCGCACTGCAAAAGTTGAATATCAAAGTCTTGATAATCCCCTCAGACTGGCCGGTTATATCAATTATGATGAAACCAAAACCGCCAATATCCATGTTCGTACCAATGGATGGGTGACCAATCTTTATGTAAATCAGACCGGTCAATATATTAAGAAAAATGAATTGTTGTTCTCTTTATACAGCCAGGACCTTTATCAAGCAGAACAAGATTATATAGCCGCATATTCGGTAATGCCCGGAGGTGAAACTGATTCACTTCTTGTCGATATGCGGCAAAAACTTTTATTGGCCGCCAAAGAAAGGTTGTTGCTTCTGGGGCTTTCCGAAAACGAAATTGCCCAAATAGAAAAATCAAAAGCGGCCACACCCGAAATTGGAATCAGAAGCCCCTTCTCCGGCTATGTTTTGGATAAGTCAATATTGGAAGGGCAATTTGTTTCGCCTGAACAAACTTTATTTACCATTGCGGATTTAAGCGGGGTATGGCTTACAGCTGATGTTTATGAAAAGGATATTACCTTAATCAAGAGAGGCGCTGATGTTCAGGCAAATATTGCATCATATCCTGATGAATTATTTCAGGGGACAATTGATTTTATTTATCCCGTTGTATCAGAGAAAACCAGAACCCTGAAGATTCGAATTGCAATTCCCAATTCATCAATGAAGCTTCGACCGGGAATGTATGCCGAAGTCGTCATCAATCCGGATGGCGCAAATCTGTTAACTATACCCACCTCAGCCTTGATCAATGCCGGTGAAATGCAATATGCCTTTATAGTGCATGGTGGCGTCCATTTCGAGCCGCGGCTTCTCAAAATCGGACAGACCTCGGATGATTGGGTCGAAGTAATATCCGGCCTATCTGATGGCGACGAGGTTGTTACCAGCGCCAACTTCCTAATCGATTCCGAGAGCAGACTTAAGGCCGCCATAGCCGGTATGGGCGGGGCGCAGGCAGGCGAACATGCCGGACATGGCAAATAAGAGGCAATATGATAAAAGCAATTATAGATTATTGCGCTCGCAATAAAGCGATAGTTATTATAGGAACAATATTCGCCATTGCCGGCGCCGTTTATTCCATCAATAATATTGCGCTTGATGCCATACCTGATCTGTCTGATGCGCAGGTCATTGTATATACCGAATGGATGGGACGCAGTCCCGATTTAATCGAAGATCAGGTTACTTATCCGATTGTATCATCACTTTTATCGGCGCCGCATGTGACCGCGGTGCGCGGTTATTCGATGTTTGGGATGTCGTTCGTGTATGTCATTTTTGATGAGGGGACCGATATCTACTGGGCGCGCAGTCGTGTGATGGAATATATGAAGCAATTTGAAACCAAATTGCCCTCCGGAGTATCATCTGTCATCGGCCCCGATGCAACCTCAGTCGGATGGGTATTTCAATACGCGCTGGTGGATTCATCGGGGAATCATGATTTAGCGGAGCTTCGCACATTTCAAGATTTCAATCTTCGGTATGCATTATCATCGGTTCCAGGAGTTGCCGAAGTCGCCAGCATCGGTGGATATCAGAAGCAATATCAGGTTGAAGTCAATCCGGATAAACTCCGCGCCTATAATCTCACGATTGGCGATGTTACGCGGGCCATAAGGCGAAGTAATAGCGACGTCGGCGGGCGCGTGATTGAAATGAGTGGGCGCGAGTATTTTATCCGCGGTCGCGGCTATATAGAAGACCTTGCCGACCTGCGCAAAATCGGTCTTGGCGCGGGAACCGGAGGCATTCCAATATTTCTCGAAAATGTCGCCAATATCAGTTTCGGCCCGGATATTCGCCGCGGCGTCGGCGAGCTTGATGGTATAGGCGAGACAGTCGGCGGAATTGTGGTAATGCGTTACAATGAGAATGCATTAGATGTCATCAGCCGCGTTAAGCATAAAATTGAAGAAATTAAATCCTCATTCCCCCATGGGGTCGAACTAAAAATAATCTACGATCGAAGTAACTTGATTACTCGTGCCATGCATACTTTGAAAAACAGCCTAATCGAAGAAGGCGTGGTGGTTGCGGTTGTCATTATCATCTTCCTGCTTCACTTTGGAAGTTCACTGATTCCGATTATTGTGCTACCCGTGGCGGTTGCCTTGGCCTTTATACCAATGCATCTGCTTGGCATAAATTCCAATATCATGAGTCTTGGAGGTATTGCTATAGCAATTGGCGCCATGGTTGATGCCAGTATTGTGTTGGTTGAGAATGCTCATAAGCGACTGGAAAAAGCACGCGCAGGGGTTGATAAAAAGGAAATTATTATCGCCGCCGCTAAAGAGGTCGGTCCATCCATCTTTTATTCGCTTTTAATAATCACCATTGCCTTTTTGCCAATATTTGCGCTCACCGGTCAGGGCGGCAGATTATTCAAACCCCTGGCATATACAAAAACCTTTGCCATGTTTTTTGCGGCAATGGCTTCTGTGACATTGGCGCCGGCGTTGATGACCATATTTATTCGCGGGAAAATTCATCCCGAATCAAAACATCCGGTTTCTAAGTTCCTGATTGCGCTATATAAACCGTTTGTTTTTGTTGCTCTGAGGAATCCCAAAACAACTATCGCAATCGGATTAGTTGCCATAATTGCGACCATCCCGATGATACCCAAAATCGGCTCGGAATTTATGCCGCCATTGAATGAAGGAGATATTCTATACATGCCGACGACTTTTCCGAATATCTCTATCGAGCAGGCCAAGCAGTATATGCAATATCAGGACAGGGTGATTCGCTCCTTTCCTGAAGTTCTCTCGGTCTATGGCAAGGCGGGGAGAGCCGAAACCGCTACCGACCCCGCGCCGCTGAGCATGCTTGAAACAATGGTACAACTGAAACCACGTGAGGAATGGCGCAAAGTTATGGAAAGACGATGGTACTCAAGTTGGGCGCCTAATTTTGTTAAACCGATTCTACGACCATTATGGCCCGAAGAACGTACTATAAAATGGGAAGAATTGATTGCTGAATTTGATAAAGCAATGCAATTTCCCGGCTGGACCAACGCCTGGACTATGCCTATCAAAACCCGCATCGATATGCTTTCCACCGGAATACGGACGCCGATAGGCGTAAAAATTTTCGGCAACGATTTGAGCGAAATTGAGCGAATCGGCCTTGAGTTGGAAAAATCACTCTCCAAAATTCCGGCGACAAGGTCCGTCTATTCGGATAGAAATACCGGCGGATTTTATATTGATATCATCCCTGATCGCTCTGCAATTGCCAGATACGGTCTGACCATGGGTGATGTGCAAGACGTAATCGAAACCGCCATCGGCGGCATGCCGATTGAGGTTACCATTGAGGGGCGAAATCGCTTTACCATAAATGTCCGCTATCCGCGCGACTTAAGGCAAAATATTGAAAGATTAAAACAGGTACTGGTGCCAATTCGTACTTCCGGCGGCGGCGCAGGCGGTGCCTCAATGCAGTCAATGAGCAGTGTTGTTCCCACTTACGACGATAGACCGATGCTGGCCAGCGCCAACTCTGATGATGCTTATTATCTCTGGGCGCAGATGGATGAGATGAATAATCAAACGCAAAGCGCATCGGGGTCATTTCCAAAAAGCATGACCAGTTCCATGCCCGAATCCGGCGCCATGCCATCGCAATCATCCATGCCATCAGGCGGATCGGTCAATAAATTTGGCCTGCCCGAAGGCGGCGCCAATATTCCCTTGGGGCAGATTGCCGATATTCGCGTGGTTACCGGCCCGCCGATGATTAAAGATGAAGCCGGAATGTTGGTCGGGTATGTTTATGTTGATATGGACCAGAGCAAACGGGATATCGGCGGATATGTTGATACTGCAAAAATAATTGTTGCCGATGAGATTAATATCCCAACAGGATATTATCTTAAATGGACCGGCCAATATGAGTTGCTCGAACAGATGGCCAAGAGAATGAAAATAGTCATTCCAATTACCCTAATTCTGGTGATACTGCTTCTTTATTTCAACTTTCGCAATATCACTGAGACGTTAATAGTGCTGGCCTCGGTGCCGTTTGCACTGGTGGGAAGTATCTGGCTGATGTATTTTCTCGGATATAACTATTCCACCGCTACCTTGGTTGGCATAATCGCATTGATTGGCTTAGCGACCGAAACCGGTATTGTTATGATATTATATCTTGATCATGCATACGAACGCCGTAAGAAAGCCGGTAAGATTCGCGATTTAAATGATATCGTCTGGGCGCACATGGAGGGGACAGTCATGCGCGTTCGCCCCAAATTAATGACTGTCGGTACGACTATGATCGGCCTTGTCCCGCTTCTTTGGGCGCAGGGGGCCGGAGCCGATGTTATGAAACGAATCGCCGCCCCGATGGTAGGGGGATTGATAAGCTCGACCTTTCTTACGTTGGAAATAATCCCCGTTGTATATACCTATTGGCGTCTGTGGCAAATAAAGCATGAAAAATAAAATCGGGCATTGAGAACCGACATAATATCACCATCTGGAAATCATGTCGGGACTTCCAAAATAAAAAAGGGTCGGTTTACCGACCCTTTTCTTAAATTAATAGTTCAAATTCATCATGGACAATTAGGAGCAGAGCCGCCTTTATACAAATAATTTATCAGGTAAGTGATATCCTGAATATTAATAATGCCGCTTCCGTTGGCATCACCCTCATGCAAACATGACGGTATGGCGCCGCCCTTATACAAATAGTTAATCAAAAATGTAATGTCCTGAATATTGACTACATTATTGTGATTGGCATCCCCAGCCTTCGCACAGCAGAAGGGATCGCAGGCATCGCCGAGTTGGTCATTGTCAAAGTCAGCCTGGTCGGGATTGGCAATTGTCGGGCAATTGTCGCATACATTGCCTTTTCCGTCGGAATCTCCATCGGCTTGGTCAGCATTGGTCACGGTCGGGCAGTTATCGCAAGCATCGCCATAAGTATCGCCATCGCCGTTGGCCTGAGTCTGGTTGGTTACGGTCGGGCAGTTATCGCAAGCGTCCCCATAAGTATCTCCATCTCCATTGGCCTGGGTCAAATTAGGTGTATTGGGGCAATTGTCGCAGACATTACCAATACCATCGCCATCATTGTCTTCCTGCATGGGATTGGGAATAGTTGGGCAATTATCAAAGGGATCGGCAATTCCATCAGCATCGGTATCCGGATAATCATAGATTTTGTGATTAATCAAGCGAAGACGGATATTGTTGGCGCTCTTGACAGTTTCAAGATATTCATACATAATCTTGACATAGTAGCCATCCGATTCGCCAATATCAACCGATCTATATTCGCTGATAACAGTATCTCCGGGAAGACTGACTTGAACCGGCGTTCCCCATGTATTTCCGGCATCTTGCGTCACTGTCGCAAATAAAGCGCCATCCTGAATAAAGGTTACTATGAAAGTTATTCCGGTAACATGCTGGATTCTTGGAAATCTCTCGGCATTAGCCGTGCCGGTGACCACTCCGCTCAAGAAATTGGCCACATTCCCATCGTAAGTATTCCAATAAATAATATCCTTATCAACGGTATCGGCATCAGTATAATTTTCAGCCACAACTATGACATTGCCGTTATACGATGCAACCGCCGGAAATTGAACACTGCTGGAATCGGCGGTCGTAAATGTATATCCGGCCGGGAATATATTATCATCCCAGTTGGCGGCATTATCTTGACGGACAAACAACTGCCAGAAACTCTCTGGGGAATTATACCAGTCATACACAGCGTACGATTTATGCGTCGCCTTATCCAAATCGCATGTGGTTGTATTGCAACCGTCAAGGCCATTATACCAGCTTATGCCGGCCTGTCCGGCAGATGAGGTAGGGTAGAATATAAAGGGACCATCAAGTATGGCTGGGGTGGTATAGGTCGTGCTATGTACCATAGACTGAAATCCCCATTTCCAATCATCGGTTTGACGGCTACAGGCAATATCAACCATCTTCATGTCATGCCAGCCGTAACTGCTCCAATTCCAGTAATTGCCGGCGTAACCGGAAGGGTTGACGGCATTATACATTCTAACAAGAAAGTTGGGAGCGCCGCTGTAATAAACTGATGGCGGAACAAGAGTTCCACAGAAAGTTGTATCTTTACCCCAATAATCGACCGAGGGATAACTGGCCGAACCGCCTGAAAATGACCAAAAGCTTGCCGTAGTCCAGGTATTACCGGAATCACCGGAACCTTGCCAGTAAACCAAAGTATCATATTCCCCATATTCATATCCAAGAGCCAGCATAGCTTTGCCATTATCGCCCAATCCCGGATGAAGAGACAGGGTATCGGCATCGGGCCAGGCTTCCATTTGGAAATCATAATTCCCCTGCTGGCTGTTATAACCATCGACCACAATATAATATGTGTCGCCAACGTAGAACTGTACACCATGAACGGCGGCGCGAAATGCCGGAAGACAACTATCTGAATATTGGTTGCATACCACCACATTGGAAGTGTCATTGCGATAAATAAAAACCTTGGTAATATAATTGGAGTTGCAGGTTTCAATATTGATTTTTTCGCTCTTGGTAGGCGTATAGGAATAAACAACATCCGGCGAGGTAGATGAATTATCGCATATTACATCGTAATTATCCTGATAACCGATAATGGTGCCGGTTGCCGAATATGGCAAAGAATTAATTACCACGGCAGTACTGATGTCTTCGCCTCCCTGTTTGCCTATTTCCCTCGTTGGAGTTTCAGTCGCAGGCATGTTTACAAATTCCTCACCCATTGTAATAATGCTCTGCGCCTTTTCGGTCAACCTGTTTGGGACCGCCACAGCGGCAGTCTGACGCTCTGCTTGTGCCGGAATCATAAGCAGCAGAAGACACAACAGGGTCAACCCCACAAACATTTTCATTCTTTCCATTTACTGACCTCTCTCAAAATATTATTTGGTGTTTGATATTTTCGTATCATTAAACATACTGTTCTTTTCGGTATATCCCTCCATTTTTCAATGTTAATAACATATAATCGCCCCTGTCTAACGGAGACACTATTAACCCTGATATCATCTATGCTCGCTATGCCAAACGTAATGTAGTAATTGTCATATACTTCAGTCTTGACCGAAATATATTTTATCTGTGAGGATTATATATTAAAACCAATACTGCCTTTCCATAGTATGGGCTGGTACCGTTAATATATGTAAAAGTGGCAAATCGAGTTTCGAGATGCCGCACTGCACTTATAAAATATATAATTAAAAATAGACTTTTTGTCAAGAATTATTTGTTATTCAAGAAGTTACACCGCGCAAAAATTGTCATTTTTGAATAAACGGATTATATTTTTGTTGCCTAAAACCGATAATTATTATATAAAACTAAGAAAATATTCTTAAGGGAGCTGTTTTATGAAAAAGTTACTGATTCCATTTTTTATTACTCTTTTTGCCTTCGCAATCGTCATTTTGCTAAATTGCAGTAAGGATGACGATAAGGCGACCGCCCCGGATTTGAAAGTCGGGGATACTACCGCTGCCGATTTTAACACGGTTCGGGGATTTTTGGGAGGAAGCATTGTCGCCAATGATGAGCAAATCATCACGATTTCAATGGCCTTAATTGATGAAATTCCCGACGGTGCGGGAAAGCGGAT
>JAGVEJ010000233.1 GCA_020058225.1 Candidatus Zixiibacteriota bacterium | reverse complement strand
CTTGAATATCATTGGTGTGGACAGCATGTATTACAGAGCCGGCTCCCAAAAAGAGAAGAGCCTTGAAGAAGGCATGTGTCATCAAATGAAATGTTCCGGCGACAAAACCGGGTGAATGATGCCCTTGAGCCGTATCCGCGCCATATAGTCCCAGCGCCATAATCATATATCCCAGTTGGCTGACCGTGGAATAGGCCAGCACCCGTTTGATATCATTTTGGGTAATGGCAATTGAGGCCGCCAATAGAGAAGTAATCAATCCAATTGATGCGACTACCATTGAGGCCGTCTCTGATGCCGCAAAAAGAGACATTGCCCGCGCTACCAGATAAACCCCCGCGGCAACCATAGTCGCCGCGTGAATCAGCGCTGAGACCGGAGTCGGGCCTTCCATAGCATCGGGTAGCCAAACATGAAGCGGGAATTGCGCCGATTTTCCCACGGCTCCGCAAAAAATAAATATCCCCGCGGCGGTCAATAGAGCGGGGGAGAGGGCGCCTGAGGCGACTTTCTCAAAAACCTCTCGGTAATTCAGGGTTCCGGCGTAGAAGGCCAAAATCAGAATGCCGACTATAAATCCAAGATCTCCGATTCGGGTGGTAATAAACGCTTTCTTGCCGGCGTCGGAGGCTGATTTTTTCTCAAACCAGAAGCCGATTAAGAGATAGCTGGTGAGTCCGACCAGTTCCCAGAAGATAAATATCATGAAGAAATTGTTGGCGATGATCAAGCCAAGCATTGAGAATGTAAACAGCGATAGATATGAAAAATACCGACTGAAACGAGGGTCGCCATGCATATACCCAAGAGAGTATATTTGAACACAACTGCTGACAATTGTCACTACCAACAACATTACTGCCGTTAATGGGTCAACATACATTCCCAATTCCAGATGTAGCGATGGAAGCGACAGGAATGTAAACATTCTCTCCAGCGGTTCGCCATGACGCGCCAACATTTGCGCCATCACAAAAATGGAATGCACAAAACCGGTTAAAATCATACCGATTGAGATATATGACGACAACTTCTCGTTCCATCTCGTGACAAAGATAATAGTCACAAAGGCGAGTAACGGGTAAAACGGTATTAAAAAGGCATTCTCAAGCATATTACCATTTCATTAGATTAATCCGATCAACCTCAATGCCTCGCCAGTTGCGATAGAGCAGAAGCACAATGGCGAGTCCAACAACGGCTTCGGCGGCCGCGACAACTATCACAAAAGTGGCAAATATTTGACCGGTCAAATTATCAGGTCCGATATATTTATTAAAAGTCACCAGATTGATATTTACCGCATTAAACATCAATTCCAGCGACATTAAAATTCCAATGGTATTGCGTCTGGTGAGAACGCCGAAAATTCCTATGGCGAATAAGATAGATGCCAGAGCCAGATATTGAAGCATTATGCCCCTTCCTTTCTGGCAAGAACCACGGCGCCAATAAGAGCGGCAAGCAGAACAATGGATACTATTTCAAAGGGGAGCACAAATTCGTTCATCAAGAGCTTGCCCATAGTCAGAGTGTTATTCTCAGGAAGAGGCTTCTCGACAATCCGCCAGACCGTATTAGCTATTGAACCAAGGCTGGCAAGCAAAAATCCGGAGCAGATAAAAATGCCAATCATCACCTGCTCATTGCTTTGTCTTATTTGTTTATTGGCCAGCTGAGAGGTTAGCATTATGGCGAAAATTATCAAAATAGAGATGGCGCCGACATATATAAGCACCTGCACCGCCGCCAAAAATTCGGCGTTAAGCATTATATAAATTCCGGCCACTGCAAAAAGGGTCAATATGAGAAATAGCGCTGAATGGAAAATATTCCTGAGCGTTACCACATAGATAGCGGAAATAATTATCACAAAAGAAAGCAGATAGAACACCAATTGTGAAACTTCGACTTCCATCATTTGTCCTCTTGTGGTTTAGCGCCTTCCCCTAATTCGGGATTCTTCTCCGGTTCCGCGGGTGAAATAGCTTCGCCGGTCTTAGCCGATTGCTTCTCAGCAATGGGCTTGGATGGAGTGGCAGTGGTCGGTTGGGGAGCGGCAGGCTTTGCTTCCGGCTTTTTGCGCTCCACTTTTTCGTAAGGCACATCGCGGCCGACTTCCTGCAATTTATTGGTATGCCAGAGCAAATCATCTTTTGTATATGTCGAAAATTCGTATTTGGTAGCCAGTTTTATAGCCGAGAAATTACAGGCTTCTTCACATAATCCGCAGAAACAGCAAAGGCCATGATCAACAATAAAGTCTTTTAGATGACGCTTCCCTTTTTCATCTTTTTCATAGACAATTTTTATGGCTGAGCTTGGGCAGGCCTTTTCGCAAAGAAGGCAGGTCGTACAATTTAATTCGCCGGTTTCCTTATCGGATAATAGCACTACAATACCGCGTGAACGTTCCGGCATTTCCCATTTTTGAGTAGGATACTGGATTGTAATAGCGTGCCGTCCGAGATGTTTACCGGTCGTAAGCAACCCAATTACCAGATTCTTTATGCCGTTAATCAACTTTTTCACCAGTTAAACCACTTTGAATGTTTCATAAATCCGGCAATAATCAAATTTGCAAACGATAATGGGACCAAAAATTTCCATGAAAATTCCATCAATTGGTCAACCCGCAAGCGAGGATAGGTCCAGCGGAACCACATCAATAGAAATACAAGCACCAGCGTCTTACCCAAAAACCAGACCCATGACGGTAGAAATGGTCCCTGCCATCCCCCAAGAAATAATGTCGTCGCAATGGCGCAGACCGTAAACATATTAACAAATTCGGCCAGGAAGAACATAGCAAATTTCATTCCGGAATATTCCACATTGAATCCGGCCACCAATTCCTGCTCAGCCTCAGGGAGATCAAAAGGAGTTCTGTTGGTTTCGGCTGTCCCCGCAATAATATATATAATGAAGGCTATTGGCCCAAATGGCACCCTAAAAATAAACCATTGATAAATTTTGGCCTGCGCCTCGACAATTTCCACCATAGAAAGCGTTCCGGCAAATAAGATAATTGGAAGAATCGAAACCACCATCGGCACTTCATAACTAACCACTTGTGCCGCCGAACGCATTCCGCCCAAAAGGGCATACTTGTTATTTGAGCCCCATCCGGCCATAAGAAGCGATATGATTGTGAAGGTGGTGATAGCGATTATGAATAAAATGCCGATATTCAGATCCGATACGATTAGTCCCTTTCCAAACGGAATCGCAATATAAGCCAGAAAAGCCGCTACAAAGGCAATTATTGGCGCCCAATAAAAGACCGGTCTATCAACATTTGTTGGAGTAATATCTTCTTTCTGAATCAACTTGATAGCATCGGCGATAGTCTGCAATACCCCATGCCAGCCGGTTCGCATTGGTCCAAATCTTTGCTGGATATGGGCCGAAACTTTTCTTTCCCACCAGACCAAAAACAGTGCAATTACCGCTAAGACGCCAAAGACAATGAGCCCAGCCGCAACCAAAGCTATTATATCCACCCAAACTTGGGGGAGTCCGGAATTGGCCAATGATTGATAGAGATATTTGAAAATATTTGCCAATTCCATTATCTATCCACCTCCGGCATAATTATATCCATCGATGCCATAACCGCCACCAGATCAGCTATCTTGCCGCCCTTGACTATTTCAGGCATCACCTGAAGGTGATTATAAGACCCACCGCGCATTTTAACCCTGAGGGGCTTTTTCGAATCTCCGGGAGATTGAATATATATCCCCATCTCTCCACGCGAATTTTCGATACGGCTGTACACTTCACCTTTGGGTGGCTTAAATTGAGGGGATACTTTGGCCTTGATATCGCCTTCCGGTAACTGCTCCAATGCCTGCTTCACAATGCGGGTTGATTGAAGCATCTCGGCCATACGGACCAAATATCTATCATAGCAATCACCGTATTTTCCAGTAGGAATATCAAATTCAAATCGATCATATATGGAATAGGGATCGTCTTTTCTTAAATCAAATTTGACTCCAGAGCCTCTTAAAACCGGTCCGGAAACTCCATAGGAAAGGGCCAATTCCGGCGGCAGAATGCCGACATTTCTATTACGAACAACCCAAATTGGGTTTTCATTCAAAAGTTTTACATAGTCGTCGATTTTGCTCGGGAATTTATCAATAAATTCTTTTGCCTTCGGGATAAATTGAGACGGGATATCCCTCGAAACGCCGCCAATTCTAATATAATTGTATGTCAATCTCTGCCCGCAGGTCATTTCAAAAAGGTCGAGTATATCTTCGCGCTCACGGAATCCATACAGGAAAGGGGTGATTGCGCCGAGATCAAGAGCCGTTGTTCCGAACCAAATCAAATGACTGGCAATGCGGTTTAGTTCAACCATTATAATGCGCAAATATTCTGCTCTTTCCGGAGCCTGAATCCCCGCCAGTTTTTCAACCGCAAGGCAGAAAGCGTATTCGCAAGACATCGAAGTACAATATTCAAAGCGATCAAGAACCGGCAGACACTGAGGATAAGTCCTATTTTCGCAGATTTTTTCCAGAGCGCGATGAAGATATCCTATATATGGCACCGCCTTGATAACAACTTCACCATCCATGGTCAATAAAAAGCGGCAGACACCATGCGTTGAGGGATGATGAGGCCCCATATTGACCAGAAATTCTTCAGTGCGCAGGGCTTTTGACGCGGTCATTGTTCGGGCATCCTCACGAAATCGGGAGCGTCCCAATTCTTGCGCATCGGGAATCCCTGATTCCAATCATCAGGCAATAAAAATCTTGTCAGATTTCCATGATTTCGAATATTTATTCCATAGAGTTCCCAAACTTCCCGTTCATGCCAATTAGCGCCGGCCCAAATTTCCTGAATCGAATCAATCTCTGCCCCTTCGTATTCCTGCTCCAATTTGAAATCAAATCGGATATGGTTTTTCACCGAGGCCACGGAATAAACCACTTCGAATTTCTTCCCCGTATCAACTGCGCCAATATTGCATAGAAAATCAATAAAAAGCTTTTCATCCGAATGAATTGAGCGGCAGAAATCGAGAAGGAAGTCAGCCGAAATTTTGAAGAATGGCTCAGCTTTCCCGGTATCAAGAAGTTCTATTTTACCCGGAAACTTCTCCAAGATATATTTTGTCAGTTCAGTGTGGTCCATCTATGTTGAAAAATCAACTCCAATCGGCGATTTTTTCTTTCTTAATTTTTTTCTGAAGAGTCAAACAACCCTCAAGAAGTGATTCCGGTCGGGGGGGACAGCCGGGGATATAAACATCAACCGGCACTATATGGTCAATTCCTTTTTCCACTGAATAGCTATCATAATAAAATGGGCCACCCTTGACCGTGCATCCGCCCATGGCAATTACATATCGTGGCTGAGACATCTGGTCATACAATAACCTTAATCGCGGAGACATCTTTTTCGTAATTGTCCCGGCCGCAATAATTAAATCAGATTGACGGGGAGAGGCGCGGAAAATCATGCCAAGCCTGTCGAAGTCGTATCTTGAAGCGCCGGTTGCCATTAATTCAATCGCACAGCAAGCGGTTCCAAACAGCAAATACCATAATGAACTGGCCCGGGATTGGCTTAAAACATAATCCAGCGAAGTAGTCAGAATACCGCCGCCCGGAAATTTCTCTATATATACTGGAACTTTCTTGATCAAACCCATTTTAATACTCCCTTTTTCCAAGCGTAAAATAGACCAAAAAGAAGAATGACTATGAAAATAATCATTTCAATCAGAGCATATAATCCCAGTTGTCCAAATGCCACCGCCCAAGGGAATAAGAAAATCGCTTCGACATCGAACACCACAAAAATTAACGCAAAGATATAAAAACGGTTATTAAACTGTATCCAGCCGCTTCCGATAGGGGGTTCGGCGCATTCGTAATTTTGATTTTTGGCTTTATATGGGTTTGAAGGTCTAACCAGCCGGGCGAGGAAAAACGTAAAAAGGACTACTCCGATTCCGACAAAAAGAAATATTAATACTGCCGCATATTCATTCATTTGACTTTTACCTCATCCTTGCCAATCACACTTTGTGATAATAATCACAAATTAAGGCGTCAAAAGAACATCTTTTTCTTAATTTGTCAAGCAATTTGTGAAAAAAATTGGAAAACCTGTAAACAAATAATAATGAAAACTTATTTAGAATAGCAAAATACCATCATTAGCGGAATGTTGAAAAAGCCGAATATATCGTGTCCGTGCATGATCCCGTATTGCGGGATCCACATCTGCCAGTGTTACGCAATAGCTTAGGGGCAGATGAGAATCCCGACATAGTGCTGGGACCGCCCACAACAATAAAAAAGAAAGAGAACTTATCTGAAATATCTAAAATACCATAATCACGATGACCGTGGCTCAGTCGAATCCTCAGGCATAATTGGATTTTTTCGCGGCAGTCTTACCAAAAACCGTGTACCTTTATCCTCTTCTGATTCAACACTGATACTACCCCCATGATCTTTGGCTATATTGTGGGATATGAACAGCCCCAATCCGGTTCCTTCAGTTCCTTTGGATGAGAAAAAGAGGGTGAATGCCTTTTCGCGAGTTTCACGGTCCATTCCTATACCATTATCCTCGATTTCAAATTCGATCATATCAGTCGTTAGATTTAGACATAATTTGATAAAATGATGGTCCTTCTTTTTATCAACCCGGCAGGCATCTATGGAATTTTCAATAAGATTTATTAGCAGGGTTTGAAGAGCTTTATAATCAGCCACCATTGGCACCCCATCAGACGGGAATTCCCCTCTTAAATCAATATTTAATTTGGCGGCCTTCGGTGCGATTATTTTCGAAATATCCTCCATTAGTTCTTTTCCCGAAATATTCTCCCAGACCGGTTGCCGCGATTTGGCATAATACAAAATATCAAGCATCATTCGTCTAATTTGCTCAATGTTGCGCTGAGCCATCTCCCATCCCTGACGAATACGGGCATTGTCATTTCGCTCCATGCCGCTGTTAAGCAAATATGCCCCGCCATCAATACCATTAAGCAAACCGCGAACGCCATGAGAAATGGAGCTGATAAGAAGGCCGATTGATGAAAGTTTATCCTGTAATAGGCGGATTTGTGTGATATTAGCGCTCATTTCTATGACATATTTTATATCCCCTTTGGCATCAACGATGGGAGCCGTGCAGACCAGCACATTCAGCGGCTCACCCTTTTGCGATGTAACAACCTCCTCATGAATGTGCGCTATACCGTCCTTGAAAGTTTGTCTTACGGTGCAAGGGAAACATTCTTTTATACGATGTTTGTATATTTTATAACATTTTTCTCCATACCCCTCGCCAAAAGTTTCACGGTGAAGCCGATTGGCATCGACAATCCTCAATTCTTTATCCTGAATGGAAATATAGCAGGGAACTTCTTCAAAAAGCTGAAGGTATCTTTGTTGACTCTCTCTTAACTGGCGGCGAAGCGAATCAATTTCGGTAATATCCGTTGACATCTCCATTACGGCTGTTACTTCACCATTACCATTTGTGATTGGCGTTGTATAGACAATGACCGATATTTCCCGACCGCCTATGGTTCGCACTAACTCTTCGCTCTTGTGAGACTGTCCATCGCGGAAGGTCCGCTCCACCGGACATTGCTCGCATTTATCCGGGCGATGCTTATATACTTGATAGCAATGTCGTCCCTCAAAATCGCCGAATTCCTTCTTGAACCAATCATTGGCATCAATAATACGGAAATCCTTATCCTGCACCGTTAGGAAGCATGGCGCCGAGCGAAAGTATTGTTCAAAATGGTTGTTCATTTTACCATACCAATCGAATTCGCCTTTGCGTCTCAGCCCCACTGTATAGGGGCTTGTTGAAAAACCCTACAAATGCGCCGTCAGGAATCCCTTCCTGACGGAATTCCGTAGGGAGAGACTCCCTACGGCGCAGGGCTTGAGACTTTT
>JAGVEJ010000119.1 GCA_020058225.1 Candidatus Zixiibacteriota bacterium | reverse complement strand
TCGCCCATGGGACGATGGGAATATTTCATTGATGCAAAAACCGGAGAAATAATATATAAGGCGAATCGAATTTATAACGCCAATGATATTGGAACCGGAATCGGTGTGATGGGTGATACGGTCTATCATCTTGATACTCACAATAACGGCTCCAGTTATATCATGGTTGATTATACCAGAAGGCTAATTAACAACCCTCATGGCCATGATGGTGAGATGCCTTCTACAAGTTATCTTCAGACCAACATTGCGAGCGCTTCACTGCCCGGCACGGTGGCTTCTGATGCCGATAATTACTGGTATGATGCCTCTCAGTCGCCGGCTGTCAGCGGCCATATATATACCGCCTTGATGTATGACTGGTTGCTCAAAGATTTCAATCAAAACAGCTACAATGACGCCGGCGCAAGTATGTTGACCGTAGTCAACTACAGCGCCGAAGGCGATAACAATGCTTATTGGGATGGAAGCCGCATTGTGGTATGGAGTTATTCAACGGGATGGCGTTCGCTGGCGGGATGTCCGGATGTTATTGCGCACGAATGGGGCCATGCCGTAACCGAATATAATTCCAATCTGGTATATCAGAAAGAACCGGGCGCTCTTAACGAATCATTTTCGGATATGATAGGCGCCGCCTTTGAGTTTGCGCATGATTCAATGGATGTTCCGGACTGGTTTATGGGTGAAAACGGCAGAACAACGGGCACGCCATTTCGTTCAATGTCCAATCCTCATGCTTATGGCGATCCTGATTACTATGGGACATCAGACCCCTATTGGGTTGATGTGGTCAATTGCACACCCTCATATTTAAACGACTACTGCGGCGTCCATACCAATAGCGGGGTCGGCAATAAATGGTTTTACCTGCTTTCAGATGGTGGGACTCACCATGATATAACGGTCACCGGAATTGGCGTGGCTAATGCCATCCAGATTGCCTGCTATGCCAACGTAAACTACTGGACCTCGTCAACTGATTATTATAATGCCGCCTTGGGGACAATTTCGGCGGCAAATGACTTGGATCCGAGCGGAGCATGGGCTACTCAGGCGGCATTGGCGTGGAACGCAGTTGGCGTTTCCACTCCGGCCCCATCGCTTACGTTCAGCTATCCCAACGGGAAGCCATCGGTGGTAACTCCCGATCAGACGACCACATTTCAGGTGGTAGTGAGCGGATTTTTGGGAGGAACACCGGTTCAGGGAAGCGGTAGATTGTACTATTCCATCAATGGTGCGGCATACACAGATGTATTTATGACACAGACATCGCCCAATAATTATGATGCCACTTTGCCGGCGGTCGGATGCAATGATGAATTGAAATATTATGTCGGCGCCCGCGAGGCTTCAAGTACCATGTTTTTTGATCCGGCAGATACTTCTAATGCTTATTCAGCTTTGGTGGCGACTGAAATTACGGTTATTTTTGAGGATGATTTTCAAACCAATAAGGGGTGGACAGTGTCGAGCACTGCTACCGCAGGTCAGTGGCAACGCGGAACACCGGCCGGCGGCGGCTTGCGCGGCGACCCGCCGACCGATTTCGACGGTTCCGGCCAATGCTATCTCACGGGTAATGCATCCGGAGACTCTGATGTGGATGGTGGAACTACTACTTTGACTTCGCCGGCATTTGATCTCTCCGGAAACGATGCCCAAATACATTATGCCCGGTGGTATTCCAATGATTTTGGGGCCGCGCCAAATACTGATACATTTAAAGTCCTCATATCAAACAATAATGGTTCATCGTGGACCTTGGTGGAAAAAGTCGGCCCAACCAATCAGGCTTCAGGCGGTTGGTATGAATACTCGTTCTGGGTTTCGAGCCTAATTACGCCGTCAAGCCAAATGAAGCTTCGCTTTGAGGCCTCGGATTTGGGCGATGGCTCGGTAGTCGAAGCGGCAATTGATGATGTTTCTGTTACATCGTATGAGTGCAATACCAATGTACCATCTATCACAACTAATGATGTTCCTGATTGGACAATCGGGGTTGCCTACTCCTCGCAACTCGAAGTTGTGGGCGGTGTGGGTCCATTGACATGGTCGGATAAAAATAGCAATCTTGCCGGAACCGGATTGACGATTTCATCGTCGGGTCTTTTGGCGGGTGTGCCATCAACCACTGGAGCAATATCATTTACGGCGTTGGTCATCGATTCGGTAGGCTCTAGCGATGAGCAGTTATATACTTTTGCCATAAACCCGAATATCAGTATTATTACAGATGATGTTTCTGATTGGACAATCAATAGACCATATACTTTTACTCTTCAGTCAACCGGTGGCACCGCTCCCGGAACATGGTCGGATAAATTCAGCAATCTTTCAGGAACAGGATTAACTTTGTCTTCAGCCGGAATACTTTCGGGAACGCCGACATCATCAGGGGTTATTTCATTCACGGCCTATATTGCTGATTTCGTCGGTGACAGCGATGAAAAGGAGTTTAGCTTCACCATAAATCCGGCCATACAGATTGCGACCGATTCACTTCCTTCCGGTAGAGAAGATAGCTCTTTTTCCCAGCAGTTGGCCTCAACGGGAGGCACGGGAACGGCAACATGGACTGACAAAAACAACAATTTGAGCGGCACGGGATTGACTTTGTCATCAACCGGATTGCTCTCCGGCACGCCTATTGATTCCGGGATAATTACATTCACAGCCAAAGCGGCGGATGTAGCGGGGAGTTACGGCGAGAAATTATTCAGTTTCAGAATTAAGCCGGCATATATTTGCGGCGATGCCAATGGGAATGGCATAGTTAACATTCAAGATGTTACATATCTGATTACTCACCTCTACAAAGCCGGGCCGGCGCCTATACCACCGGATGCGGGTGATGCCAATGGCAGTGGTGGGTTGAATATTCAGGATATAACGTATTTGATAAATTATCTGTATAAATCGGGTCCGGCGCCAATTTGCCCGTGATGGGAATTATCGAATAGTAGGTCAGGATATGAATTTCGTCCCGTGCATATTGGAATGGAATAATATCCTGACGGTGGGGAGCACACGGCGTGTGCCATCTAATATTATGGGTGCATGCTATGCCGCCCCTGCGGCGGGAGTGTATAAAAAACCCTGTTAGCATATTTTTAAGCACCAAGACCCAGAAAGCGTCATGCTGACTCGTTTCAGCATCCAGAAAGTAGTTACATAAGTGTTCGTCAATGCCGAATCCGGCGAAGATGGACAAGTCAGCTACTGCTTTCTGGTTCCCGTGTCAAAGCACGGGATGACAGGTCGGGGAGCTACGATGAACATAAACGATGCCCTTTGCTATTACATACACTTTTTCAACAGTCCCCGGCGTGCCGGACGATGGTCAACAATACGAGATGGCCTTTTTCATGCCATTGCTTTTTTGCGCATGGCTGGAGGGAATTTCTCGATGGCGTACCGGAGAGCAGTGCGCGGCATCTTGGTTTTATGTTTCATTACATAATCAAAAACTTCATCGCGATAATTATCCCCCGCTTCTTTAAGCATCCAACCATACCCTTTTTGAACCATGTCGTCCGAGTCGATTAGGAGGATATTGGCGATTTCGAAGGCGTGATCAAGGGCATGTTTGTTCCTAAGGGAAATTATAAGGCTGACGGCTGAGGCACGACGAAGCCAACGATTTTTCGATTTCGCCCATTTTTTTGTTTTTTGAAAAAGGGTTGGGAATTTATCCAGCAGAACTCCCAACGCCCCGCAGGAAAGGCTATCGCAAGAAGCCCAGCTGTTCACATGCTCGTTTAGCCATTTTTCGAAACATTTAAAATCCGCAACCTCATATTTATCGCTTACCTTAAGCGCCCACTCAAAGGCAAAAAATCGGAAATATTTCTTATTAAGCGTCAATAATTCATTGCAGATTTTCAGGATTTCGTCCTTTGGCAAAGCCTTGATATCTTTGAATAATCGACTGGAAATCAAGCGCAGAATAGAGGTCTTGAGACCATAAGGGTCTTCAATCTTTTCTTTGAAAAAGCGCTGATAATTCAAGCGATTGGCCGGGATGTCATATTTTTCAATTTCGGTTTGGAGTTTATTTATGATAGGGTGCATGGCATATCCTTTCGAATTTTTAATGACGCATAGCTGTCAGGAAAGGATTCCTGACAGCGCAGGATATATCATAAATTTGTCGAAACAGCAGGGGGCGACCTACAATTCTATTTTATAATAGCTTATAGGGTTTTTCGCTATCTCTGATTTTTCGCTCCGCCTTCTTAAGCGTACCGCTCGTATCGGGAAGAATCGGCCCTTTGCCATCGAATATTTCTTGAATTGTTTTAATCTGTAGAATGGGAAAGGCGCGTTTGCTTCCCGGCATTTTCCATGTCCCATAACCGGCGGCTTCGGCAAGCATCCCTTTCGTAGAGGACTTAAGGGCCAGAAGAACGCCCATGGGGGATTTTTCTCGATCCATAACAGATTTGAGCGATCGTATATCTTTGGGATGATAAGCTCCGCCTTTTACTTCAATTATAATATGATGATATTCCTTTTCATAGTCCTGGAAGTACAGTCGTCCATCAATACCGGTATCGCCGCCACCGGAGCTTTTGTATGGCTGGCCGCCAAGCATTGTGACGGCCCAACTTTCAAATTTGAAAGGCGAATCGATAAATAAAGCTTCGGCGTCGGAGGCGGATTTGGGTTCGCCGACAACTTCATATTTCACGTCGGGGAAATGCTCTTTGATTCGTTTCTTTATTAAAGATATCGCGAGGAAGGTGACATCAATTCCAATCCAATTTCTTCCCAGTTTTTCGGCGGCTGCAACCGCTGTCCCGCAACCGCAGAAGGGATCCAAGACAATATCGCCCTCATCTGAAGAGGCATTAATGATGCGCTCCAAAAGAGCAATCGGTTTTTGGGTGGGATAGCCGAGAGTCTCTTTGGCATGCGCCCCAATAGGTGGAATATCAATCCAAGTGTCGGTTATCGGAACACCAGGCATTTCGTCAAGATATCTTTTGTATTGAGGAATGCCAGATTTCGAATAAACCAGTCTTCCGGTCTTATCCATAGCTTCCATTTTGTCCCGCGTCCACCGCCAAACTCGCTTTACGCCTTTCCATTCATATGTTAAATTTGGACGGTCTTTATTTGGATTCGTGACATCTGAAAGCCTATATCGCCTTTCTGTTTTATCTTCGACAAACCTATAAAAATCGGACAGGTATTCCTGAGTATATTCCTGATATGTCTTTTTGAATTTTGCTTTATCCGATTTTGAATACGCGAGTATTATATCATGGCAATTGGGAAAGCGTCTGGATTGCAGGGATTTGGTATTAGTCCTCTGCCAAATAATTTCATTTATTATATTTTTGGGGCTAAATATCTGGTCCATTAATATTTTTAAATAATGGCTGGCGGTAGGATCGCAATGCAAATATATCGAGCCGGTTTTCTTAAGTATTCGATGCATTTCCACCAATCGTACGGCCATCATCGTTAAATAGGCCATTAAGTCTGATTTTCCAAGAAATGCGGCGAAGGCTTGCATTACCACTTTTAAATCTCCGGGCGCCTGCCTGCCAGTCATAATTTCGTCAAGACTCTTCTCCGCTTCCGGAGTCCATGTCCATGAGTCTTCAAAGGCTTGTATCTGAGCGGCCGACGCATTTCCGGATTTTTCCGGAAAAAATACATTATACGCCCGCTGAGAATTAAAGGGCGGATCGAGATAAATTAAGTCAATAGATTCATCCGCAATGTACTTGCGCATGATTTCCAGATTATCTCCAAAATATAGAGTGTTCATAATATTCCATTAATCTATTGTTGGCTACTATTATTATTCACCATAATTCTTGTCGAAACCACAGGGGTTTCGACCTACAAGGCTGTCAGGAAAGGGTTCCTGACAGCGCAGGGAATCGTGCAATTTATTTCCTTAATGGTTTGGCCGTTTTCAGAATCGGAATCGTAATCTCGGCCTACTTTTTCTTTTTCTTCCCTTCTTGATTGTTCTCCCCGTCTGTCGCCGCTTTGTACTGCTGGGCCATTTTGTCAAGCGCCTTATCCACCATATCAAATATTGATTTGGGAGTGAATCCGCCTTTGGATAATTCCTTTCCGGCAGATTTGCCGGTCAAAATCTCGATGCCTTCATCAATGGTTCTGATAGGGTAAATATGGAATTTCCGTCTTGATACGGCAGAAACTACTTCCGGCTTTAATTGAAGCTCAGGAACATTCTGTATCGGGATAATTACTCCCTGCTTACCAGTTATTCCTTTGGCCTTACAAACTTCATAAAATCCTTCAATTTTTTGATTAACTCCGCCAATTGGCTGGATTTCACCATACTGATTTACCGAACCGGTGACTGCTATCCCCTGGTTTATCGGAACGCCCGACAACGCTGAAATAATGGCATAAATCTCGGTTGATGACGCCGAATCGCCATCGACCCCGGAATAAGACTGCTCAAAGCAAATTGATGCCGACATAACCAGCGGCTTATTGCGAGCAAATTTTCCACGCAAATAGCCGGACAAAACCAGCACCCCTTTATTATGAATCGGGCCGGAGAGTTCGGCATCGCGCTCGATATTTATTACTCCGGCGCGCCCGACAGAAACTCGCACGGTAATACGGGTCGGTCTCCCAAAACTATATTCGCCGGTGTCATAAACCGAAAGTCCATTTATCTGGCCGACTGCTTTGCCTTTGACATCAATTAGATAAAGATTCTGCTCATATAATTCCTGAATCTTATCCTCCATCAGATTTACACGCCCGATATGATTCTTAATGGCATTTCGAACATCATCACCGGTGACCATCTTATGTTTTTTCTCGCCTGCTACAACGCTCGCCTCGCGAATAATATCGGCAATATTGGTGAATCGAGTGGTAAGTCTATCTCTTCTACCGGCCAAGCGGCTTCCATAAGCGGTGACTTCTTTGAGTCCATCAAGATTGAATGGTGGGAGTTTTTCGGCCTCCGTGACCTTTCTAACAAATGACACATAAGCGCAAAGTGAATTCTTATCCAGTTTCATCTCATGATCAAATTCCGCTTTGATTTTAAATATTTTCTTAAAATCTTCTTCATAAGCCAACAGGGAATCGTAGATACGTCTCTCTCCAATTAATACCACTTTTAAGTCTATGGGAATCGGTTCCGGTTTTAACCCTGAACCGGCCATCATGTAGAAGGGATCATAACCGGCAATTTCGAGTTGTCCGCTCATCAGCATTCTTTTTAAGGGAATCCATACACCCGGTTCGATAAACAAATCAAGGGCATTGAGAACCAAGAATCCGCCCGAGGCCTGCAATATTGAGCCGCCTTTTATTCTGGAAAAATCTGTCCGCCAGTACCCATATCGGTCAACAACCCGCTCGGTGGTACCGAAAAGATTTCTATAGGAGGGCGAATTTTCAATAACGATCGGCGACTGACCATCGGCGCTATTATCCAGAATGAGGTTTACCGCAAACTCCTCAAACGGTTCTTTTTTCCGGAAGGGCGGGGCTTCTTCCTCGCCGCGGCGCGGGCTCGCCTCGCGGAAACGATCAAGATCATCAAGCAGAGCCTCAAGAGCCGAATCAAGATATGTCTTCACTTTTGGGTCGGCATATTTTTTCTTCAAAACATTGATTTTATCTGTGATTAATGGCGATAGAATAGAAAAATCAAGTTTCTCCAATGCGGAATCCAATTTCATAGCCAGTTTTTTGGATTCCAACTCCACTGTGCCCATCTCGCGTTTTAGTCGTTCCAGTTTCTTTTCAATTTCATCCAGCTTTTCCTGTGAGAATTTACCATCTTTTACAAGCCGCTCCAGTTTTTCCACCGATACCGGTTCGTTATCTACCAAGGGCTGAAGTTCATTCCTTACACCCATTCCGACCTGCATCTGAACCATAACAAAACCGCCATCGATCATTTTCTTTTCAAATTCGTCGATAATTTGTTTCTGCCGGCTGGAAAAATCCGACGCAACTCGGTTTCGCTTATTTTTGTAATCCTCACTTAAGAATATTTTGGGGATAGCTCTGCGCAAGGTGGAAATCATATACTCAACATCGCGCTTAAAATCTCCCCCCTCTCCAGACTTGAATATAAGAGCAACCGGATTATCCGGATTCTTGAAATTATTCACATAGCAGATATCATTCAGCCGGATTTCACGAGAACCGAGCTCTTCAAGAAGATGCTTTATGGTGGTTGATCGACCGGTACCGGTCAGGCCGGTGACAAATATATTATAGCCACGACCGGGGATTTTGAGTCCAAGTTTAATTGATTTAATGGCTCTTTCCTGGCCGATAATTGATTTGCATGGTTTGATATCATCGGATGATTTGATTTTAAGTTTGCCAAAATCAAATTCGGAAACAAGGTCTTTGGCGTTCAATTGTTTATATTTTCTGGCAGGCATTACTCCTCCTGAGTCTATTTGAATCGAATATATTCCTTTTTTTATGAAAAAGACAAATACTAATTGGACGGGAAAACTTGATAGCAGAATAGTGTGGGGTTATTTCACCAGCCGGCGGATGATTTCATCGGCCAAAGGGAAAGCTGAATCGGTAAGTCTAAGCCTATCTCCAGCCGGGTCAACAAAGCCGGATTCTATGAAAATCTGCAGGGTTTTATTATCAATGGCCTGTTCCACTGTCATACCAAAGCGGTCTTTGAAATTTTGCCGACCGATGCCGCGGGAAGTGCGGAGACCCAGCATAATGGCTTCATGAATGCGGGAATTTTCTTGACCATAATCATAAATCAAGGGGCGCTCGCCATGAGATAATTTATCGATATAGGCAGATAGGTCCGAAGTATTGGCGAATCGCTGATTATTGATGAAACTGTGCGCCGACGGACCAAGTCCCAAAAAATCGCCTTCTTCCCAATACCGCATATTATGACGGCATTCAAATCCCGGGCGGGCAAAGGAGGAAATTTCATACCGAATATACCTCTGCCTGCTTAACTCGGCATTTATACCACGATACATGGCGCCGGTTAGGTCAGGATCGGGGAGTTTGATTTTCCCATCATTCACCTTGATAGCCAGCGGAGTATTTTTCTCCACTGTTAATTGATAATACGATATATGGGGCGGCTCAAATTCTATTAATTGTATCAAATCGTCTGAAAGGGTTTTAGCCGATTGCCGCGGCAGGCCAAATATCATATCAATGCCGAAATTCTCGAATCCAATGGCACGCGCCAAATAGACAGCCCTAAATGAATCATCGATATTATGAGTTCTATTTAATATTTTAAGCGATCTGTGATTGAAACTCTGGATACCAAAAACCGGCCTATTAACGCCAAGAGTTTTTAGAAAAAGGAGCTTATCACTTGTAGCCGATTCCGGATTTATTTCCAGAGAAAACTCCGGATTATCTACTAATGTGAACAACTTTCTAATATTCTCAAGCAATCGGTCAAGATGTTTTGGTTCAATAAGTGATGGCGTTCCTCCGCCGATATAAATCGTATCAAGATTCCGTTGGTCTGGATTTAGAGATTCCCATGCTAATTTGAGCTCGATTTCAAGAGTCTGAAAGTATGCCACTTCGACATCATCGGAGCGATGAATCTTATAGAAATCGCAATAATGGCATAAATGAGTACAGAAAGGATAATGAATATAAAGGGAAATCGGCATTTTAGAGCGCCGTGAAGAGCCGCTCCCAGCGTGTATGCGACGGGAAATTAGTCATAAAATAATATAACATTTCGATACTGGAAATAACATAGGGAAATTTCCATTCGGGCGATTTTGGATCAGGAACCCATGACCAATAAATAAAAAGCGCTTTCCCCTTTATATTTTCCTGGGGTAGGAACCCCCAAAAGCGGCTATCCTGGCTGTTGTCTCGATTATCGCCGAGGACAAAGTATTCATCGGATGGCACCTGAATCGGGCCAAAATTATCCCTCAATGATAATTGCATCGGTAATATTTTGGGATCGGTATTTTTGGTATTGGGAATAATCATGGCCATCTGATTATCGACATAGACGATTTTATCGACAACTTCCACGGTTTGGCCGGGAAGGGCCATAATCCGTTTAATATAATCTTTGGTAGGATTCAGCGGGGATTTGAAAATCGCCACATCGCCAGTTTGAGGATTGCCAAAGCTATAAGCCAGCTTATTGACAAAAATATAATCACCTTCAAGAAGTGAATCTTCCATTGAAGCAGAATCGACCCGGTATGCGGAAACAACAAGCAATCTCAGAAGAAGGGCGGCCGCAAGTGAGATTAGAATTACTTCGGCATATTCCCGCCAAACAGGTTTCTTGGAGCGACGCCTAACCGCCGGGCGTCTAACCTGTTCTTTTTGTTCACCCTGTTGAAAATCCTGAAGTAAGAAATCATTACTCATACGGTTAAATAATCGGCTTTGGGAGATAATTTCTTTAATACACGAATCTATATGCATAGTAAAAAAACATTGGCAGAAATTTGACAATTTTCCCCAATTTTAATAGTATTATAGGTAGAAATTTCAATCCGGATAAAAAATAAGGAGCTCAATATGAAGACTATCATTCAAACTAATAATGCGCCGGCCGCGGTAGGCCCATATTCGCAGGCGGTTGAAGTCCGCTGTCAAGCTATGGTGTTTTGTTCGGGGCAAATTCCGCTTGACCCACAGACAGGCCAAATTGTTGGGCAAACTGCCGCCGAACAGGCCGAACAGGTGCTAAAAAATCTCCGCGCCGTCTTGAATGCCACCGGAGCCGATATGAAAAATGTGGTCAAAACCACAATTTTTCTAATTGACATGAATGACTTTGCGGCGGTCAATGAAGTTTATGCAAAATATTTTATCTCAGAAATGCCGGCCCGTGCCACAGTACAAGTTGGTCGACTGCCAAGAGATGCCAAAGTTGAAATCGAGGCCATTGCGGTAATCTAATTTTGAATTCTGACAGGAAAGGGTGAGTCTGTCTCAAAAGCCAAAAAAGTTGGGTCAGGTCTTGATTTTCGATTCGCCAATGCGAATCGAAAATTGTGACCCGACGCCTGCAACCTGTTGCGTCTTAACAAATGCGCCGGTTCACACGCCCCCAATAAATTGGGGTCGCAAGAACCGGCACAACTATAACATGGCTTTTGAGACAGACTCAAGGGTTCCTGCCAGCGCATTTCTAAGCGATTTTTTTAGGGATTTATCTTACCTAATCTGGTAATGAAGTTATTGCCGGATTGATAGTCAGTCTTTTGGCTTTAAGATTTGGTGTCGCATTTATCTTCTATTTTGCAGGCTCACCTACATTTACGGTGGCCATGGTTACCGCGATTTTGATAAAGAAGCCATAGATTTCACTCAAAATCATAAAAATATCT
Organism: Candidatus Zixiibacteriota bacterium; assembly: GCA_020058225.1. GTDB lineage: Bacteria > Zixibacteria > MSB-5A5 > GN15 > PGXB01 > JAGVEJ01. The sequence goes on along the minus strand of JAGVEJ010000119.1, from coordinate 3,687 downwards.
GCTTGACATCATAGAGTTTGCCGATATATTATTCCATAGAATAAATAAAACCCATAAATTCAATAATATTTGGGATCGCAAAGTGGCAATTAAAAGTGAGCATATCTCTACAGGGCAGGCCGCACAATTATGTTCGGTGACGCCTGATACTGTCCTAAAGTGGGTAAAATCAGGAAGAATTTCGGCCAATAGAACCGCCGGCGGACACTACCGAATCAGCCGGTCGGCAATTTTGACATATCTGGAATCAGGGGAATTTCAGCAAGCCCAGACGCCAAGGTCGCATCCTTTTCAATTTTGCTGGGAGTATAATTCCACACAGGGTGAGGTTAAGGATGGTTGCCTGACCTGTATTGCCTATCGTTCCCGCGCCTTGCGATGCTACGAAATGCGAGAATTGCCTTCGGATGCCGGATATAACGGTCTTTACTGCAAAGGGACATGTACTGAATGCGAATATTATCGAATAGTCAACGGCCAGCGCCCAAATGTTTTAATATTGACCGGCAATCTTGATTTAAAGTCAAGGCTTGAGAAGGATTCGAAATCAGTCAGCTATAATTTGTCGTTTGCTGATTCCGAATATCAGTGTGCTATGGTGGTGGAGGCTTTTCGGCCCGATTTTGTTGTGGTAGATTGTGCCGGAAGCAATTTCCAATGCGATCAGTTGGTAAGAAATCTGACCACCGACCCGCGCATTCCCTACATAAGAATAATTGTATCAGGCAAACGGACGGAACTTTCCAAAGAATGCGATAAGAAAATTTTTGCGCAGATTGAGGATTCTTTTGGGGCATCGGACTTATCTGATCTGCTGGCTGGATGCAGGGGCATTTGTTGATCCAAAATGAAAAAGATTAATAACAGCATATAGAAAGGTTACAGGGATGGATGATTTTTTGAAGTTTCTTGAAGATGAAATTCAGATAATTGCTTTGAGTATAATGGGGATAGTTTATATTTTAAAAGTTATCTGGCTTCTGAAATTCAAACCAATAATCGAAAAGACTCCAGCCAAAGGTAACGAGAGCGTCGGGATCGGGTATTCTTTCATGACCATTGCCATGCCTTGGTCGATGGAAAGCAGTTCAAAGAAATTTCATAAATATCTGGAATTCGTAATTTTCCACTTAGGCGTGGCGGCGGCGATTACGGCATCACTCATAATTCCCTATTGGCCGCAGGTGATGGAAAATGGAATGATTTTGGCCATTTTTCAGACTATTATAGCGGCGGCCTTTTTGGTCGGCATGATACGGCTTATCAGGCGCATCTCATCACAGGTGATGAGAATTATCAGTTCACGCGACGATTATTTCTCGATAATCTTATTAAATGTCTGGCTTCTCTCAGCCTTTTTTGCCATACCGAATAAAAACTATTGGATGCTCGTAGCCTTCTTTGCCCTAACAGCTTTCTTCTTAATATATGTGCCATTCAGTAAGATATCGCATTATCTTCTCTGGCCATTTTCGCGCTACTACTTGGGCAAAACGTTAGGACATCGGGGAGTTTACCCCAAAAAAACCGGCTCATGAATATACATCTTTTTGAAAATAAATAATTGAGGCTATGTAATGTCACAAGAACCAATAAAATCTGATAAAATTGAAAAGGCGCTGGCGTTATTCAAGAAAAGGATGAATCGTCAGGCGGTATTATCATTCGGAGTATGTGTCCATTGCGGGATGTGCACCGAAACCTGCCATTATTATGAGGCAACCAAAGATCCCAAAATGGCTCCGGCATATAAGGCTGATAAAGTAAGAAAAATATATAAGAAGCATTTTGACTGGACCGGAAAAATCATTCCGTCATGGGTCGGCGCAAGAGATATTAAGACCGAAGATGATTTGAAAGAATTGGTCGATGTCGTCTTTGGCAGTTGCACCATGTGTCGGCGTTGCACATTTAATTGCCCAATGGGAGTTGATAAGGCATTGATAATGCGGACGATGCGCGGCGTATTGACTGAATTGGACTTGGCGCCTCAGGGAGTCAAGGATGTCAGCCGCGACCAGTGGACAATCGGCAATCAGATGGGCGTCTCAGATGAAGATTATCTCGAAACAATTGAGTGGTTAAATGACGAATTAAAGACCGAACTCGATGACCCATCGGCATCATTGCCACTCGATGTTGAAAATTGCAACATGGTATATGCCATCAATCCCCGCGAAATCAAATATGCTCCCATGAGTCTTCTTGCCGCCGGCAAAATATTCCATGCCGCCGGTGAAAGCTGGACATTGCCCTCGAAAGGATGGGATAATACTAATTTCGGTTTGTTTTCCGGCGATAATGCGCTTGGCGGACATATGGGAAAATTGGTTTTTGAAAATGTGCAGCGTCTTAAAGGGAAATCTCTGGTTTGCTCTGAGTGCGGGCATGGTTACCGCGCCACCAAATGGGAATCACCGAACTGGTCCGGCATAATACTTGAACAGCCAATTTATAATTTTCTTGAAATCATGGTGGATTATGTTAAAAGCGGGCGTATTAAACTGGATAAAACCAAAAATACCGAACCGGTAACCTATCATGATCCATGCAACCTTGCCCGAAGCGGCGGGATAACTGAAGAGCCAAGATTTCTTCTTCGACAAAGCATAATGGATTTCCGTGAGATGTATCCCAATCGCGCCGATAATTGGTGCTGTTCCGGGGGCGGAGGGGCGATGTCAATGTCGGAGTTTTCAAAGCGTCGCCTTGAGGTGGCTAAAGTCAAGGCCGATCAGCTGAAAGCAACCGGCGCCAAAATTGTCGCTACGGCCTGCCATAATTGTGTCGATGCTCTCATGGACTTGATCCGGCATTACAAGTTGGATATGAAAGTGGCTCTGGTAGGCGAGCTGGTGGCTAATGCATTGGTTATGGAAAGAAAGGCTATTCCGGTCATGCCCGCTTATGCCGCCGATTCATTCCTATCCGGGTTCCGGATTCTTGTCACTGATGATGAACCGGATATGGTGGCATTCATTTCGGCAGTGCTTGGAGATCATGGTGCAGAAATATTAAGGGCCTCAAACGGCGATGAAGCTTTGAGCATATTACGTAAGGAAAAGCCAAGTATGATGACTCTTGATTTATCCATGCCCGGAAAAACCGGAGTTGAGGTTTATGAGGAAATGAAAAATGACAAATTCCTGAAGGATATACCGGTGTTTATCATTACGGGTCAACCTGAATTGCGCAAATTGATATATGACGGTTCCTATCCCCCGCCAAACGGTTATGTGGATAAACCGATTGATGAGGAAAAGCTTCTTCTCAATGTGCGAAAGATTTTAAACCTCCAGCATGAGAAGACTTGAGCTGTTAGCAGAAGGATAGATGGGAAATAAAAGGACAAGGCCTGTTACTAACTGTTGAAAAAGTGTATGTTACGGCAATTGTGCTCATTCAAGGTAAGCGCCGTACCCCGACCTGTCATCCCGTGCTTTGACACGGGATCCAGAAAGCGGCTACTGTCTTGCACTTATGCGGCTGATTTCTGGATGCTGGATCGAGTCCAGCATGACACTTTCCGGGTCTTGGTGCTTAAGAATATGCATTTTCCCATTAATGGGGGGGGTTCAACAGTCCCTATGGGAGTGTTGAAAAAGTCTCAAGCCCTGCGCCGTAGGGAGTCTCTCCCTACGGAATTCCGTCAGGAAGGGATTCCTGACGGCGCATTTGTAGGGTTTT
>JAGVEJ010000230.1 GCA_020058225.1 Candidatus Zixiibacteriota bacterium | reverse complement strand
TTAATAAAGGAGATCAAAATACATGTTACTTAATATATCGTCATAAATATAATTGTCAACATATAATACAACAATTATTCCAGAATTTGGTTCCCTTGATTGTCCCGCAAAATAGATGCATGATGGGTTAATGCCGTCGCCGGTAGCAGGTTATGAGGTAAATGAATTCCATCCGCCGCCCGCTAATAGATTCCCGGTATCAAACGTTTGGTTGCTTTTGCGTAATTGATATATTCGTCGCCAAGGGCCTGCTTCAGCGCTTTCTCCTCAAGACTGATTCGATATATGAATGCCGCCGTTATTGGAATGATTATGATAAGCACGCTCAGCCAATTTGAAAATGAAAGCCCCAGCCCAAGAAATGAAAAGAGACTTCCGGAGTACGCCGGGTGCCGAACATATTTGTAAATGCCCTGATCTATGATCCGGTGGTCATTGGCGACATTAATATCCACCGTGAAAAATTTCCCGAGGGTTAGAATGGCAACCCATCTGATAGCCAGACCTGCCACAATCAATAGAAGCCCAAGCAGAACGACCCAATACCCGCCGAGGTGCATTAAGCCTACACCTTTAACCCCGAGTGTAACGCCGACTGAAACCGATATGATGATGGTCACCCAAAGGATTCTTAAAGAGTGCTTATCTAATGCAGCTGTATCGTCTGCATGGCCTCGCTTTGCAATGGCCAATGCAATCTCTGAAATCAGCCAGAGCGCGGAAATGGGGATAATGAATTTGAATATGTTCACTGTTGCTCCAGATTAACTCAAAGACGTTTCTCTTTTTTAAGACCTGCCATATCGAGACTGATACGGGAATAACTCAGATGCAATAAACATTGTCAATGACAATTTAAGGCTTTGGTTCCCTGGATTGTCCCGCCAATGGATGCAGTGTGGGTTAATGCCGTCTCTGCTATCATGTTATGAGACGAAAAAATCCCATCCGTCGCTCGCCGCTGGCGAGCTCTGGATGGGTAATCGGATTAGGGATTTTTTATCATGCCCATTAATGGGTTGCCAGATCAAAAGTAATAATTAAGAGTAACTGCGGCGTAGGAAATCTTGAGATTCGCAGAAGTTTCACCTTCCCATTTTTCGGTATAACTACTATTTGCTCCATCGGAAGAGTGATCCTCATCTGAATATTCTATCTTATTGAATAACAGCCGTATGCCATATTCACCGCCCAGGCTGAAATGGTCGCTGAAGAAATACTCTGCACCGAATCCCAGAGTTACTCCCCAAAAGCTAAGGACATCTTTAATCATATCTTTTGTTCTATCCTCTAATTTATCAGAATCGATTTCAATATCATGATCAACTAACTGCCCATTTTCATACTCCCACGATTCATCTTTCGATTCTGCATCTGCACTAACTGAGGGTATCGAGAAAAATATATTCCCCAAGATGTAAGGTCTCACATCTTTAGCGCCTATAAATAATTTCGCTCCAAAATGTGGAATTATCAAGAGTGCGCTTCCGCTAAACTCCTCGGTTTCGATATTTCTAAATACGCGAGTATTCCCATAATAATCATCATATTGATCTTCATTTTCATCTGAATATTTGCCAGAAGCAGAAATCCCAAGCACGTCGATACCAAAAAATGGCACCAGATTATTCATTTTTAATCCCAAATATGCTGAATTAATGGTACTTCCAGGCTTAACTCCAAAGACAATTTTTGATTGTCCAAAGCTAATATTAGCTAATACTAACCATATGAGAGAAAAGATAATAAATCGTTTCATGATAAAGCTCCTTACATCTTTTGAATTTTTCATCAAGATAAATCTCTGTTAGGTTTTCGATACTATTGGGAAATCAACGAATCCACCATAAATAGTTTTAGGGATATTTCACCTCCTTTAATTGTAATATTTATTCTTTTGGTAATTAATCTGACTTACTCCAGAATGTGCTCTTTTGGTTTAATTCCCTAAGCTATAATATTAGCTTCCACCCTTTATTGTCAACCTGGACTTCTCCAGATTGGGAAGCGTTTTACCGGGTTTCTTTTTCCATTTTTAAGGCGCGGCACCCTACGACAACGTTCATGCTTGACGACAGCATTTTCATTTTGCTTTTCCTTTCTTAAAAGATGATTTTATCTTTTTCACCTTCCCACTTCAATTATTCAGGCGAAGAAAGAGCAAAAAGGTTTGGAAATATTTCATATAAATGCCACAATAAATAAAAAGATGCCGCCCTGAATGCTTAGATGTCCACATATACCTCTCAATCCATTCCCGATATTTAATAATAATATTATGTGCGCGACTCGCCGCGGCGAGTCCACATCTGCCCGTAAATCTAATATCTGCATAATACCCCCCCATTGTCAACCACTTTCTCCAGCTTTTGAGCAGGTGATGCCCATTGGTTTGCGGCAAATTATGGCCCAAATTAACCGTTGACTTTTACCTCAAAATCGGATTTCTTTTCGGGTTGTGCCGGAGACGGCCGTATTATTGGAATATATGTAAACAAGGAGTTGAGATATGGGGATGAATTTAGCGGAAAAGATAATCACGGCTCACCTGGTTTCGGGTGAAATGAAAACAGGGGCCGATATTGCGATCAAGATCGACCAAACTCTCACCCAGGATGCCACCGGCACGATGGCGTATCTGCAGTTCGAAGCGCTTGGGCTGAAAAAGGTTAAAACCGAGAAATCGGTTTCCTATGTTGACCACAATATGTTGCAGGCCAGTTTCGAAAACGCCGACGACCATATGTATTTGCAGTCTGTGGCGGCCAAATATGGGATATTTTTCTCCCGTCCGGGGAATGGGATATGCCATCAGGTGCATCTGGAGCGGTTTGGAGTCCCGGGCAAGACACTTCTTGGTTCCGATTCGCATACTCCAACCAATGGCGGATTGGGGATGATTGCCATCGGCGCCGGCGGGCTTGACGTAGCAGTCGCTATGGGCGGCGGGCCGTTTTATCTGAAAATGCCGGAGATTATTAATATTCATCTGAAGGGAAAGCTGAAACCGTTCGTGACCGCCAAAGATGTTATCCTTGACGTGCTCAGAAGGCTGACGGTTAAGGGCGGCGTGGGAAAGATAATCGAATATTCCGGTCCGGGAGTAGCCTCGTTATCGGTTCCGGAACGGGCGACAATCACCAATATGGGCGCTGAACTGGGCGCCACATGCTCAATATTTCCATCTGATGACAGAACCAAAGAATATTTCCGGCTTCAGAAACGCCCCAAAGATTTTGTTAAGATTGCCGCAGATAAGGATGCCAAATATTCGCAGGTGATTGAACTCGATTTGGTCAAGCTAGAGCCTCTTGTAGCTCAGCCTCATTCGCCGGATAATGTGATAGAAGTCAAAAAACTGAAGAATATGAAGGTCAATCAGGTATGTGTGGGAAGTTGCACCAACTCATCCCTATCCGATTTGACGGTTACAGCTAAATTGCTTAAGGGGAAAAAAATACACCCTGATGTTTCCATGACAATTACCCCGGGAAGCAAACAGGTATTCCAAGCCATTGCCCAGAACGGCGCCTTGACAGAAATAATAGCTTCGGGGGCGCGGATAATAGAATCGGCCTGCGGGCCATGCATCGGGATGGGGCAGGCGCCGCCGACCGGAGCGGTGTCGGTGCGGTCGTTCAATCGGAATTTCCCCGGCAGAAGCGGCACTAAGGATGCCAATGTGTATTTGGCATCGCCGGAGACATGCGTGGCGGCGGCGTTGACGGGATATATCACCGACCCGCGAAAAATTGGGAAATATCCCCGAATAACTTTACCAAAAGCGATAAACATTGATGATTCAGGCATTATCCCTCCGGCCAAAAATCCGGAAAAGGTGGAGATTCTGCGCGGACCGAATATTGCGCCGCTTCCGATAAACACAGCGCTTCCCAATACTCTCATTGGAGAAATTCTTCTGAAAGTGGGGGATAATATTACTACCGATCATATTATGCCGGCCGGAGCCAAGGTGCTTCCACTTCGGTCAAATATCCCCAAGATAGCGGAATATGTTTACTATCAGGTTGATCCGGAATTTGCCAAACGCGCCAAAGAGAAAAGCGGCGGATTTATACTTGGCGGCGATAATTATGGTCAAGGGTCATCGCGAGAGCATGCCGCTCTGGCGCCAATGTATCTTGGAATTAAGCTGGTAATGACCAAATCATTCGCAAGAATTCATCTGGCCAATTTGATAAACTTTGGAATTCTTCCGGCTACATTTGTTAACCCTGCGGATTATGATGATATCAAACAGGGGGAATTGTTGGAAATCCCGAATGTTATCGAACAGGTAAAAAACAGCGATAGTCTTGAGGTGGAAAATAAGAATAACGGACATAAATATACTCTTAGAATAAGTTTAACGGCGCGACAGAGAGAAATAATTCTTGCCGGCGGTTTGCTTAATTATACTCGTGGCGGAGGCCAGTAAGATGAGCGAGCAGGTGTTGACAGACAATTTGAAAAGGACGCCATTCCACAAGTATCATATTGAGGCCGGCGCCAAAATGGTGCTATTTGCGGGATATATTATGCCGGTGCAGTACAATGGCATTACCGAAGAGCATCTGGCGGTGCGGAAAAATGTTGGATTGTTTGATTTATCACACATGGGCGAATTTGAGGTCATGGGACCAAGGGCCTTGAGTTTTATCCAGAAAATGACGACCAATGATGCCTCAAAATTGGCGGTCGGACAGATACAGTACTCTATTATGTGCTATGATGACGGCGGGATAGTCGATGATCTTCTGGTGTATCGGCTTAAAGACCGATATATGCTGGTGGTTAATGCTTCAAATATTCAGAAAGATTTCGACTGGCTGGAGACGCATTTAGAAGCCGGCGTAGAATTGACCAATATTTCGAATCAAATAGGTTTATTAGCGATTCAGGGGCCAAATGCGCAAAAGGTGGTCGCCGAAATCACCGAATATGACCTTAATTCGCTCCCATACTATCATTGCGCAAACATGGACTTTGGAGATTATTCTTTGTTGGCATCATGTACCGGATATACCGGCGAGGATGGATTTGAGATTTATATTCCTACGCAATTGTGTGAATACGTTTGGAATCGTGTCATGAATGCCGGAAAAAAATATGACATCAAGTTAATCGGCCTTGGGGCGCGTGATTCATTAAGGCTTGAAATGAAAATGGCGCTATATGGAAATGATATTGATAAAACCACGACTCCAATAGAGGCCGGATTGGCTTGGGTGGTGAATTTCGATAAAGGAAATTTTACGGGGCGCGATGTATTGATCAAGCAGAGAGATGAGAAACCAAATCGTCGTTTGATCTGTCTGGAATTGGAGGGTAAAGCTTTCCCTCGCCACGGGTATAAATTGATTTCCAACGGTCGAACGGTTGGGCATGTGACCTCAGGAACATTTTCGCCATCGCTGGGGAAACCGATAGCAATGGGTTATGTCCCGCTTGAATTAACCAAAATCGGGTCTATAGTTGATGTAAAAATAAGGGATAAATTGTTTTCAGCGACTGTGATTAAACCGCCGTTTTATAAGAAAGGAACGCACAGGTAATAATGCGCTCTGATTTATTTCTTGTTCCCGGACCGGTTGGAGAACAGAGGATGACCGGTAAGACGTTAGTGATGATAGATATTCTAAGAGCCTCGACAACAATTTGTCAGGCTCTTAAGTCTGGAGCGCGGGCAATAATACCGGTCGTTGAGCCGGGTGAAGCTACGGAAATGAGAAGCAAAATCGGAGTTGATATAACCGTTTTGGGGGGCGAGCGAAAGGGAATAAAAATAGATGGATTCGATCTCGGCAATTCGCCGCTGGAATATACTGAGGATAAAGTGAAGGGGAAAACCGTTGTATTGACCACATCGAATGGAACCCGAGGGTACAACCGGGCGGCTTTATCAAAATTGCTGATAACCGGCGCACTGGTAAATATATCGGCCGTTACGCGTAAAGTGTCGCAAGCCGGACAGGACGTTGTGATTTTGTGTGCGGGACAAGACGGCGATTTCTCTATTGAGGATACCCTCTGCGGCGGGATGTTACTTCATAAACTGCTGACCGATGCGAAAATGGAACTGGAACTAAATGATGCGGCCGAATTGGCGCTTCTGCTTTATAGAAGCAACAGCAGGGCTTTGAGACAAACGATTGCGCGTGGCGAACACGGGAGATATTTGACAAAGATAGGATTTGGCTCCGATGTTGAAATGGCCACGGAGGTTGATTCAATACCGGTGTTGCCAATTTCCAGAGAGAGCCGTATTATCCTTGATGAAAATTGACTGCATCTTTAACCCGTTTCCATTGTAAAAACAAATACTATGATTACAACACATAAAATACTTTTTATCACATTATCATTGATAATAGTGATGGCATCAGCAATTTCGGCCACGAATGAAAATGGCGCTGAATTCGAAATAATTATCCGTCAGAAACCGGTCGAGATTGAAAAATATTTCGAAATCACCCGGGATACTGTCAAGGCCCTCGTCGGTAAATCTTTATCAATACTGATTGTGAATCTTGTAATGGATATTGATGTCGAAAGAGCCGACTCGCAATCGGTTGATTTTTCGGTCCACATGGTCACATTTGGTCCATCGCCATTCAATCAGGCAAAAACATTTCGTGTTGAAATGGGTCTTCCCGCTCGAATTGAAAATATTCCGGGAAAGAATGGCTCATCATATCAAATACTAATAAGTCCGCGGCAATTGATACAGATTGATACCGCCAATTGTACTTTTGATCCCTCAATTTCCGGCGTATTCCAATTTGATCCATCTGCCAATTTTGATTTGTATTATGTAAAAGGAACTCTTGCCGATTTTCATTGGAATACTATAAAAAGCTATCTTGAGACCGATTATGAACAATTCCAGAAAGCTTTAAATCTTGCCACAACCGGCAAAATTAATTTCTTTCTCTGTCCCTGCGCAATACCATCCATCAATTGGGATAAGAGATTTGGATATATGATTGACCCGGGACGGTCCGACATTTATGCCATATATGCTCATGAGTTCGCTTCGGTTGACCCAATATTACCCAATATGCTAAGACTGCTTCAACTCTGGGGATATGCGCCGCCATTTCTGGTTGAAGGAATAGCCGGATATTTTGATTTTGCCAATTATGAAATAAAAAAAGCTCGGCTATCCAAGAAACTTCCAGGCATTGCTTCCCTATTGACAGCATCTGGATATTATGCCTGCGAACCAAAGTTGGCGGAAACAGTAGCGGCATCTTTTATCAAATATCTTGCAGATAGCTATGGAATAAGCAAGATAAAGCAAATATATGAAAAATCTGATGATTTAACCCTGCAAATGAATCTGGAAAAGGCCTACGCTCTCCCGCTTGACTCTCTTGAAAAATATTGGAATAAGTATATTGATACTGTTACGGTTTTGCGACGTCATTATGATTTCTATGGAGCTCGGGCCGGCGCCATTTATAATGCATCAAAACAAATTGAATATTATGAAGAGATGGCCAAATTGGATTCAACCAACCGCGATTCAATTAACACATGGGAGAAACTGGCGCCGTTGTATTATCAATATGGGCATTATTACAAGGCGGTTGAAGCATATCAAAGATTAATCAAGATTGATTCCGTCCTCCCTGTCTATTATCAAATTCTCGGCAACCTGTTACTTTATGATGGAAAATATGATGCCGCCATGAAAACTCTCGATACCGTTTATATGCTTGATTCCGAATATGCAACATCACATCTTCTTCAGGCAAAAATCTTGGCCATACGGGGTGATACTCTGGAGGCTATCAAATTGGCCGGAGAATATTATCCGGTTGAAAAGTCAAATGTCGGGAAGGTGGAATTTTTATTATTTCTGGGAAAGATGTATGGTCAAAAGGGAAAAAATTATGATTCCGCCATGGCGAATCAATATTTCTCCGATGCCTATGCCTGGGCCGCGGACATAGTATCAAAAGCGGCTGATGACCCGGCGCATAAGCTTCGTGCCGGTCTTGCCTGCCTTGGTCTGAGGGAATTCGACAAGGCTGAAAATTATCTGGAAATTGCATCATTCACGGAATTCAGGTCTTTATTTATCGGAGAGGTTCTCATTGCCTTTGGTAATCTGTATGATTTACGGGGAAATCACGAGAAGGCCATGGAATATTACCGGAAATGTCTGACATACCCATTGGCGGTTTATCAACATGATCTTTGTAATAAATATATTGATACACCATATAAAAATTAGCAATTGCATATATAGATAAATGCTCAATTTCCTAAATTCAGCGGTTCTTATTGCGGCGGTGGCGGCGCTCATTCCGCTTTTGATTCATCTTTTCTCCAAACGTCGGGTAAAGGTCGTGCCCTTTTCGTCATTAAGACACCTTAAGGAAATGCAAAAAAGGCAGGTCAGGAGGATTAAGATAAGACAGTTGCTATTATTAATCCTCAGAATGCTGATAATACTGGCGGCGGTTTTGGCATTTGCCCGCCCGGCAACAAAGGGAGGATATATCGGAACTCACGCCGGCGTCTCATCGATTATTTTACTGGATCGTTCGGCATCTATGCAAAGGGAGGTCAAAGACGGACGACTATTTGATTTGGCCAAAAATAAGGCCGCGGATATTATAAAATATTTTGGGCAAAACGATGAAATTCTTCTTGTCCCGTTTGATAGGCAGGCCTATTTCCCCGCCGGTGAAAGATTTTTCAGCCGTGATGTTGCGGAAAATATTTTAAGGGATGCATCCTGCGGGTATGACACAACCAATCTTGGCGACGCCATTAAAAAGGCGAGCGAGATATTGGGACAGGCCAAGAATCTAAATAGAGAATTATATATTTTAACTGATAACCAGTTGAATTCTCTTCCACCGATGCCGGAAACCACATTAAGCAAATTTACGGTTTATATGGCGGAGCTTCCGCTTGAAATAGATGGGAACAATGGAATTGTTGATGTTAATTTAGGCGGGCAGTTGATTGAAGTCGGTTCGGAATTTACGGTGAACGGGCAGATTGAGAACTTCGATGATCTGGCCAAGGATGAGCAATTGGCCTCGCTTTTTATTGATGGTGTCCGCGTTGTGCAGACTGAGTTTAGAGTACAGCCTCGCGGCAAAGAAACGGTTCAATTCAGGCATACTGTCACTACGCCCGGTTATCATTATGGATGGGTAGAATTGAATGATGATGGCCTTCCGGTCGATAACAAATACTATTTCAGCTTCAAAATTCCTGAGAAATTCAATGTTTTGATTATTGACGGCGATGGTTCCGGCGAGCTTATTCGGCTTGTACTTATCCCTTCAGAGGAATTAGCCCGGTATTGGTCGGTACGAGTAATTACGCCGGAGCAGTTTGCATCAGTACAATTGACCGATTATGATGCGACCATAATAGCGGGAGTGGCGTCATTGGCCGCGGCTGAATCTTCTCAATTACAGAGATTTCTAAATCGCGGCCGCGGGGTTCTATATATATTCGGAGCCAATACCAATCCTGAATACTTCAATTCCAATTTTGGACAAAAGATTGGGTTGAACATAATCAAATCGGCGCCGGTAAATTTCAGCCGAGCAGGATATTATACATTGGAAAGGTTTAACTATAACCACCCAATATTAAAGCCGTTTGAATCATATCTTCAATCTGGTTCGCCGACTCTGAGATTTTATTCGTTGCCAACCTTGAAAAATGAGCCGCAGAATGCCGAATTGGCCCAATTTTCAAACGGCTCTCCGGCCATAATTGAATCAAGATATGGTTTGGGCAAGATGATAATTTTCGCCGGAAATATATCGCCGGAATATTCCGATATAACCGGCCACTCCTTTATTGTGCCGTTTATAATTAGAACCATCGAATATCTGGCCAACAACATTGCGTCCTATGAAGTCAAAAATCAGGTGGGAAGCTCTATCTCAAGAAGCATTGTATCCGGCGAAACCAAATCCGAAATTGCACAAATGATAACACCCGAAAACAAAACATATATCATCCCGGGAATTGAAAAAGAAGAGCATATTCTCTACGAATGCCAACCGATCGACTATCCCGGGATATACCAACTCAAAAATGAAACCAAGACTCTGGATATATTTCCGGTGAATATTACCGCAGAGGAAGGAAATCTTGAGATTGCCTCCACCATCAATTTTGCCAAAAGTATCGGCGCAAAAGCAATCAACACTCTCCCCTATAATCGTTCTTCGGAATCAACAATATCGTCAACTCGTTTTGGGCGGGAACTCTGGAAACTGTTTCTGTGGGCCGCGGCGGTCATTATGGCTATTGAAATGATTTTCTCGCGCGAGAAAGAACCGTTACTCAATTAGTCATGACCCTGATAGCAGGCGAAAATATTTGTCGTCAATTCAGCGAACGGATTGTCTTTAAAGACCTGTCCTTTTCGGTCAATGCCGGCGATCGCATCGGTTTGGTTGGCCCCAATGGAATCGGCAAAACAACTTTGTTTGAGATCATAGCGGAAAGAATCAGCCCTGATTCGGGGAATATTGTCAAGGCCAAGAATTGCCTGATATCCTATGTTGAACAAGAGTTTTCCGGCGATGACAATATTACGCTGTTCAATTATATAGCCTCGGCACGATCGGATATTCTTCAATTAAAAGATGAAATTTTTCAGGCTGAAGTGGAGGTTGACAATTCACCTGAATCACTTAAAAGCATTGAAAGACTGGGTGAGCTTCAGCATAAATTTGAGGCAATCGGGGGATATAACTTTGAACATGATATAAAGGAAATCCTCACCGGTCTGGGTTTTCCGGAAAATAGATTTGACAACCCGTTAAAAAGCTTCTCCGGCGGCGAAAAGAATCGAGCCTCTTTAGCCCGAATCCTTGCCGGCCTCAGCGCCCTGCTTCTTCTTGATGAGCCGACCAATCATCTTGATATTGATTCGACTATCTGGCTTGAG
>JAGVEJ010000025.1 GCA_020058225.1 Candidatus Zixiibacteriota bacterium | reverse complement strand
TATCCTTGGAATCTTTTTCTATAACTTTTTTGTTAATAAAGTAGATGCCTTTAATTACACTACTGATGAAGCCACTTTTGAGGTATTGCAGTTGCTGAAAGAAAAGGAAGGCAAATAGGTTATGTCAATTAAGACAAAACGGCGTATAGCCATCAGAATAGATATGACTCCGATGGTGGATATTGCCTTTCTTCTTCTGATATTTTATATGGCGACTACTCAGTTTAAGCCACCCGAGGCGAAAGCCGTGACTTTGCCTCAGTCGCATTCTCAGATTGAGTTGCCGGACAAGGATATTATTAATATAACCTTATCTAAATACGACTCCTTATATGTAGATTTCCTGCAGAAAGAAAAAGTCGTAATTGAAGGCAACGAAGTGACCACGACTGTCCGGAAATATGCCGAGGTGGATAAAACTAATGTCAGTGAAGTAATAAATAGGGCGCGTGCCATTAACCTTAAGGCTCTAATTGTTATCAAAGCTGATAAAGATGCCAGCTTCGGAGCTATGAACGATGTGATGAACTCGATGAAGGAAAACCACCTGACTCGTTTTCTGATAATAACCGATAATGAAAAAGAAGCCGCCATGAAGGCCGAGTCTGGCGCCTAAATGAGATATCTGAAAGGAAGTGATATAGATGGCCGGTGATGTTGTACAACGTGAAAAAGGCGGAAAAGGCAAAGGTCATCGTCGTCCCAAGCGAAGAATCGCCGTCAGAATCGATATGACGCCTATGGTGGATATTGCCTTTCTGTTATTGATATTTTACATGGTGTCAACCGTATTCTCGATGCCTCAGGCCATGGAAATAAACCTGCCTCCCGATGAGGAGACTCAGGAAATTGAAGTAGCGGAATCAAATCTTCTAACCATGCGGATTGATGGCTTAAACCATTTCTTCTGGAATGTCGGAAATCCTGCCAAAAATTTGCCGCAGATGTTGCCGCAAATCAAAAATGCCTCCGATACCGGTTATGTCATCAATGCGGATTCATTAAGAATGCTTCTTAAGAACTTAAACTTTGAAAATCCAAAACTGAGTACTCTAATACTGATTAAGAACGATGCCCGCTACAGCTCCATGGTTGATATTCTCGATGAAATTGACCTTTTAGAAAGAGCCTGGAATGCCGAAAAGGCAAGGCAGTTCAATAAAAAAGTCGAAGATCTTACCAAAGATGAAAAATTCTCCTATCGCTATGCTATGGGAACTTGGGAAGACAGCGATGATAGGATAATCGAGGCCGCTCTGGCCGCGAGAGGAGGTTTGTGATTATGGCTAAGTCTTCGAGTCAGTCCTTTGTGCCGTATGGAGCCTTTGAGCTCAAGCTAACCTATCAGCGGAATATGCTGATGGGAACGCTATTTGCCGCCGCATTGGTTTTCATTGCCATTAGTGGAGCTTACCTCTATAAGGTGATTACCGAGGAGGAAGCTATATACATGCAACCAACGGTAATTAAAACCATCGCCGACCTTGGCCCCCCGCCGACAGTGGCCAAGAAACCGCCACGAATTGAGATTGCCCAGCCCAAAATGGCGGCCCCAAAAGTCGGTATTCCCAAACCGGTGGCCGATGATGAAGCGGTTGACCCTGATGTTACAATCGCATCGCGTGAGGAGCTCGCTGAAATTATGGCTCCTGATGTTGCCAACAACGATGCTGATCAATCAAACATCGTGGTTGATATTCCGGATGAGGAATATCTGCCTACCGCCGATGAATTTGTGCCCGTGGAAATTCAGGCCGAAATGATTTATGAAGAAAAGCCCGAATATCCCAGACTTGCCAAGCAGGCCGGTATGGAAGGTGTCGTTTGGATTAAGGCGCTTGTTGACAAAAATGGCGAAGTTAAGAAAGCCCAGGTTGCCAAGTCTTCAGGCTTGAGCGCTTTGGACGAAGTCGCTACCAATGCCGCCTATAAGTGCAAGTATAAGCCCGCGATTCAGAATAATCGCCCGGTGGCCGTTTGGGTTACCTATTCTGTCGAATTTACCTTGAGGGAAACCGGCAGATAGCCAAGTATTATATTTTCACCCATTGTTTTGATAAAGGACAATGGGTGAAATAATAATTTGTCGTTGCCATAAATATAAAAATTTTGGCAAGATACTTTTTCAGCAGACTGCGGCGCCTCTTAATAAAATTTAAGGAGGTGCCAAATGACCCGCAGGTTATATTTAGATCGTATCCCTCCTGCCCTCACCAGAAGCGATGCTGTCCGATATTTTAGCACGGCAAAATATATTCATCTCTTGATTTTGCCTATCATAATTTATTGTCTCTCTATTCCGGCAATGAATTTCAATTGGCTCTACATGCCCGGCAATTCCCCAAATACTGTCAATGCAAAC
Source organism: Candidatus Zixiibacteriota bacterium (assembly GCA_020058225.1). Classification (GTDB taxonomy): domain Bacteria; phylum Zixibacteria; class MSB-5A5; order GN15; family PGXB01; genus JAGVEJ01. Next base: position 686 of record JAGVEJ010000025.1, on the reverse strand, counting down.
AATAGATTTGGATTGGCGCCGGTAAATATCCGGGAATATAAGACATCGCCAGAATCATCAGGGATACAGCATCCCTTTGCTATTAGTAATGACTCATTGCCGCAAACAGAATCAAGCTCGAGCGACCAACCCCCGGAGCTAATCTGGTTGAAAATGCCGGACATAAAAAATAAAGTACAAATCACCCAATGGGAGGTTACTCTTAGAATCCTCATCGATAAAACAGGAAAACCGGTTAGGGCAGTAGTACTATCCGAAAATCCACTCAATGCCGGAATCGGAGCGCTAATATCTCAAAGTATCATCTCCGCCATTTTTTCACCCGGGCTGAAAGATGGAATTCCGGTGCAATGCTGGGTAAATCTGCCAATAAGGCAATTGTAGGATAGACCTGAATTTTTCCCCCGATTTTATTGGGGGAAGAAGAATGTCCTGCCGTTTACAAAGAGGCGAATAATTTGTTGCCCAAAGGACTTGTTGAAAAAGTGTATGATATGGCAATAGTGCATCATTCATGTTCATCGTTATCCCCCGACCTGTCATCCCATGCCTTGGACACGGGATCCAGAATGCGGTGATTGTCTTGTACTTATGCGGCTGATTTCTGGATGTCCCGATTGAAGTCGGGACATGACAATTCATGTGTCTTTGTGCTCAAAAATATGTTTTTTCCTATTCATGGGGGT
>JAGVEJ010000239.1 GCA_020058225.1 Candidatus Zixiibacteriota bacterium | reverse complement strand
ACCCCCATGAATAGGAAAAAACATATTTTTGAGCACAAAGACACATGAATTGTCATGTCCCGACTTCAATCGGGACATCCAGAAATCAGCCGCATAAGTGTTCGTCAATGCCGAATCCGGTCCGTCAAGAGCCGGAGCCCGACGGCCGAAGACGGACAAGATAGTCACCGCATTCTGGTTCCCGTGTCAAAGTACGGGATGACAGGTCGGGGTACGGCGGCGAACTTGAATGTGTACCTTTTGCCATAATATGCACTTTTTCAGCACGCCGCAAGCGGTGGGGCACCTGCAACACGAGAAATCCCCGCCGGCACCCTCCAAATCAGGGTTTGATGAATCAAACCCCTACAATTGCCCACTATAAGGGGCTTGTTGAAAAAGCTCATTTATCGTTGGATGTAGTTGTAGACAGGCGCAAGGGTTTCTATCTGCACAAGACCGATTATTCCTCCAAATCCGGTTCGGCTTCTCCTTCAGAATCTTTCTTATATCTTGGGGTGATTCGATTCTTATTTTGCACAATGACATATTTATTCAATTTATCTTTTAATTCCGGCGGCAGTTTTCCCTTGGAATAAAACTCTTTAAACAACACCCCTTCTTCCAGTTTGAAACATTCTTCCAACCCGGCTTGTCTGGCCAGATAAGAAATCTCCATAAAGGCCTTTGAGTCTTTTGTTTTTGACGGGAATCCACTTATCTCCGCTATCTTAACCATCAAATATCCCTGTTCGCCATCTAATCGGGTGAGTTCCATTTCACTGCAAAATTTGTAAATATCCTCTTTTATGGTATCTTTTTGAGATTTAAGAATATTGATTTTCCTATCGAGCTCGATATATTTTTTGGCTAGTTCCCGACCGGTGTCCGCATCAAATTCCAGATGTTCTTCTTTCGCAAGCGCCAAACGATGCCTTTTGGCAGGGCATAATTCATAATAGAGACACCAATCACAGATTGATGATTCCTTTGTGGGGAAATTATCATCAGTTTTCGCCTGTTCCACATCAAGTATCTTCTGATAACTGCGGTATCGAATTTCTTCAATCTTATCGTCATCCATGGTGGTGGAGAGCGTAACTCCCTGTCGCAAAAATATCTGATGCAGTTCAAATTTGTCAAAATCCGGCCACATATATTTTACACCCATTTGATAAAGCGCCATCTGGGTGTCATTATCAAGAACCTGCTGTGAGGGCAAAGCGGCGCTGGTTTTATAGTCGATGATTTCAATGACACCATCGTGACGGCGATTTACTCGATCAATCTTGCCGGATAAGGAAAATTCATGAGCCGGATCCAAAGGGAAGAAGAATTTTTTCTCCAAGGCCAGTACGGCGCCATCATCAAACGGCTCATATTTCTCATAATACTTTATCAATGAATCATGGCCGACTTTGATATATTCATCCACGCCCAGATTTTCCCGCGTGACCTTGATTTTATCCTTATCCGGCCCCTCCCAATATTTATGATAATCTGCCAACATTTCTTCGATTGTCTGCAAACGCCCATCCATTTTAAATCTATACAATCTTTCGAGCGCATAGTGAACGGCATTCCCAAGGAAAGCCTCAACACTCACCGGCTTTTCTACTGAGGCTCTTTCTATATATGCAAATTTGTATTGCCGTGGGCATTTTTCAAAGGCCTCTATCATCGATTTGCTGTATTTGATTGCCATCAAACCCTCCTTGAAATTGGGTATTATTATAACAATGATACATTTAAGTGGGGGGAAAATCAATCACATATAGGGCATGTTGAAAAAAAGCCAATACGTGGGCGGCACGCCGCGGCGAACTGACGCCGCTTAAAATGCTATTGTTGGTTTTGCATATAGCCGACCTGCCTTGGCGGGTCGGCTATAATTTTTTGGATTACGGGATAATTTAACTATGGCAGATTGAAATTTATTCCCAGCGTGAAACTGTTGTATTTTGTCACCTCGCCGGGAGTATCAATCCAATTCAGGCGATATTCTGTCCCGATACCAAAGGGAACAGCCGGAATCCCGATATTGGCTCCCACTACCAGATGATACCCAATTCTGGTTTCGGCCCCCGGAATGGTAATTCCATTGTCACTCAGCGACAGGCTTAACGGCTTGAAATAATCAAAGCTCAAATGGTGGCTTCCGATTCCGCCTCCCACATAGGGCGATATAACAGGCAACTTAAACGGATGCACTATGGTAGCATTGAATGACAAATCATGCATTTTAAGTTCAAAATTTTGTCCGGCGAAATCATATTTGTCATTTTTCCAGGCATAGTCGCCGGAGAGAATCAAATCAACGAACGGAATCTTCCCTATTTTAATCTGAGCTCCGAGAAGATTCATTTTTTCGACGTCAAAATCGCCGACAGAGAGTCCGGCTTGATCGTAATTGTGTACTATTCCCCCTTTGACACCGACTGAAATTCCGCTTATGGCAAAGACCGGGGCGGCCATAAGACAACAAAGAATCATAGTTATGACTTTTCTCATAATCATTCCTCCATTTTCATTATTTATCGGCTAAGGGGTGACAAAAATATAGAAGAAATTATAAGGCCAATCCGGCCCGCAGTGAGCGCTCTTTCAGCATAGCGACAACGGATAATTACGGTTCAACGCGGCTTCTAAATTTCCACCCATCGATATTGAATCCCCCCAGTTTATCCAAAACATATTTGGTAAGACGCTCTAATTTGGAGAAAGCCGGTTTGTTCATGCATAATAGAAATTGCCGCTCAAAAATTTTATCCGGAAATTCCGGAATCCCATACCTATCCCTGAATCGCTTATCGTTGAAATATTTCTGCAGTTTGGCTCTGGCAGTGATTTCAGCGCCAAGATATCTTGAATAGACCACCAACAAGGTTTCCAGCTGAATATAATAGAGGTAGAGAAAATCCGATGATTTATCATCGGCGGCATCACGCATATCATCAAGTTGATCCCATAACGTATATTTAACCGTTTCTACCCAGAATTTGGATGTTTTTTTGAATTTCTTGCTCATTAGTTTTTTTGATTCATGCTGAAATTGTGCCACCTCTCCGGTTTTTTCAAAGATAATTTTCCCGGTGGCAAACATTCGGATATCGGTTTTTCGACCGCCTTTTAATTCATCAATCTGATATTTTTTGAGCTGTCGCAAGGGATTGGCAAAATATTCGATTAAAAAACCATCAATATATTTGTTTCCGCGTTCCCGCCATTTAACAGCATCGGATAGTACAAGGTGTATATCAATATCAGAATGCTTTGAGGGATTTCCGACTGCGTAGCTACCCACCAACACCGCGCCAATCATATCTCTGCGGCTTTTCCATTTCGCAAGAAATTTATGCAATGCTTTTTCCCAGTTCTGCATAATCATTCCTTTGGCTTGTTGCAAAAGCGGGAATGCGCACGAGCGTGGGGCTCGTGCCTCATATACTTTTCCAACACCCCCCTTACTTGTCTTTCCCATCCAGTAATCCACAATCGCGCATCATACGCTTTATCAGTAGTATTTGCCCAAAATGCCCCGAGAAATGCTCGAGAACATGGTAGAGTGTCCATGCGAAAGAAAGATGCGCTTTCCCATCCCGAAAAAACTTATCAAGATCCTTGTTCTGCCATTGTTTCAGTTCCGTATGAATCGAGCGACGCCCTTTGGCAAGAACCCTAAGATATTTGTCGGCTGTGAATCCTTTAAGATAAGACGGATGAGCTCCATCGGGTGATAGCGGTAAACCATCATCCTCAATGCCGCATATTTTCTGAATAAGCAATTTGCCCTCAGGCTCCCAAGGTATCTCATTGGGCGCTATTTTTATCCACCAGACCTCCACAAGCGATAAATGCGCCAATAGCATCCCAATGGTGTTCATGCCTGGCTTCAGTTGCCATTCCAGTTGTTTCACAGTCAAATCCTTGACTTCTTTTCTAAGATGAGTCAATTGATCATCAAGCTGGGCGGCGAATAAGCCGACCTTACCCTGCGTTCTTGAATTATACCCCCGGGCAATTTTCATTTCCCTTTTCATCATTTTTTACCTCCTAACAGAATTAGACCCGGCCAATTCTCACTCTATTTTTTCTCAAGAACGCCCTGCATGGCGTCTTTGTGCACCATGAGGGTCAGCATTTTCAGCCGAACATAATCATCGCGGAAAAACAAATACCCTTTAAGCTGTCCTCTCCGACTCGCGCTCCCTGAGTCTTTTACCAGAAACCAATCCCTGTCCCCTTTTCGCAGGTAACCGACGATATGCAATCCATGATCATCGCCGGTCGTTCCGCGGTATATGCGATATTCCCGCGAGTCCTGGTTTATATAATTCTGAGGAATATCAAAATCAGGAATCACGCCAAGATTTTCAACGCCATAATAGCCCGGCTCGCTGTTACCGCCGCCAATAGCCACCGAGTACCCCTTTTCAATGACGCTTTTGATAACGCCATACCATTCATCCAGCGGCAGATTGTAATAACTGCTGTCTCTTCGCCAGTTATCAGGAACATCAAATAGACCCTGAGTATAGAAAGGAATTTTCAAAGTTGACATGGCCGAGACATAATCATCAAGGTTAATATTCAACGCCTCCGCGACAAACTGCTTTGGCGTATATTGCCGCCCTTCAAAATCAAATACTTCCGGCGGTTTGCCGATATATTTATCCAGTATGACTCGAATGGAAGCAATAACCGCTTCTTCATCCCAAAGACCATGTTCCTTTACATATTTCAAATAGGTAATGATCCCCTTGTCCAAATCTTCATGATTGAAATGAGGATATACCTTATTTAGTCCGTCATATATCTCATGAGGGACCGCCCCGTACATCTTCATGATCAGGAGCACGGCTTCAATTTCGGAACCACCGCTGAGGGTCAATTCCCCCCGTTCATGGACATATCGCCTGACCTTTTCAATATATTCAAAATAAACCGTGTACATCTCGGATAGCTTCACCTGCCTACCGGTTAGACGAAAGATTTCAGATTCAATAAATGATGTTCCCGAAAATGACCAGCAGGTCGATGTCCAATCCTGTGGCACAGGCGGAAAATGAAATACTGATTTGAATTCATCGGGAGAATTTGGTCTGACAATTTTGGAAACATCAAAGCGGAGTTCGGTGTCAACGCTGTCCTTCAATTCCTTTGCTTTTTTCTGCCGATCGCGAATGGCCGATGTGAGACTGTCATTGGCCGCCTTGATAGAATCGGATCGTTTTTCCATCTCTTTGAAAAGCGGGTATTTTGTCCAGGGCAGGTATTTGACGCTATCAATTTGAACGCTCGCGCTGATTGAAAACATCAATCCCAGGACAAAGCATATAAGAAATATTAACGCCTTATTCATATTAGCCATCCGAAAATTATGATTTATGAAATAACATTTTTACAATTTCACTAACTCCACCCGGCGGTTGTTAGCTTTCCCTTCCGGCGTATTGTTGTTATCTATCGGCTTGGACTCACCCCAGCCCTTGGTTTCCAGACGGTCGGAGGTGATTTTATAAGTTTCGACCAAATAGGTCTTCACCGAATTCGCACGGCCTTGGGAGAGTTTCGCATTGTAATCATCGGCGCCGTCGCTATCGGTATGCCCTTCTATGGAAAGTCGGAGGGCCCGATTCTCCGTCAGCAATTGCCCGATATCCGCCAGCGTCTTGTACGATTCGCCTTTGATCTTATCCGAGCCGGAGTCGAATAGAATGCCATGCGTGATAATTTTACCGTCTGCGTCAAGTTGATCTTTAAGTGTTTTGCCCCCCTCGGCGTAACGAAACGACGAGAAGACAACCGGATATTCCTCTTCGGATACATTGGCCCCCAAACGAAAACCGACCGGCGCAAAATCCTCGGTTTTCGGCACATTGGCGACTCGATCATTGTCATAATAGATCTTTATGCTGTTCTTGGTCGCCATTATCCTGATGGTATGAAGTCCCACATTTGTATATGGCTCGCCAAGGTTTTTGGTGGCTTTTGTTTCAGCCTGAATCGAAAGCAATGTAGAGCCTATAACGTTGTACTCGAATTTGGCAATATCTTCGCCGTCTGCGCCCACCCAGTAAAACTCATACCATTGGTAAAATTCGTCATAGCTTCCAATATAGAAGTCAAATTCAACCGTATATTTCGGCGGCAGGGGTCCCTCGGCAATCTTTGGCCTGACTGTGCCAAGCCCACTTTGAGAAGAAAGAACCACAAAATCTTCCCCTTTTTTGGCGACCTCAAAGATGCCATTGTCAAGATTCCATCGATGCGGAAATTCCCCGACCTCGTCGCTCGAGAAATCATCGAAAAATATCACCTTATCGCCGGGGACAAAATCATATTTGGTATAAAGCGTCATATCCTGCGGGGCGGCTTCGCCAGCCGTTGCTGTCGCCTTCTGTTCGCCTTCTTTGGATTCCTCCGTCTTCTCTTCTTTCGCTTCTTCCTCTTCCGGTGCATCGCCGGCCGCTTTATCGACCGCCTCGTCAATCTTCTCATCAGTCTTCTGATCGACCTTATCCTCGACCTTTTCTTTCACTTTTTTCTTCAATCCTCCAAGTTGCCCGTAGGCCAAATTGGAGGGACCAAGCAAACCAATCGCCGTGATCACGACAATCAGAACCAACCAAAATCTGGACATACTTTTCTCCTGGGCGAAAGATTTCCGCCCTAAATTTAAATTTGATAGCATTGGATAAAAATATCACCGCGTGAAATTGCTGTCAAGATATAAATGCCAATGCGTTTTTTCCCCAATGAAGTCGGGAATTAATGAACAGATTGGGACATAGGTAACACATTAGACCGGGCAGATAGGTAACACTTTTTTTGTATAATTGCCATTTTAATAACTTTTTATTATTTATTTTTTAATT
>JAGVEJ010000102.1 GCA_020058225.1 Candidatus Zixiibacteriota bacterium | reverse complement strand
TGCGCCTATAATGAAATTGGGAAGTACCTGAATCTGCCAACGCAGGCTTATATTGGACTCAGCGACTCCAAACTTCTTGATGCGCAATCAGGCTTGGAAACATCAATTGGCGCCACGCTGGCCGCTCTTTCCGGGATAAATAATATCGCCGGTCCGGGAATGCTCGATTTTGAGAGTTGTTTCAGCTTGGAAAAATTGGTTATAGACAATGAAATCTGCGGTATGACCGCCCGTATGATAAAAGGGATTGAGCCCAAGGAAGATTTTCCTTCTCTTCCCCATTTTGAGGAATTGCTTAAAGAAAAGCATCTTTTAATATATGGACATACTCGTAAATATCTAAAAGACGAAATCAAATTTCCGGGTATGACCATCGACCGCGCTAACCGGTCAAGATGGATGGAAGAAGGAAGTCTTACAATAGGGCAAAGAGCCAATGCGGAAATTGAGAAAATCATAAGGAATTATAAACCGACTGGGATTGATGATTCAATCAAAAAGGAAATGACAAAATTGATGGAGAATGAAGCGCGTCGGTACGGCATGGATAGACTTCCGGTGATGGATTAATGCGAAACATTAGTGATATATCCGCAGAAAAGATACTGCCCGATGTGAATACCATTTTAGGGCTTCAAGGCGTGCCAACGAAAAGAGCCAGTGACGAAAAATTGATAAGATTGGCTGATGAAGCATTGCTTATTCTTTCGCAACATTCACGGCCTAAGGGAATTCTATCGGAAATTTCAATCAATGAGTTTGCGGCGGTATATGCCGGCGAAGGATTGAATGAATCCGAAGATCCTCTTGATCCGATCTATAAGAAATCAGATTATTTGGCATTATTTGCGGTGACTTTGGGAGGCGAGATATGCGATAAGATTTCTTCATTATTTCGTGAAAACGAATTTGCATTAGCTTCAATGCTGGACTGTGCGGCATCCGAGGCCACGGAAAATGCCGGCAGTGAATTGGAAACATATTATCGAAGACAATTAAGAGATTCGCATGAACTAAATTCATCATCAGCCACACTTCGCTTCAGCCCAGGATATTGCGGTTGGGATATAAGCGGGCAGATTAAATTATTCAAGACGCTTCGCCCTGAAGAAATCGGGATAAAATTGCGTGTGAGCTTGCTCATGGAACCGCTTAAATCGATTAGCGGAGTCATTGTGGCGGGGGAAAAAGACTTTTTTGAATTTGAAGATAACCTGGCCTTCTGCGACGAATGCAAAACGCATACCTGTCGAACCAGAATTAAGGCCATAAAATCAGCTGAGTATGATTAAATATGCATGGAGAGAAGAATATGGAAATATATGAGCAGATATCAAGGGCATTGCAAGATGGCGATACGGATAAGGTTTCATTTTTTACCAATCAGGCTTTGGCCAATGGCATTGAGCCCGTATCAGTATTGAATAAAGGTCTTATTGCCGGAATGGATGTGGTGGGGGATAAATTCAGAGGGCATGAAATATTTCTACCCGATGTATTATTGGCCGCCAGAGCGATGTATGCCGGAATGGATATATTAAAGCCGCTGTTGGCCAAGGAGGGAATTCCAACTGCCGGTAAAGTGTTGATAGGGACAGTCCAAGGGGACTTGCACGATATTGGCAAGAATCTTGTCGGTATTCTACTCAAGGGCGCCGGATTTGAAATAATCGATTTGGGAAATGATGTCGCTCCGGAAAAATTCATAGATACTGCAATTAATGAAAAGGTCAATATCATCGGGATGTCGGCCCTTTTAACAACAACCATGCCGGTAATGAAAAAAGTTATCGAGGCCGCCAAGACTCGCGGAATTTATGGCAAAACCAAAATTATAATCGGCGGAGCGCCGGTATCGGCAGATTATGCCCGTGAAATCGGCGCTGACGCCTATTGTTTCGACGGTATGAAAGCCGTGGAGACAGTCAAAGGATTTCTGGCGGTTAAATAGAAAATTGGGATATGGAAAATCTAATTGAAATATTAAGGCACAAAAGAACATTGGTGGCCGACGGCGCCATGGGCACCATGCTCTTCCAGAGAGGATTGAAATCCGGCGAGTGCCCGGAAAAAATAAATCTGAAACGACCGGAAATCCTCGAGGAAATTGTCCATGCTTATATTGAAGCCGGCGCAGAAATTATTCAAACCAATACCTTCGGTGGCTCCCCTCTTAAGCTCAAATCATACGGCCTTGATGATAAAGCTGAAGAAATAAATTCCATCGCTGTCAAAGCCGCGCAAAATGCCGCCAAAGGCAAGGCATTTATTGGGCTGTCCGTTGGTCCTTGCGGCAAATTGCTTAAACCTTATGGTGATACCGAACCTGAAGATGTGTTCAATAGTTTCAAGCGTCAAATTGGGGCCATCGCCTCGTTCGGAATTGACATTATTTGTATAGAAACCATGACCGATTTGCATGAAGCCCTGCTGGCTTTAAAAGCGTGCAAGGAGGTTGCTCCATCCATTCCTGTTTCAGTCAGCATGACCTATGATGCCACTCCGAGGGGTTTCTTTACAATTATGGGTGTGACAATTCAGCAAGCCACTGATGCATTATCCAAGGCGGGAGCGGATATTCTTGGCTCAAATTGCGGAAATGGCAGTCAAAATATGATTTTGATTGCCGCCGAAATGAAAAAATATACAAACCTGCCAATCCTGATTCGTTCCAATGCGGGTCTCCCCAAACTCGCAGGGGACACTATCATTTATCCCGAAAATCCGGAATATATGGCCGACAAAGCTCAGGAACTTCTGAAGCTTGGGGTAAGAATAATAGGCGGATGTTGTGGAACTACTCCCGCCCACATTTCCGCCATTGCCAAAGTCATTAACATTTTTGACGTTACTCAAGGGTCACCAATTATTGAATAAGGGCATGCAACCATGTCATAGCAAGCACAGGGCGCATGCCATGTTTGTTGTCAAGAGATAGTTTACACATGTTATCAGGACATGGTTTACACCTTTATTATTATTAATATTTTTATTCATTTGTTATTCTTGGGGGGT
>JAGVEJ010000026.1 GCA_020058225.1 Candidatus Zixiibacteriota bacterium | reverse complement strand
GCTCACCCATAAAGAAATTTCGGGCAAGCTTGACGAATTAGAGCGGCGAGTCACCGGCCATGATAAACATATCCGGGCATTATTTGACGCCATCCGCCAACTGATGACCCCTCCGGAGAAAATCAAACGCCGCATCGGCTTCCACCACCCCAACGGCAAATAATAGTGATAGACAATTCTGGGTACAGCCCTTAAATTATACTGTCATGCCAATCACAGAATAATTTGGGGGTGTACTATTCACCCCACCCCCGCAGAATTGTAGGGCACGAGCCCTGCGCCCGTGCCCTCAGTTGAATACTTGACGTTCTGCCGCGAAAACTCGAGGTCAAGATTTATGCATAAAATGCTAAAAAAATCTCTGTTGCCATGTTGTGCAGGCTTGCTTAATTCTATTCGCAACTTCCTTTTCAAAATTGCCATCTTTATCTAATCGAATCGCGTCGTTCATAGACCATTTAAAGTTTACACTGATTCCCGGACACAAATTCAAAAATTCTCTCTTCGACTGTACAAAATGCTTTTCAAGAGGAGCTGCATCATCTTTCGATATCATATTGTCCGACAACAATTTATTGAAAATTCTCATAAATCCGCAGTCGTCGAGTTGATATTGCTTTATTTCTTCCTTATGAGTAATCCAATATTCTATATAATCCTTAATCGATAAGCAAGTTGAGGCCCCGTGAAGCCCCGTGCCAATATATGAAAAATGTAGACAGGGTTGCAAATTCCATCCAACGTGCTGTAAATTCAAGAAATCCTCTTTGGAGATTTTATCAAACAATTCGCGTGCCTGAGATATAGTATCTCCGGGGTACATCTCAAGAATTACTTCCCATTCTCCATTTGAAATCATTTTGGGAGATAATGCTATTTCTCTCGCGGAACCTGAATCTAATCTAATTGCTGATTTCCATCCTCTGTGATATTCTACTCGACCAAGCTTGATGACCTCCATTATCGCATGACAGCGTCTTTTTAGAAGGTACTCATTATCTTTGCATATTCCAAAAGATGTAAACGGGTTTAAAAAAGGATATTTAGAATCAACATGTTGGAAAAAATCGTCCATCAATTTTGCTTCAGCCCCAGTAATCAGCTCACATTCAAGAAGACTACTCATTTTTTCAATAATGTCTCTCCATTTTATTGAAATTGCTTTTGAATCAATCACTATTTCTGCTTCTGCCCCAGGTTTTATGGAGGGATTCAATTGTTCATCCCAAATATTTCCTGAACTGAGTTTATTTTCGATTACGATTATCCAATTCGGCCGATATGTAATTACACCATCATACCTTGCTTTTCTTTCAGAGCGTTTTACTTCTACCTTTCGATCCATGTGTTCGTCACTGATAATCACTGATATTAATCGTCCGGTTCCATCTATTTGAGTTTGAACTTGTGTCGCGAAGTCAGCATCTTCCGTTATTAACCCAGATAAAGGGGGGATTATCTTATCAGCTTCACTCCTGTCTTGGAATTCCCTTATAATATCCAAAAAAGTAACATGGGCAAGAGGTACAAATCTCAGCAAAACAAGAAACGCTCTGGTTAGGTGATCCTCGTTCCCTTCCTCCTTACTACCATAAGGCATGAAATAATTTAGGTGGTTCATATGCCTTCCTTTCTTTGTCTAACTAATATATGATTTAATAAATTACATCACTCCGGGATTATTCCATAAGCAATTTCGGCTTCATCACCTCCACATACCCCAGCCACCCGGCCACCCAACTCCGCAATTCGTCCGATATTACTACCTTCATCTCCAATGTCAGCGTCCCGTCGCGGTGGCGTTTGATTTTCTGACTTGGGTGCCAGATCCGCTCGGCGACAACCTCGGCCACATCCGGGCTGAATTTCAAAACAACCTTCTGCGGCTTAAGCCCCTCATGGCCAAAAATGCCGAACCGCCCCTTTCTGAGTTTTTCAAGGCTGAAACCGGCGTCCCTTTTAAATCGCTTGTCGGTTATTTCTATCCCGCGAATCCGTTGAATAGGAAGAAAATAGTATTTATCATAATTAGACGTCCGCACTACCGCGTACAACGCCCCCTTATGGAACAAGATCATATACGGGTGGCACTCAATCGGAGTCTCCGCTTTTTTCCAATGCGGCCGGTAGTTAATAACAACAACGATATGCTCGGCGATCGCTTCAAGCAGAGAGTTTATTATCGTCGAATAAGGGGCATAGTCGATATATCCGGTCCAGCTGAATCCGAAGATATTGTCAAATTGATTCATGTTGGAATCGGCGACTATATCGGTCGGATATAATTGCTTTGCCTTCTTGAAAAAATTCTCCGCTTCCTGCTGAAGCGGCGTGCCCTTAAATAGACTGGAAAACGATTTAAGGAAAAACCCTGAGGCAATTTCGCGCGGCTGGAATTTGATCGGAATAAATTTCAAATAACCCTGCTCAATCGACCAAACTAATTCCTTTCCCTTCCCCTTGTCGTCTATCAGCGGAATTCCGGCGTTGGAAAGCTCAAGCATATCGCGCTGAAGAGTCCTCTTTGGTACTCCGCCCTCAAAATAGTGATATAATTCGCCAATCGTGACAGTCCGCTTGAACGTCAGCCTCTGCATAATTCTAATTAATCGCTCGATCTGTTTTATCTGAGCCATCCTGAAGATTAAATTACCGCGTGCGCTTTAAGCTGTCAATCGTTTTTTATTATGGCTTATTGTCAAGGTTCAATTTCTGCATATAATGCTCAATGCAAATACAATCACCATTGCCCAAAATATTGTTTTGAATGTCATGCCAATAATAGAAAAAAGACAACATCCACTCGATTCTGATTTACTCGAGAAGAGTAAAGAGACAAGACATATTAATAGAAATAATCCCATGCTATTATTCAACCTCCCCTTATTATCAATAATTGCCTGCGGTCATTGGCGGCCATATTTTATTCCAGAAGCGGCCTATCTTCCATTTGAGCGGTGTCGCCAAGAATATATTCGCGAGTCTCCGGCGCGAGGCGATACTCGCCGCCCTCCTCGCTATATCTTGTCTCAACCCAGACAAATATGCCCAGTTTTACCAGCCGCGAATCCTTTGCGAGAGCCTTTTGTGAAATGAAACAAGTCCATTCTGCGTTCACTGAAATAAGACTGTTCGTAAAACCCTGCATGCGGCCGATATCTGCCAGACCGGCGATAATATAAATCTGTTCGTGCGGCGTCAAATTGTGCGCCTTTATTAGTTCCCTGAAGGGAATATGAATATTCGTTTTGGCAAGTCTC
>JAGVEJ010000076.1 GCA_020058225.1 Candidatus Zixiibacteriota bacterium | reverse complement strand
GGCCGGTGTCGATATTGCCTCCGAAATTATCAAATTTAGGGCGATTAAGCCTTCTGTTACATCCAGAATAGTGTCCGCCTTTGCCGACAATGAATCTCTCTTGGGATTATCTTTGAAGCTGGGGAAGCTATTTTCTCCAATAATGAACAGCAATTTTGGCAAATCGATCGTTTTGCCAACGATTGCAAAAAATAATCTCAGGCGACGATATCCAACCAGAATTTCCAATATCGGCGAAATAGCCTTTTTCCATGGGTGTGCTGATAATCTTCTGCATTCCTGGGTTGGAGATTCGGTATTCAGAGTTTTTGATAGACTAAACCTAAAAATCTCAATGCCTGAACAGAAATGCTGTGGACTGCCCTATGAAGTTTACGGATTAAAAGAAAATCTGATTGAGAAGGCGAAGTTCAATATTGATAATTTGGAGAATTTCAAGGCCGTTATTACCGGATGTGCTTCATGCCTACTGCGATTAAAAGAATATAAATCGCTTTTTGGCAATAATGATCCGTACAAAAAGAAAGCCGAAGAATTATCCCTTAAATGCTTTGATATATGCCAATATCTCAATAAATTGGATATAGATTATTCCATATTTGATATACCGGGCGAAACGACCATAACATATCATAATCCCTGCCATCTTCGAGCGGCCGGACTCCGTAAAGAACCGGAGAAATTACTTCGCAAATTGAGCGATATCAAAATAATTCATCCTATCTACAGTGACAGTTGCTGTGCCCAAGCGGGCTCCTACGGATATATTCATTTTAAGGAAGCCAAAGGGATGTTTTCCAAGAAAAGAGAGGAATATTCCAAAATGCGGGCGGATTATCTTATGACTTCATGTCCAGCGTGTCAGATGAAAATTCGGGCCGAAATGGGAGACCGATTTAAAGTCGTTCATCCTATTGAAATTCTTTCCGACCGGCTTGGCAATAAATAGCGATAAAATTTTTACTAATAGAGGATGATTATGCCTGATTCTACCAATAGGGATAAAGGACTATTGATTGTCTATACAGGAGACGGTAAGGGAAAGACCACTGCCGCCCTTGGTATGGTCATTAGAGCTATTGGATATGGCTGGAAAGTATGCATTATTCAATTTATAAAAGGGAGTTGGAAGTATGGAGAGCTGGATGGCATAAAAAGACTTTCGCCCAATGTGGAGCTGAATGTGATGGGGGAGGGGTTTGTGGGAATTATTGATGACAATAAATCATTTGAAGAACATCGCAATGCGGCAAAAAAGGCGCTGGAAACATCCATAGAAAAAATGCTTTCCGGACTATATGAATTGGTGATACTTGATGAATTAAATGTAGCCGTAAATCTTGGGCTAATTACTCAAGATGAACTTGAGGAATTAATTTTACGGAAACCGGAAAGGCTTCATCTTGTTATAACCGGGCGGAATGCCAGAAAGTGGCTGATTGAGAATGCTGATTTGGTAACCGAAATGAAAGAAATTAAACATCCTTTCAGAAAGGGGATATTAGCCCAGAAAGGTATAGATTTTTGAGGATTGCGGTTACCGGTGCAAGCGGCTTTATTGGCAGGAATTTGATTCGTGAATTAACAACAACGGGACATCAAATTATTGCCTTTTATAATAGGCAGTTTCCTCAATTTTCCGCTTCAAATTTGACATGGATTAAAGTTGATATTCACAGTTTGGAATCGCTAAAAGGTGGATTAGCTGGAGTTGAAATAATATATCACCTTGTTGGTATTATTGCCGAAACTAAGGAATTAACATTCGAGCAAACCGTCACGGTGGGAACCCGCAATTTGATCACTGCCGCAAAATTCTGCCACGCAAAAAAAATAATTTATCTTTCGGCGCTGGGAACCTCACCCACCGCCGAATCAAAATACTTCCAAACTAAATGGGCCGCCGAGGAATCTGTTAGAAATTCTGGACTTGAATATTTGATATTAAGGCCGTCAATCATATTTGGCCAGGATGATAAATTTCTCAATAAATTTACCGGAATAATAAGATATTCTCCAATTATTCCGCTTGTAGGCAATGGACGCCAACCGCTTCAGCCGATTTATATAAAGGATTTGATTAACATATTAAGAGAATCTTTATCCAGCCATAGGGCAATCAATAAAGTAATCGAAATAGGGGGACCCGAGAAATATGAATTCAGGGAAATTATCGCAATCCTCAAAAAGATATTGAATAAGAAAAGGATAAATATATATATTCCTATTTGGTTTTTGCAATTGGCGGCAATTATTATGGAGAAGATTATTAAGCCCTCGCCGGTGACGGTCGATCAGCTAAAAATGCTTTCAGCCGGCAGTACATGTGACAACTCTGAGCTAATAAGAATATATGGGATCAGGTTAACCAAACTTGAAAATGGCTTACGAGAATATTTGAGGTGAAAAATGGCAGTGAAGGAATATGATATTGTCATAGTCGGAGGTGGGCCGGGGGGACTTACCGCCGGACTTTATTCGGCAAGGGCTAATCGAAAAGTAGTATTGATAGAAAAATATCTTCCTGGCGGTCAAATAGCCAATACCGAAGAGGTCGAAGATTACCCTGGATTTGAGCTTATTTCGGGGGCGGAGCTCGCCCAACGAATGACCGAGCATGCAAAAAAATTCGGATTGGAAATTGTCTCTGATGAGGTAATTGAAGTTTATACTGATAATAAGCATAAAATGGTTGTAACTGCAGGCGGCGATACTTATCGTTCTAAAGCCGTAATCCTATCAACCGGAGGCTCTCCCAGTAAACTAAATATACCGGGTGAACAAGAATTTAGCGGCAAGGGTGTCTCGTATTGCGCCATTTGTGATGGGGCATTTTTTCGGGACCAAGTGATTGCGGTTGCCGGTGGGGGGGATGCCGCAGTAGAAGAAGGGTTGTTTCTCACTAAATTTGGAAGCAAAGTCTATATAATTCATCGAAGAAATGAATTGCGGGCTCAAAAAGTAATTCAACAAAGAGCTTTCAGTAACCCCAAAATGGAGTTTCTTTGGGATACAGTAATAGAATCAGTCAATGGCGACAACAAAGTCCGCTCCCTTTCATTACGCAATGTTAAAATTGGTGAGAAATCTACACTTGAGGTGGGAGCGCTTTTTGTTTTTGTGGGATTTATTCCCAATTCAAATATTGTCCGCGAGTCCATAAACAAAGATAAAGGTGGTTATTTAATCACCAATGAACGAATGGAAACCTCTATTCGCGGAATTTTCGCATGCGGTGATGTCCGAAGCCAATTGGTTCGGCAGATAACCAATGCTGTCGGAGACGGAACAACTGCGGCAGTGGCGGCTGAAAAATATATTGAAGATTTAGAAAATTAGTTGCGTTTAATATATGACGCCTTTACCTCCTCACAGGCGTCTCTTGAAATTGGCAGGGCATAAGGACCCAAAAGCGGTATTTTTTACCTCGGGAATACCCTTCACTTGCAGGTAATGTGAATGATACTGCACACTCGGGGAATTTGGATAGAACTGCCATCTTTTCTGCGGTTTTTGGAGCTTGGAATTGCTTGCGTTTTAATGAAATATAAACCGGAATTTACACCATGAGTAAGTTTACGCTTGGGCATAGTAATTGCTCGCTAATACAGCATGATTCATCTTTGCCTAAGCTGTTGAGTTGTTAGAGATTTAGGGAGTGGTGTGTGCTGGTCTTCCAGCCACCTGACGTTAGAGTCGGGCATCCCCCCTCCACCACTCCCTATAATATTTTCCCCAGTCAGTCTAATCTGAGTCGCCAATCTGCCGATAATCCTTATGATTACCAACCTTACGGGATTTGGAGGGTATGGCAAAATTAAAAGGCCCCGGCCTATTGGTTAGAGTTTCTCATCTGATACTAATTCAGGTCATATTTATTTTTTCTGCCCTCGCCTTGGTTTTGTTTCATTCCGATGAAAGAGAATCAGTTGCGGAACATTTTAGATCTCAGACTCAAACGATTACTACCGCCGCTTCCATTTTGATCAATATGACAAAAACTGATTCTACCGGAATATTGATAAATCCCCAATTGGGAGCCGAGGCCAACAGGATTATCCGGAACAATCAATCTATTTCAAATATTAATCTAATTTTTCATGACCAGAAATCTTCCCGTGATTCAATTGTCCCCCTTGCCGGCCGGAGTGGGGTATTCCCCATAGTTGACATTGATGGCCATAGTGCAAGTCAATTACTATTTTGGGTCAATAATTCCTCGAATTCTTTATTATCGCTGAATTCAACCGATGGGAAATCGGTTAACTACTATTTAAAACCGATAGAGAAAAATGATGCTTATTTATTTCATATTAAATCGGATAATGTGGGTGATGAAAAAACGAAGCATTATCAGGCCGGTTTTATCTTTTTGCTCTTTCTGACCTCGGCGCTGATATCATTACTAATTATAAAATTGATTTTTATAGGAATCAAAAAACCTCTTGCAAAACTCGAAACGGCGCTGGAGAAAACCGCCGCCGGCGAAGAGCAGTATCTTCCGGAGGATGCCGGCGACAAGGACATCCAAGGACTTGCAAGGGCCTTTAACAAAATGTCGTCAATTTTATCTGAAAAGCAGAAAAAGCTTTCTATTGCCAATCGTGAGCTTCTGAAAGCAAACCAATCCCTGCTGGAATCGGAATCAATTTTGACGGCTTTGGTTGATTATTCCCCCAACGCCATACTGGTTACGGATCTTGACGATTATGTAATAATTTATAATCAACAGGCGGCAAAAGATTTTGGATTCAATCAAACTGATATGTTGGGTAAATCGGTGTCCAGCCTTTTTACTATTCCAGTAAACATCATAAGAAGCAAAAATATTCCCGGTGAATATCGTGAAGGACAGGAAATAATTTGCAGACGGCGCGATGGAGGTCGATTCCCCGCCATGTTAGCCTATACTTCATTGGGACCCGAGGGAAGTCGGCCTATAGCCATGCTATATTTTATCAAAAATATATCCGAGAGTCAGAATTATCAAAATATGATTCTAAGGCTTGACCGTATTGCCTCACGCGGTAAGATGGCTCGCGATATTGCTCATGAGATAAATAATTATCTCGCCATTTTGCAGGGCAATCTTGAGCTTCTCCCGATGTTTATGGATAAGGGTGATACCGAGAAGGTTCTCAAAAAAGTCGCCGTTATGAAAGATACTGTCGGCAAAATATCCAAATTTACCGATGGGTTAAGCCAATTCAGCGATGAGAACAGCGAGTTCAGAAAAGAGGATCTAAATCAGCTGGTTGAAAATCTAATTGCATTTCTAAAACCTCAGAATAGGTTTGATGAAATTCTTATTGGAACAAATTTATCCGATAATCTCCCTCTGGTTGAAATCGACTCAAGTCAGATTCAACTCCTTTTGGTCAATCTTATTTATAATGCATCCGAAGCATTGGCCAATTTTGATGGCACTCGATGGATAGTAATCTCCACTTCTCTGGATGAATCACAGAATAATATTTGTCTAAAAGTGGCGGATAGCGGCTCGGGTATTGCCGAAGAAAATATACAGAAACTATTTGTCAGCCGTTTTAGCACCAAGCGCAATGGGAATGGGCTTGGAATGATAACCTGCAAAAATGTGGTGGATAATCATAAGGGAGAAATCTCTTACCATACCGGAGATGAATCCAAGGCTATTTTCGAAATCAAAATACCCAGGAGGAAAGAGGCCTCTGATTCCTCCTCATTATCGCAGGATTCTGAGCAAACCCAGCCCATTGAAGCGCTCAAATAAAGATTGATTATTATTCTCCAAAATCCTAATTTTACCCTATGTCGGATTTTCCCAATAATAATTCTGCCGGCAGAATAAAAATTATTCTTCCGATTCTTATATTGTTGGGAGTTCTTCTTTTTGTCCTCACCTATTTAGGTATCCAAAAAAGCCGCAGTGATAGTCTTGAGCTAATTCGACAACAAGGCATAGCGTTGATAGAAAGCTTAACCCTATCCTCCGACAATGCTATCAAAGCTAATTCACTTTTTGATCTACTGGTTCAGGAAAAATTCTCTGATCTAGCCCAATTTATCGAATCAGGCAAATTTCCGAATTATTCCGCCGATGAACTTTCCGATATCGCCTCACAATACAGCGTCGATGCCATTATTATTTTTGACGGAGAGGCAAATCCTCGGGTGTCTGGCGGAAGGGGAATATTTGTCGAGGTGGAATTGCTGAAAGAGATTCTTATACCGGTAGTTGATACCCTTCTTCATGAGAATTCGGCCAATGATATTTTTCAGCTTATTTCAGGCAGATCGCCGTCTGAGTTGTCCATGGTGTATATTAAAAAGGTCGGTGATTATGCCATTGTCATTGTGTCGGATGCGGTTTTTTATTCATCGGCAAAAAAGGACATCGGTATCGGCTATCTGGTGCAGAATATAGCCCGTGAAGTCGGGATTGAATATATCATCTTTCAAACTGCCGAGGGGATTGTCTTTTCATCAAGAAAAATTGGCCAGGTACTGAAAATTGAGACCGACCCCTTTTTGGATAATGTCCTAAATTCCGATACAGTTTCATCTCGAATTTATCTTTTCAATAATCGCAAAATTCTCGAGCTGGTTAAGTCGTTTTCATCGGTAGAATATCAATCGGGAGTTTTCCGACTGGGATTATCCCTTGAAAAATATTATGCCATTATGGCAGGATTTGACCGGCAGATGATAATTCTCAGTCTTGTAATTTTTGCCGTTATTGTATTGGTCATCCTGTATCTCGTCGGTAAACAAAAAAGGGCGGTACTGGACAGGTCTTTCAGGCAGATGAAATCCCTATCGGAAAAAATATTTGAAAGTATCAATTCGGGAGTAATTGTGGTTGACAAAGACGGTACAGTCGAATCCGTCAACAAGCAATTTTTGAATATATTTGAAGCTGATGAAAGTTTGTTTTTGGGCAAAAAGTGGGAGGAATTTACATTTAGCGGTTCAATTCCAATTACTGCTGTTTTAAATGGCCATACAACGCCGGGAGATTTGGAAACAATCTTTAAATCATCATCAGGACAAAAAAATCTGATTATCAATATTGCGCGCCTTTATGATCATGAAAATAAAGAGGCGGGTGCGGTGTCGCTTGTCTATGATTATACTGCCATAAAGGAGCTTGAAGATACGGCTCGCCGCAAAGAGAGATTAACAGAATTGGGTGATTTGGCGGCTGGCGTGGCTCATGAAATTCGAAATCCGCTAAATGCCATCTCCATTGCCGCTCAGAGAATATTGGCAGAGTTTGAACCCAAAGAGAATGCCGGGGAATTTCAGTCGATGGCGCGGCAAATACGTTCCGAGGCCAATCGCCTGAATGAAATAGTCAGCAAATTTTTATCTATGGCCAGAGGACAGGCAGGCAATTTGGAGCAGATTAGTCTAAGCGGTATTATAGAACAGGTCGCCGAATTATTGCGGCCGGAATTGGAATCAAGGGAAATTAATTTTGTCACAAATATTGAACCCAATATAAATATGGCAGGCTCTGCCGATAGGCTCAAGCAAATGATTATAAACCTAATCCGGAATGGGGTAGAGGCTTGCGAAGGCAAAAACGGTCAGGTTGAGATTAGACTTAAGAAAGACGGCAACAATATATTTATGTCGGTATTTGATAACGGGCCCGGTATTCCGGATGAAATAAAAAAGAAAGTCTTCTCGCCATATTTTACCACCAAAGAAAATGGCACCGGCTTGGGATTATCGATAGTACATCAGATTGTTGAAGAGCATAAGGGAACCATCAAAGTAATCACGCCTCCCGATGGCGGAACTGAATTCAGAGTAATCTTCTCCATTTAATAACCAATCCATAGGGCCTGCTAAAAACCCCCCAATATTGAGGAAATAGATATTTTTTGGGCAATGAAGCGCATGGAATGTCATTCCCGCGGAAGCCATTAGGTCCGGCTCAGACGGACGGGAACCCAGAAAACGGAAACATAAGTGTTCGTCAATGCCGAATCCGGCGAAGACGGACAAGATAGTTACCGCATTCTGGGTCCCGTGTCAAAGGGCATGTTGAAAAACCCCTCGAATGTGAGCGGTTCGCCATGGCGAACCATGCACGGACACGGTACACCCGGCTTTTTCAACAAGCTCCCCATACGACAGGTCTTAATCCAAACCAACAAAATCTCTGAGAATCAAGGCAAAATAAAAAGCGGTTCGGATTTATCCGAACCGCTTCTATTTATATGCCAGTCCTATTATTAGGAAGCAGGAATCTGCTTCTTAATCCACTCAGTACTGACTGATTTCGGACGAGTGATGGCAGTGCCCATAGCGCGGTTGAGAATCAACTGCGAAAGCATGCCCATCGCACGGGAAACGGCAAAAAGTACCGTGTAATATGGGAATTCAGTCATTCCATAATGATAGAGCAGGGCGCCGGAACCGGCATCAACATTGGGCCACGGGTCTTTCACTTTGCCCTGTTCGGCAAGCACTTTCGGAACAACATCGAAAACCTTGGCAACCAGCTGGAACACCGGATCATCAGGAATATACTTTTTCCCAAATGCAAGGAAAGCCGTGAAACGCGGGTCGGTGACACGCAGAACGGCATGGCCATATCCCGGAACTACCTTACCGGAATTGAGAGTGTCCCATGCAAATTTATAAAGGTCTTCCTCTGAAGGAACGCCATTGAATTTCTTCATGGTTTCGAGAATCCAACCAAGGCATTCCTGATTGGCAAGGCCATGAAGTGGGCCGGCAAGGCCATTCAAACCGGCGGAAACGGAATAATAGGCATCGGAAAGGGCCGAACCGACCGTATGACACGAAAAGGCGCTGACATTGCCGCCTTCATGGTCGCAGTGCAAAGTCAGATACAATTGCATCAATTTGGCAAAGTTGCCGGTCTTGTCCTTGATTCCGAGCATGTGGGCATAATTTGCACCCCAGTCCAAATCTTTCTTGGCGCCGATTCTCTTACCCTTATTGAATCTCATGCGATAAATACCAGCGGCAATCACAGGAAGTTTCGCCAGAAGATTCAATGAATCTTCAAGCATAGGTTTCCAATAGTCTTCCTTGCGCATGCCTTTGTCATATTCCTTGCGGAATTCCGATTCTCTTTCCATAACGAGAACGGCCGTGTCCAGCATACACATCGGGTGTGAATCTTTGGGCATCGCTTCAAGAACATCCCAAACATACTTTCCAACCTTGGCTCTGTCGGAATATTCTTTCTGTAAAGCCTTTAGTGCGGCCTTATCAGGAAGTTCGCCTGTGCAGAGAAGATAAAAAATCTCCTCGGGAAGTTTTTCGGTTAAATCCATGATAGGATAACCACGAACAATCAGTCCAGCGTCGGGATTCACAACGGAAGTATCGCAAATCATTCCCTTGACGCCGCGCATACCGCCGTATGCTTGGGCAATCGAGACTTCAGAAATCTTGATATCGCCATGATTTTTGGTGATACCTTTGATTTCATCTTTGAGGGGCGGAATTATTTCAGCCAGCCTCTTCTGCAAAGTCGCCATTTAGATTAACTCCTGTATTTTGTTTATATGATTTTTGGTTCTAATGGTCATTTTGCAATTGTGAACAGTTTCACATATTCAAGTCTTTAATATTATAAAATTACATTCGGTCTGTCAACTGTTCAGTGATTGATTTTGGACAAAAATGTAAAAATTTTGATTTTTTTACCGGATTTTCGCATCCCGCCCTGCCAGCAACCCATCCAAGGGGGCTTGTTGAAAAAGCCGAATGTCCCGTCTCCGTGCATGGTTCGCCGTGGCGAATCAACATCTGCCAGTGTCGCCCAATAACTTAGGGGCAGATGAAGACTCGCCACGACCTGCCGCCCACAACTCTTTAATGATTTGCATGGAAGTCTGGGGCGATCAATTTATCAGATAATTCAGAATTTCATTTTCTAACATATTCAAACTAAATAGATAATCAATATGATTGAAAGTTTCTCTTAATGGCTTCCAAGTTGTTTTCCAGCCATAACCATCGGTAATCCAGACAAACTTACAATCATTCCGCAAATAATCAGAAAGATTCTTGTATTCGCCAGCGGTTGATTTCAATTTTGAGCCGCCTCCACCATAAAAATTTGTCTCAAAAACAAATAAATCTTTTCCGGTATATACAAGAAAATCATACTTTCTTGAAGAAATATTAATGGGTATCGCAATATTCCACTTTTCTTTTATTTTGGCGGCATTTGCTTCTCGCAAGTATTCAAATCCCTTTTTTTCGCACAAATCACCGATAAAAAATTCAACAATATCTTCCATGCGATTCCCACCGCGATTTTTTCTCCCATGGCTATCAAGACCAGCCTCAACACCGATCATATAATCCACAAGACTCTTTACTTTTTGGGAAGCAATAAGATTCTTTAATCCCGTTTCTCTCACAAATGCTAAGTATTTATCGATGTCCTCTTCAGTAATTTCTTTCTTGGTAAAATCATATTCTTCATAGACAAGTTTCCTTTGCTTATAATCGATGAGAATCTTAAATTTCGACGAATGACTTCCATCTCTAACAATTAGAATAGGAATAGTCTTTACTATTTCTGGGTTGTGTTTCAATAGGAAGCGAAATTCATCGTCGAAATTTTCTTTGCCAATAAGGTAATTCATTGTATTTAGCGCAACTTCGACTTCTTTCATATTGTCAAATACTTTATCCCAATCCACAAAATACGACCAAAGTAAAATACTTGGTTTAAGGTTATTTAGAAAGTGCCGAAAAACTTCATCCTCATTCCCGCATTTTAGAATGGATTTGTAAAAATCCAAGTAAATCACGACGATTTGCTCCTTAATTTATAATCTAATATGTGAGCTAACATTATTTAAAAATCTAAGAGATTCAACTCCATCGAGTTTGGTTTTCTACCCCTTAGTAGGGCATTCTTGCCACTCCCAGTCATTAAGATTACACAGTCATATCCCAATGATTTTGCTTTTATGTGCATCTTCGCATCGAGGGCAATTCTTGAAGCATACCAATTATCATTATCCGAAAGCTCTTCCAATAATTTAATCGCTGTTGAGTTGCCGAATAATTTCCTTAGGATTTCCAATTCTGAGAAGCCAAAAATAGGATTCCTTATTGAGACTCGGTTAGGAATATCATTTGGTCTTCCATAAAAACTGGCTTGCAGAAATGTGGAGGTTAGAAATTTTCCTCGTTTCTTATAGGCCTTAGGATCCTTGGGAGTAACATGCCACCAAAAAGAATTATTAACCTTTTTGATCAGAATCCTTCTTATTATTGATTCCTCAGACATCGATTTTCAAATTTTTTCCTAGGTCCTCAAATCTGTTGATTGAAAGATTTAAGAATTCTTGATTTATATCAATACCGATGAAATTTCTTCCCAAAAAATACGCCGCTAACCCCGTTGTTGAACTTCCCGCAAAAGGATCCATAACCATATTCCCCTCTTCTGTACCGGCCAATATAACTCTTTTTAGCAAAGCAGTTGGTTTTTGAGTAGGGTGTTTTCCGTATTTCTTTTCCTGTGACTTAGGGGTTCCAATAGCCCAAACTGAGCGCATTTGATTTCTTGGCTTCTTAATGAAATCGCTATTCCAATTCCCATTTTTCATCAAATCATAATTAAAGGTATGTTTGGCTTTCTTGTCCTTTCGCGCCCAAATTAGAGTCTCGTGGCTTGCTGTGAAAAATCGACAGCTTAAATTTGGAGATGCATTTGGCTTAAACCATGCGATATCATTGAGAATATGGAATCCGGCGACCTGAAGTGCAAAACCACATTGATAAATCGAATGGTATGTGCCACTAATCCAAATGGTACCATTTGGATTCAATACGCGTTTGCAAGCCATTATCCACTCAAGGTGAAATTCAAAATTCCTTTTTGTGCCATCTCCGAGATCCCAATCACCCTTCTTTACGCTAACCATTTTTCCATTCTGGCATGTAAAGGTGCCATTTGAAAGAAAGTAAGGGGGGTCCGCAAATATCATATCAATTGAATTTTCCGGCAACTCCCTCAATATTTCCAAGCAATTTCCAAGATATAATCTGAATCTTGGTTTATCGTAATAGGGCTTCGTTGAGCGAATCGTCGGATGCAATTGTTTATATTCATCCATCGCCCTATCGAATTTCCTCCAAGTGATTGAAATGTTGGGTTCAGTCATGAATTAATTCACCTCTCATTCGAACGATTCCAAATCGCAACCTAACTCCTTTCATCCCCAACTTGATTATTGCCAATTGAACCCAAACTGTCAATCACATTTTAAGCATTTTTTCTCTCCTTTAGACAATTTTGGGATAATTGCGACAAGGGGTCAAAGAGAGGCCTTTCCAAACATCTTTCCCGGATTGAGCAGATTTTTCGAATCGAACGCCTCCTTAAACGCCTTCATTGCATTTAATGTGGGCAGATCAAACTCGAGATGAAGAAAATCCTTTTTGGTCAGGCCTATCCCATGTTCACCGGTTAAAGTGCCGCCAAGTTCAAGAGTTTTCTTAAATAGGCGTAAGGTGCCTTCCTCGATAATTTTTTCGAAATTTACGCTGTCTTTGGTCACGAGAAAATTGACATGAAGGTTGCCGTCTCCGGCATGACCATAAGAATTGATTCGCAATGGATATTCATTATTCAATTGAGCGACAAAGTTCACTAATTCGGGCAATTTGGATGGAGGAACCGCTACATCTTCAGATATTTTTTGTTCTGCCGAGGCTTTGACCGCTTTCGACAGATTGCGGCGGATCTGCCATAATTTGTCTGCGATTTTGGGATCATTTTCCTTTTTGAGATAGATGGCCTCAAATTCATGACAGATTTCGGTAATTTGGGCGGCCTGTTTTGAAGCATTCTGGCCGGAAGTCTCAAATAGCAAAATGGCGGCGGCATTTTCGATATCAATTGCCTTTTCATATTCGTTGGAACAGTTAGCAGAATCCCCATCCATATATTCCATAACTGAGGGAACAATTCCCAATCTGGTAATTTTGGATACGGTTCTGGCCGCATTTTCCGGCCTACCAAAAGCCGCTAAAATAGTTGCGCCGGAAACGGGTAGATCAATTAATCGAACGGCAATTTCGGTTATGGCCACAAGCAATCCCTCAGAACCAATAAAAACACCCGAGAAGTCAAATAATTCGTTGTCGGCATAAATGCCGCAATTAAAAATCTCGCCATTTATAGTAATTCCCCGTAAGCCGATTATATAATCTTTTGTCACGCCATATTTCTTGCAGTGTAGTCCTCCGGCACATTCGGCGACATTCCCTCCAAGCGAGGATTCATCATAACTGGCTGGATCGGGTGGATAATATAAACCGACTGATTCCGCCTTTTTCATCAAATCGATAGTAATAACTCCAGGGCCACAAAAGGCGAGTTTGCGAATAGGGTCGACATTCAGTTTTTTTAATTTCTGCAGAGATAATAATAGGCCATCTGATACAGGAACGGCGCCTCCCGTATATCCGGTTCCCGCGCCGCGAAATACGATAGGTATATTGAAAACCCTGCAGTCATTTATGATATTAAGAACATCGGTTTCGGATTCAGCAAAGAAAATTGCCGGAGGGCGGACTTTGATTTCAGAGGCATCCCGAAAGTAATCAGGCAGGGAATCAATTTCCAGAATAAGCTTTTCAGCATATTTGGATTTAATATTGTGAAGGAAAATTTTTATCTTGGACGGCATTGATTTATAATGCCCCGTTAAACCTATTCTTTAATCAGAAGATTTTGGTTTTGCTATATTCGAGGTGTCTTTCTGAGCGCCTTCTTTATACGATGATGACCTATAATCCGTAATGTAAAAGCCGGATCCCTTAAAAAGAAACCCAGCCCCGCCGGAAACCAATCTATGGGTCTTGCCTTTACAATTGGGACAGATTTCAATCGGAGGGTCAGTCATTTTCTGGAATTCCTCAAATTCATATTCACAATGAGGACATTTATATTGGTATGTCGGCATTATAAAACCTTCTTCCAAATCACAGTCATTCAATTAAAGCACATTTTGGGGGAGACTAAATGCTCTAATAAGATTTTTTATTATTCTCATAGGGATTTCATCACCTTCACCGTGGCAAATAATTGGGAATGAGACTGGGCGGCCAAAAATATCGGGATGATAGATCATACGATGGCTTCCCTTTCCTTTTCTCTCATAAACCAAAAATTTGGAATCATATTCCCTGAGTTTTTTAATCAATTCTCGATATTTATAAGATTTATGCAGGGACAATGGCAAAACTCATGGCTTCTAAATTTGAAGGAAATGGAATGCTTGTAATCCGGCGTTTACGGTCGATTTTGCTCTGTCGTGAGAATTTCTGCAAATTTGCTCTTAACAGAGTGTTATATATTTCAAAAATTTCTACAGGAGCAGAATGATCAAGGAGTGCTGGCTGATTTTTATATTGTGCAAAGCTAATTTGCATTTCTGTTAGCTCATAGAGACTATCAAGGGCCTTCTTAAAAGTCCTGCCGTATCCGACCAAATCTGTCTCTAAACAATGAGCCGCCCAAATTCTATCAGATTCCTGATAGCCCAATACTCGCAAGTAAAATCCAATTTCGCTTTGTGAATCTTTTTTTATTCGCTTTGATTTCATATCTAAAATCTAATACGTTTTATCAGCAGAGGCAATCAATAATTTTTCCGCGGTGTCAGGAATTCTTTTCTGACACAATTTCTGGATTCCCGCTTTCGGGAGTGTTGAAAAAGCCCCAATGTGTGGGCGGTTCGCCGCAGGCGAATCCACATCTGCCCCTAAGTTGTTGCCGCACATTGGCAGATGTGGACATCTGCCATGCACCTGTACGACACAACCGGGTTTTTCAACATTCCCTTTCGCGGGAATGACAGATTATGTTACCGCGCTGAGCGCTGGCATAATGCAATGCCATAACAGACCGCTTTTTCAACACTTGCCAAATATAAGAATCCTGCCCAAAATTGAACCTATACAGCGAAGTCCCGTTTCACCGGCCCAGCGTCAACTATTTCCGAGGGGCAACCATCCTTAAATTTCTTAAAATTCTCAATAAACAAAGATGCCAACTGCAGATATTTTTCCTTATAGGCGTGTCTGTCGCCCCAAGTGTTAATAGGATTTAGAACATTATCCGGAATGCCCTCACATTTTTTTGGAACGCTAAAACCAAAAACCGGATCCGTGTAGAATTCACCATCAGCCAATTTTCCCTCAAGAGCCGAATTAAGTAAGGCTCTGGTATGGTGGATGCTCATTCTTTTGCCGATGCCGAATGGTCCACCGGTCCAGCCGGTGTTTACCAACCAGCAATTAACTTTATACTTATTAATCTTGTTTTTCAGCATGTCAGCATAGTAATAAGGATGATGCACCATAAACGGCGCCCCAAAACAGGCGCTGAATGTGATTTCCGGCTCTTTGCCAAGGCCTATTTCGGTTCCGGCGACCTTGGATGTATATCCAGAAATAAAATGATACATCGCTTGCTCGGGAGTCAGTTTGGCAATCGGGGGCATCACACCGGAGGCATCACAAGTAAGCATCAGGATATTTTTTGGATGTCCGCCCATCTTCTCCGGCACCGCATTCTCGATAAAACTAAGAGGATAAGAGGCTCTCGTGTTCTCGGTGCGCTCGTCATCATCAAGGTCAAGAAATCTTGTGATGGGATCAAAAATGACATTTTCGAGAATCGTTCCGAATTTGCGGGTGCAGGCATAAATCTGAGGTTCGGCCGTGGGGGAGAGGGCAATAACCTTGGCATAGCAGCCATTTTCGAAATTGAAAACGCCCTCATCGCTCCAACCATGTTCGTCATCGCCGATAAGGCGGCGCTTTGGGTCAGCCGATAGAGTAGTCTTACCCGTGCCGGAAAGTCCGAAGAAAAGGGCTGTTTCACCATTGGAACCGCTATTGGCCGAACAGTGCATGGTCATAATGCCATCGAGTGGAAGCAGGAAGTTCAGCAATGTAAAAACTGATTTTTTGATTTCCCCGCCGTAACCGCTTCCGCCAATAATGCACAGTCTTTGGTCGAAACTGAGAAGAATAAAAGTCGGGGTCAATGTCCCATCGATTTCCGGCAATGCTTGAAATGACGGTATCGATATAACAGTAAAGTCGGGGACGAATTTTTTCATTTCATCATGGGTGGCAAGCGGGATAAACATATTACGCGCAAATAAAGAATGCCAGGCCAATTCGGTTACAATTCTTACCGGCATGCGATAATTGGGATCGGCTCCGGCATAGCAATCCTGAACAAATAAGTCGCGTCCCTGAAGATAACCCTGTAATCTTTGATATACGGCATTGAATTTATCAATGCTGAAAGGCCTGTTGTACTGACCCCACCAGATTTTATCTTCAGTGCCCTGTTCTCTGACAATAAATTTATCATTGGCGGCGCGGGCAGTATGTCTGCCGGTATTGACAATAAAAGGCCCCATGTAAGAGATCTTGCCTTCATTGCGGAAGATGGCTTCTTCATAAAGCGCCTCCGAAGGCAAATTCCAATAAACATTGTTCTGGTTGCGGAAACCATGATGCTCCAGCCCAAAATCGCTTTTTAAAACTTTGGCCTGATTAACTGCCGGTGATTTTATATCAAGTATGTAATGACTCATTTCCAATCTCTCCTGTATTTTCTGTCGCCGATGAAAATCTCATTGGGTGATTCCGGGTCAAGCGCCCATTTAATGCGGGCAATACCTTCCATTATTTCTTTTACTGTACCGCAATAACTCAAACGAAGATGCCCTTCTATGCCGAATTCTTTGCCCGGCACAGTGACCACCAACGCCTTTTCCAAAAGCATCTTGGAAAGCCCAATAGAGTCTTTACTGTAAGCGCTGAAATCCGGCAGGCAATAGAATGTGCCATCGGGAGGGGTAACTCTTATACCGGTGAAGGCATGAAGTTCGTTGAGCATCACATTGCGGCTGTTTTCGAGAGTCAGACGAAGATTCTCAACACCACTCTGGATTCCATTTAGGGCGCCCGCGGCCGCTTCCTGCATAACCACTGAGGGACAGGACATATTCTGCGCCTGAACGTTTATCATGGCCTCAATAACTTTGGTGTTGGCGACTGTCCAGCCGATTCTGAATCCGGTCATGGCGTACATCTTTGACACGCCATTGACGATAATCAGTTTGGATGAATCGGTCTGGTCTTTGGCATATTTGTAAGGCGAGATTATGGACTTCCCATCAAAAATAAGCTTGTGATAGATATCATCCATGATAAGGTAGATACCCCTTTTCTCACATAGTTCAACTATCTGAGCGATGAATTCGCTGCTATACATTATGCCCGACGGATTATTGGGGCTATTGACTATAATAGCTTTGGTATATGAACTGATTGCCTCTTCGATATCCTCAATATTCGGCTGGAAATGGCTGTCATCGGGTGAGACAACTACCGGAATGCCATAAACCATTTTAACAATTTCGGGATAACTCACCCAATAGGGGGCGAGAATGATAACTTCATCCTGCGGGTTAACCAAAGTCATCATCAGATTGAAAATGGAATGCTTGGCGCCATTGGATACGATTACATTCTTGGTGCTGACAATTTTACCATAATTTGCTTCCGTGTAGCGGACAATTGCTTTTATCAGTGATGAGATACCTTCGGTCGGTGTATACCTGATATCGGCGGTGGTCAATTTGGATGCGGCGCTCAAGATGGCATCAATAGGCACTTTGCTTTTGGGTTCACCGGCTCCAAGGTGGATAACCGGCTCGCCGCGATCCCTCAGCTTTCCTGCCGTCTCATTTAATTTTAGAGTCGGTGATTCTTTAATTTCGCGTGCAAGTTTACTAATGGTCATATATTTTATCCTTTCATTAGCATGGCAATAGCGGTGACATCGACAATGTCCTCCGCAGAACATCCACGGGATAGGTCGTTGCATGGTTTGGCCAAGCCCTGAACAATTGGGCCGGTGGCAGTGGCGTTGGCAAGACGCTGAGTTAGTTTATAGGCGATATTTCCTGCATCAAGGTCTGGAAAAATGAGCACATTAGCCTCACCTCCGATTGGCGACCCGGGGCATTTCGATTTGGCAACTTCCGGAACGATGGCGGCATCAACCTGTAATTCACCATCAACTTTTAGGTCGGGATAATTTTTCTTTATTATTTCCAAAGCGGCCATGACTTTATCTACATCAGGATGTTTAGCCGAACCTTTAGTAGAAAATGAAAGCATGGCAACTCTCGGCTCTTCACCGGTAAGATTTTTCATGGTTTGGGCGGTGGAGACGGCAATAGAAGCCAGCTGTTCAGCATCAGGGTTAGGTACTACAGCTGAATCACCATACATATAAATTTTATTGATTTTATCACGGTATTTGGGCACCGTCATCATAAATGCGCCCGAGACAATCTTTATTCCGGGGGCCAAACCAATAACCTGAATTCCCGCTCTTAAGACATCGCCGGTAGTATTAATGGCGCCCGCAACGGAACCATCGGCCATATCTCTGCGAACCATCATGGCGCCAAAAAAGAGGATATTTTTCATTGTTTCCTCGGCTTCTTTTTCAGAAATCCCTTTGGCTTTGCGTAAATCGAAAAACTCTTTGGCAAACGAGGGAAGAAGCTCCGAGGTTTGCGGGTCGATGACTTGCACCATATCAAGATTAAGGCCATGCTCTTTGGCCATTTTGGCGATATTGTCCTTATTGCCAAGAATAGTTACACCGGCAATTTTTTGCTCGACAATACCTTTGGCGGCCTTTATAGTACGCGGGTCACTACCCTCCGGCAGAACTACTTTCCGGCTTTTGGCACGAGCCTTTTCCTTGATAACATCAAGGATATTTTTACCCCCTGTTTCATCTAAAGACATTGCACAAGCTCCTGTTTACATATTTAATTTATATAAAGAATTAAATCTCATTCAAATCTGGGTTGGCCAGAAAGGCAGAAATAAACTTATCAATGTTGCCATCCATCACCGATTGAATATTGGATGTTTCCACATCGGTGCGATGGTCTTTGACAAGATTGTAGGGGTGAAAGACATAGCTTCTTATCTGGCTTCCCCATTCTATTTTCTTTTTGGTTTTTTCAATGGCGGCCTGTTTTTTCTTCTGCTCTTCAAGTTGAACCTGATATAACCGAGAGCGAAGCATTTTCATGGCGACCTCGCGGTTCTTTAGCTGGCTTCGTTCATTTTGACATTGCACCACAATATTTGTAGGAATATGGGTAATTCTGACAGCCGATGATGTTTTATTTACATGCTGACCACCTGCGCCGGAGGCACGGTAAGTGTCAATCCGTAAATCATCTTCCTTGATTTCGATCTCGATATTGTCCTCAATTTCGGGATAAACAAAAACCGAGGCAAACGAAGTATGCCGGCGATTGTTGGCATCAAATGGAGAAATTCTTACCAAGCGATGCACGCCGGATTCGGCCTTCAGATATCCATAGGCATACTCGCCCACTATTTCAATGGTGGCTGATTTAAGCCCGGCTTCCTCGCCGGCAAGATAATCAAGCAGGCTGACTTTGTATCCTTTCATTTCGCACCAGCGATTGTACATTCGGAAAAGCATATCCGCCCAGTCCTGCGATTCGGTCCCGCCGGCGCCGGGGTGAATAGTCAATATGGCACTGCGGGCGTCATCATGTCCTGAAAGAAGAGTCGTCAATTCCAGTTTTTCCATATCAGTAACCATCTTATCCATCGAGAAAGTTAGTTCTGCCATATCGCGGGAGTCGCCATTATCTCCGGTGAGAATCATCAGCTCATCAAGGTCGGATAATTCATTGGAGAACCGATCGATTTTTTCAATCCACTTCTTATGTTCAGAAATCTCTTTGAGAATGGTTTGAGCTTTCTGATTATCCGACCAGAAATCCTGGGCTGAAGTAAGCGATTCTAATTTGTTAATTTTTTCACGACGTCCATCAAGGTCAAAGAAACCTCCCAAGTTTGGAAAGTCGTGTCTTCAAATCAGATATGGTCTCTTTTGCCTCGTTTACCATCATTCAAATCCTCAAAAGATATGGCTATTATATATTAGTTTCAGCCCAAAAGTCAATGGGTAATATTGGAAAATAAAATCACCATTTTTCGTATTTTTTAGTCTTACAATATGCATAAAGAATAAGAATTCGTGCGCGGTTCGCCGCAGGCGAATCCACATCTGCCGATAATTTCTTGCGGCACATAGGACCATTAAATCATCATTGTTCCATTTCAAGAATTATGACACAGCCTTCAAGGGGCTGTTGAAAAAGTCTCAAGCCCTGCGCCGTAGGGAGTCTCTCCCTATGGAATTCCGTCAGGAAGGGATTCCTGACGGCGCATTTGTAGGGTTTTTCAACAAGCTCTCAAGGCACGGGATGACGGGTCGGGGAGCTGGGATGAATATGAACGATGCACTTTACTATAACATACACTTTTTCAACAAGCCCCAGGGGAGTGTTGAAAAAATCCGAACCCGCGCCGTAGGGAGTCCCTTCCTACGGAACCATTTATAGTTACGCCGGTTCCTGTGACCCCAATCCCCTAAGGCAGGACAACTTTATTGGGGGCGTGTGAATTGGCGCATTTGTTAATGCGATAAAAAAACGGCGGGATTCTTACCCGCCGTCTTTTGTTAGTAATGGCTAAATCTAATCAGGAGGCCGGATACTTTGGCGCCGGACCACCCTTATACAAATAATTTATCAGGTAAGTAACATCTTGAACATTCAATGCCCCATTACCGTTGGCATCGCCGGCCTGAAGCGGATTGGGAGCCGCTCCGCCCTTATATAGATAATTGATAACTCTTGTAACATCGAGAATATTGATTATTCCGCTATGATCGGCATCACCGGCAACATAGTCAAAAATCCTGACCTGCTTGGCCGCTGACCAATCGCCAATGCTCTGATATTCATCTTTACATTGAACCAAAACGCTGTAAGTCCCGCCTGCGCTCCATGTATGCGTCGCCCGACAAGTATCTCCATCTTCATAGGGGCCGAGCCAGATCGAGGTATCACCGGCATCCCAAACATATCTAACATAATATCTGTCCTCCTCCGGGTCGGTTCCTATGGAAGAAAACTGATAGCTCCTATTAATCAATCCGGTGTCGATTCCAATCGGCGTCAATGGTGGATTTGGGGATGAATTCAAGAATTCATTATTCTTGAGATTAAGATTCATTTGAATTTGGTCATTTCCTAACCAAGTCAGGGAGACGCTCATGTCAATGTCATGAACGGCTCTATTAAGCGAGGACTGCAATAGGGGGGTATAATAGCCGGTTTGTAAGTATCCCCCGACAAGAACGTTATGGCCGCCATCGAAATAAGTAGTTGGAACATAGCCAAGGTTCATTTCCCCAACGAGCCGGTTATGAGCAATGATATTTGAATCTCTAACCATGGCGGCATAAAACATGGGATAGGTCCGGAGCTGATATATCGCCCATAACGCTTTTCTTGTATTGGGGCAGTAAGGACAGCTGGTCCTGGTGCCTTCTTCAATAAAGGCCGTATGAGTATATGTGCCAAACGATGTATCCGCCCACTGGCTGTCAACCTTAGCGGCGGCTGTGGCGTCAACATAGTAGGCGTCAAATGGATATCCCGCAGGCGGGTCGGAATATCCCTGATGCACTTCGCTATTGAAGGCGACTGCCATTACCATGATGTTGTTTTCGGTGATACTATCAAATCCGGCGGCAACGGCATCCCAAGTGATAGTGCGAACCAACGAATCTCCATAGGGGAGTGATATGGTAGTATCATACCCCCAATCAAGAAAGCCAAACTGATATGGTTTGTAATCCTCAAGCGATACCCAGCGCGATGTTGGCTCAACGATGTAAATACGGATTCGCCCTTCATAATTATGACTGGCTTTTGACTGCATCATGGGAGATACTGGAACAGATCCCCTCTCTGATGTTTCCTTTGTGAAATTTCCGGCGATGGCAATCATCCCGATAAGAAAGATTATCGAGATGACGGCAATCAACAGAACAACAAAGTTGACTTTAACGATTCTGGTGACCATAAAAATACCCTCAACGGTGAAATTAAATTAAGCTCTTTTCTCCAACTCAAAAAAATTTAAAATCTGCAAGTAATCCCGGCCGAAACATTGGCCGAGGAGTATTTATAAAGTGTAAGTGTTGATTTATTGCAGGTGTAATCAAATTGTAGCGCCGGCTCGATGGTGGCTCCGAAACTGAGAACAAACAACCTTTGAATATTCAAATAGAATCTTGATTGGTAGTCTTTTCTTCCCCTTATGTTTTTTATAATGCGTACATCCCGCTCGATTGTTTTGAAAAATCTTTTATCCCAATATCCGGCGCCGGTAGTGATTAAAAAGCTTTGAATTAAATGACTCTTGATATTCAGCGATATTGATTGGCCATCATAAACTGACGCCCACGGGGAAAGAAATCCGGTAGAAAAACCAAATAACACTCTGTTGGCAAAGTCCGAAAATCTACGATAAATATATGTAATATTAAAGCCACTTCTTGCGCCAAATTGCCTTGAAATACGTGGCGATATATAGAAAGAATTTAGCTTGTCATTAACAAGCAAAGCGTTGGTATCCAATGCCTCCTCTGGCATAAGAAGAGGTAATTCAGTTACCGTATCATGAAAACGGCGGTAATCCATAAAGGCCACGCCGGTCTCAATGTCAAGAGCATTGGAACCCAAGAATGCGACATTAATACCCGTAAAGCACTTAAATGTCTCTTTATTGGTACCTTCAATATCAGTATAAACCAGCGAGTTGAAGGCCATTCCTCCGCGGATATTAATATTATCCAATACCTTATATCCAGCCAATAGGGTGGCATCATAGTTATTATTTTTATATTGATCAAATTTACTACGATAATCGCGCATATCAAATGAAAAGGAGGTGAGAATTGATAGGGGCGATTCCTTATCGGTCGGAATAAATTTAATGCCTCCCCCACCAAGAAAACTACTCAAATTATATATTTTGGAGTAATATGTATAATCACCGTGCAGATTAATTTCGACTTTGGGAAAGGGATAAAGATTGGTTGATGCCCTGAGTCCCGAATAAAAATCTTCGGTGCGGCTGGAATCATTCAGCATATTTCCGACATAACCGGCGTTCGCAGAGACGTCAAATTTAGCATCAGCAAAAAGATCTTGGGTCGTCAGAAGAATGAAAAAGAAAAGCGCTGTATTTTTAATAAAAGACTTTAGCGGTGTTAATAGGGACGACATACTCCCCCTTCACAAACCATTCCTCCCTTTACAATTCCACTGCCAAGACCATTGCCGGGACCAAAACCGGCATCAGAATCAAGACTGCAACGGTTAGCTGTTAAGGCACGGGCTGAAATCATAAGTTGGCCAAATTCGGCAGAATTCCCGCCATTGCCGGATTCAAGATTTAGAGCGACTCCAAAGATATCGTTTTGTTCCAGAGTCGGAGAAGGGGTAGATTGGATTATGCCGGAGTAAATATTATCGTTTAGGCCGTCACCATCAAGATCAAGATACTCGATATTTGCGGCTTCACCTGCTATTATTGGGCTGGCAAAAATAAGTATCATTATTGATGCGAACATCATAAAAATTGATAATTTGGGGGTTGATTTCACCAGAGTCACCTCGCTATGTTGTGCAATAATCTACAATTATTATCTAATATACCCGAATTTGATAATCAGTCAAGATTTTCTTTCTTGGATTTCGCCCTTTTTTATTAATTAGCAATAGATTATATTAATTCCATTATGGATAAGACTATTGGAATCATTGGTTTGGTTGAAAACTATATTGCAGATAATAACTTAATCAATTCCGGTGACCGGATACTGATTGGCTTTTCGGGTGGATCGGATTCCACCGCCTTGTTATATGTTTTATCTCAATTATCCAAGAAATTGTCATTTGAGCTTAAGGCCTGCTATATAAATCATAAAATTAGGCCAAAAGCGGCCAAATTGGAGGCAAGGTTTTGTTCTGACTTCTGCAAAAAATATAATATCCCATTTATTCTCGCCGAGGGTGATGTTCCCCAATTTTCCCGGGAAATGAAGCTTTCACTCGAATCAGCCGGAAGAGAGTTCCGTCGCGCAGTGTTGCATGATATCGCCAAAGCAGAAAATTGCAACAAGATCGCTCTGGGGCATCAGCAAGATGATATAATCGAGACAATCCTTCTGCGCATTTTGCGTGGAACGGGACCACAGGGGCTTCGGCCAATCCAGCCAATTTCAGGGCAATTTATCCGCCCCCTACTTGAAATGCCCCGAAATGATTTACAAAATTTCCTAAAAAACAAAAAAGTTGGATTTATGATTGATAAATCTAACCTTGAGTCGAAATTTCGACGCAATTTCATCAGAAATAAGATAATTCCTTTGATTGAACATCAATATGGAGTAGGATACAGAACGGCAATATTAAACTTCGCAAAAATAATCGATGAGGAAAATGCCTATCTTGCCAAACTGGCCATGAGAGAATTCAAAAAAAGCCACGCAATAACCGGCTTGTTGAAAAAAACCCATTATGCGCCGGCAGTCCGCCGCGGCGGATCTCCTGCCGGAATTCCATCAGGAAGAGATTCCCTACGGCGCTTTCATAGACTTTTTCAACAGTCCCTAACAGCTGGGCGGAAAATAGTTGTTGATTTGGAGCGGATATCATCTTATGATTTATGGTTGCGGCGAAGAGTTATAAAAATGGCGCTGGAAAAGCTAACTGGATATCCGGGAGCCGGCAGTTTTGAAGAGATTGAGCGGATTGATAAAATGATTGCGGGCGCATTGGTTTCAACATCATTGTCAAATGGACTTAAGGTTTTCTGTGAAAAAAATTTTCTAATATTTACGCCGGGGAAAATACAGATCGATGATAGGGAAGTAAATTTGAGGAATTTTACATTAATCCCTGAGATAAATTCAAAAATTAAATGCCGCCTTGGCAAGCCACGGTCCGCCGATTATTCCATTCAAAAAGATGGTATGAAAGTATCGATAGATTACGATAAGTTACTACTGCCACTGCATGTTAGAGGAATTAAGGCGGGAGATAAATTTACTCCTTTAGGGCTAAAGGGTAGAAAGAAGGTAGGCGATTTTCTTACGGATAAGAAAGCCCCCAGATATTTGAGGGATGAAATTCCGGTTATACTTGATGGCGCCGGTATTGTTTGGGTTGGCGGATATCAAATAGCCGAGAGAATAAAAATCGAGAGTAATACACGGAAAGTAATGCAAATTGAAATAATGAGAGACAAGCGCTATGGAAAGGCAAAAATTTGAGCTTCTTTATCCTCAGGACAAAATAGCCCGCAGGATAAAAGAATTGGGTCGCCTAATTTCAAAAGATTATGCTGATAAAGACCCTATTCTTATTGGAGTGCTAAAAGGATGTTTTATATTTTTAGCCGATTTGGTAAGACATATTTCTATTCCCGTTGAGATGGAATTTATGACAGCCTCAAGCTATAATGGAGATGTTGTTGCCGAGAATGGTGTCACTATGACCGGCGGACCGAATGTTTCCATTAAAGGACGCCATATTCTTCTGGTCGAAGGTGTAGTAGATTCGGGACATACGGTAAAAGCCATTATGCATAAGCTTAATAAGCAGGAACCGGCATCAATTCAGGTTGTTACATTGCTTGATAAACCTGAATGCAGGAAGGTTGAGGTTGATATTACGTATAAAGGTTTTAGAGCTGGCAAAGATTTTGTAATTGGGTATGGGCTTGATGTTGGGCAGAGGTATAGAAATCTTCCGTTTATCGGAAGGGTAGTGGAGAAAAAGAAATAAAACGGATATTTTCGAACCGTTTTGCCGATAAAATTGTATATTGCCTTTGGAGTTTATTTTGATGAAATTTAGCGAGGAAAAAAATAATTTTTCAAATTCCCAGCGGAAACGGTCTGGGCGTTCCCCTAAAGACGATTCTGATAGCAAAGAATCTTTTAGCTGGAAAGGCCCCCTAAAGTCGCTTGTCTTCTGGGCAGTCATAATATTAGCCTTTATTTTTGCCTATAGCCTTTATACTTCGTCGAGCCGGGATACCGCCGAGATTTCCTATAGCGAATTTTTGACACAACTTGATGCCAATAATGTGGCCTCAGTTACATTTATTGAAAGGGAACTGGAAGGACGATTGAAAGCGGAAACTGTGTTTCCATCGGGCAATATCACCGGCAAATTTATCAAGTTCAAGGCCAGAATACCATTTGAGGATAACAGTTTCAGCCTTGTCAATCGTCTGGAAAAAGCCGGAATTGCCATCAGCGCTAAAACAGAAGGTCCAAATTATCTATCGGTTTTGATATCCATCGCCCCGTGGTTTCTTTTAATTTTTATATGGCTCTTCTTTTTAAGGCAAATGCAGGGCGCATCGGGCCCAAAGGGCTTATTTTCATTTGGGAAAAGTCGGGCAAAGCTAATGACCGATGAGCGCCCCAAAGTGACCTTCAATGATGTCGCCGGTGTTGATGAAGCTAAGGAAGAATTGGGCGAAATTATTGAATTCTTAAAAGACCCGGGCAAATTCCAGAAATTGGGTGGCAAAATTCCCAAAGGAGCATTGCTTTTGGGGCCTCCCGGATCAGGTAAAACATTACTGGCTCGAGCCGTGGCCGGCGAAGCTGAAGTGCCGTTCTTCTCGATGTCCGGCTCCGATTTTGTGGAAATGTTTGTTGGCGTCGGGGCCAGTCGTGTGCGGGATCTGTTTGACCAAGGGAAAAAAAATGCGCCATGCATTATTTTTATAGATGAAATTGATGCCGTTGGTCGTCATCGCGGCGCCGGATTGGGCGGTGGGCATGATGAGCGGGAACAAACCCTAAATCAGCTTTTGGTTGAGATGGATGGATTTGAATCCAACGAGGGTGTTATATTAATAGCCGCTACCAATCGACCGGATATCCTTGATCCAGCCTTAATGCGCCCGGGCCGATTCGACCGCCAAATCGTGGTTGACCAACCCGATGTTCGCGGGCGCGAGGGAATATTAAAAGTCCATATCAAAAAAATTAAGGTGGCTGAAGAAGTAAAGCTTGATATTCTCGCGCGTGGGACACCCGGTCTCTCCGGTGCGGATTTGGCTAATATGGTCAACGAAGCCGCTCTGTTAGCCGCCAGAAGAAATCATGAGGCGGTAGGAATGGCGGATTTTGAAGAGGCCAAAGATAAGGTAATGATGGGTACTGAGCGAAGGTCTCTGGTAATTCCGGAAGAAGAAAAGAAGATGGTGGCCTATCATGAAGCCGGGCATGCGCTGGTTTCCAAATTTTTGCCCAACGCCGATCCGGTACATAAGGTCACGATTATTCCGCGCGGTCTTGCGCTTGGCGTTACTCATTATCTACCGTTTGATGAACGTCATACTCATTCAAAAGAACGGCTCGAAACCCGACTTGTCTATGCCATGGGCGGACGGGTGGCCGAGAAAGTGGTTTTCAATCAACTTTCAACTGGTGCGGCGGATGATTTAAGGCGTATTACGGAAATTGCTCATAATATGGTTTGTAAGTGGGGCATGTCGGATAAACTGGGTCCGGTTACTTTTGGCCGACGGGAGGAACAGATTTTCCTCGGTCGCGAAATTGCCCAGCATCGAGATTATTCGGAAGAAACGGCAAAGATGATTGACGAAGAGATTCGGCATATTGTTGGACACGCTGAAAAAACCGCTTATGATATATTGACACAAAATCGGGATAAACTCGATGCCGTTGCCTTGGCGCTTCTTGAAAAGGAAGTACTTGACGGCCATCAAATTGATCAAATCATTGGACGCGCCGACACAAATGAAATTGCTACTCCGGAGCCTGCTCCGAAAAGTTGATGGATAAAGAAAAAATCAAGAAAGGGGTTCGCCTAATTCTGGAAGGTATAGGCGATGACCCTGAACGTGAGGGGTTAAAAAGAACCCCTGAACGGGTTTTTGAGTTCTACCAGCAAGTCCTTGATGGAATAAAAACCAAGCCCGAGAAGACACTTAAGCTATATACAACTCCCAATAAGGATGAGCTGATTATTGTCCGCGATGTATCTTTTTATTCAATATGTGAGCATCATCTTCTTCCATTCTTTGGCAAAGTACATATTGCCTATATTCCTCAGAGAGATAAGATCACAGGTTTTTCAAATCTGGTAGAAATAGTAGAAGTACTTTCACACCGTCCAACCGTACAAGAAAAACTGACTTCCGATATCGCCGATACCATCAATACTGTTCTTACTCCCAAAGGGCTTCTGGTTATTGTCGAAGCCGAGCATCTCTGTTTGACCATGATAGGCGTAAAAAAACCCGGGTCAAAAACGGTGACGTCAGCGATTCGCGGCGTCCTTCGCAAAGATGCCACCCGTGCCGAAGCCCTCGCCCTGATAAAGCAGTAAGAGGCTATTTCATTATATACATAGTGAGTCTCGAAAATATTGTCGTTTTGAGCGCTGGCGTCCCAACGGGTTTGCTCTCCCGACCTTTGTACCCCACCCAGAGCTCGCCAGCGGCGAGCGGGCGGGTGGGTTTCTTCATCACAATCGTAGTTACTATGTTATAAAAGGTTGAATTGGGAATAAATAAAAAAGAGGCTACCTTTTGGGAAAGAAATTTACAAATCAATTCCGGCCAAGAGCCGGGG
>JAGVEJ010000189.1 GCA_020058225.1 Candidatus Zixiibacteriota bacterium | reverse complement strand
TCGCCAGTTTTCCGTCAATTTTTGATGTC
This sequence comes from Candidatus Zixiibacteriota bacterium, assembly GCA_020058225.1. Classification (GTDB taxonomy): domain Bacteria; phylum Zixibacteria; class MSB-5A5; order GN15; family PGXB01; genus JAGVEJ01. The sequence goes on along the minus strand of JAGVEJ010000189.1, from coordinate 4,432 downwards.
AAGTTCACGGCGCACATGGAAACTGATTTGGATAAAATTGAGTTGGGCAAAGAAAAATGGGTTGATGTTGTCAGAGAATTCTATCTTCCATTTGAGAAGACCCTTGGAAAATTAGCAAAAAGGCATGATGATATAAAGGAATCAATTACCGAAGCAACCGATGAAGTCTGCGGAAAATGCGGTTCTCCCATGGTTATTAAATGGGGACGTAATGGCAGATTTATGGCCTGTTCCTCCTATCCGGAATGTAAAACTACCAAATCGCTTGAATCGGAATCGGCGCCGATTACATCTGACATAAAGTGTGCCAATTGCGGTTCGCCGATGGTGGTTAAGACTGGAAGATTTGGAAAATTTCTTGCCTGCTCAGCATATCCCGAATGTAAGACAACCATGCCTCTGCCGACCGGCGCCAAATGTCCCAAATGCGATGGCGATGTGGTGCAAAAACAATCAAAGCGCAAAAAGATTTTCTATGGATGCTCCAAATATCCCGGCTGCAATTTTGTAAGTTGGGATAAACCGGTAAATCAAGCCTGTCCAAAGTGCAATAATAATTACATGGTTGAGAAATTTTCGAAGAAGAGCGGCATATATCTGGCCTGCCCGGTATGTAAGCATAAAAACGCCGAAGCAGAAGAATAGCATAATAATAGGAATTTATAATAATCTATTATGGTGTCCCTAATGCATTTTTACAGTGCTCAACCGGAATGCGCCGGCAGTCCCGACCTATCGAGAATTCCTGTCGGAATTGATTGCGTCGGGAAATCCGCCTGCGGCGGACCAACGCCGCGATGAAAAATCGTCGGGTCTCATCCCGAATCGCAAAGCGAATCGGAATTAGGACCCAACTAAACTTAAAATTTATTTCCGGGACACACACTATTAGGGCATCAGCATATATCCTGATGCCTTATTTATTGGGGGCAAAGGGCATCTACGGTTCCTTAAAAGTGTGATACCGTTTGCTTTGCAATTTCAATTGACCACACTGATTAAATAGAATATTATTTCATTATGTTGGATAAAATATTGACGGAATATCTAAAATATCTGGTGGAAAAACGTTCACTTTCACCCGGAACCATTGAGACATATAAACGCCATCTTTCCCCATGGCTAAGCTTTATTGAGAAGGAGAGTGAGATTTCCGGAGCGGATTCGAAAATTAACTCAGTATTGTTAAGAAAATATCTGGGGAAAAGGCGACAGGCGGGGGTGTCGGTTAGGACACTCGCCGGATTTATTTCGGCTCTGGCCGGACTCCAAAAATACTTGGGTCAGACAAAAAAATGTGAAAAATATCTCTGCAAATTAAGCCGACTGAAATTTTCCGAAAAGATTCCGGATTTTTTGTCACAAAAAGAAGCCAAAGATTTATTTGAATATATCAATTTGGACAGTTATATAGCGCGGCGTGATTATATGATGGTGTCGCTTTTTTATCTTTCAGGTATTCGTCGGGCCGAAATGGCAGGATTAAAGATATCCAATTTTGATTTTAATAAGCATATAATTGAAGTTTTAGGCAAGGGGAATAAGGTCAGGACGACGCCTTATGGCGCGGCGGTTTCAACTGATTTGCAGAAATATCTTGAGGTGCGTCAGGATTTTCTGCGTAATCGGGATTCGCAATGCGGAGTTCTTTTTCTAAATTATCGAGGGGAACCCCTAACGGTTCGCTCTGTAGATAGGGTTGTAAAAAAATATTGTATGAAACTCGGCAAACGGGTGACGCCACACATGTTGCGCCATAGTTTTGCTACACATCTGCTTGAAAATGGAGCTGATATTTTGGCAATAAAAGAAATGCTCGGTCATAGCTCGCTGGGCACAACGCAGAAATATACACATGTCACAGCTGAACAACTCAAAGCGGTTTATAAAAAGGCCCATCCTCGGGCATAATGGAGTAATAATATGATTATACGTTCTACGACAATTCTTTGCCTTAGATATAAGAAGGTTGTTGCCATGGCGGGCGATGGGCAAGTCACTTTTGATGACAAAATACTAAAGGCCAAAGCCGTAAAAATCAGGAAACTATATAATGATAAGATGCTGGCGGGATTTGCCGGCGCCGCCGCCGACGCTCTGGCGCTTTTCGAACGTTTTGAAATGAAAATAGAAGAATTCTCCGGTAATCTTCCTCGTGCCGCCGTGGAATTAGCCAAAGACTGGAGAACGGATAAATATCTTCAGAAGCTTGAAGCATTGTTGGCGGTAGCCGATGCAAAAAATTCGTTGCTAATTGCCGGCACCGGCGAGGTGCTTGAACCTGATGACGGGATACTTGCCATCGGTTCGGGAGGAGCTTATGCCCTGGCCGCGGCACGGGCTTTACTTTCAGCAAATGCAAATTTATCGGCTGAGGAAATTGCGCGCAAATCCCTGCAAATAGCTTCAGAGATATGCGTATATACCAATGATAATATTACCGTAGAAAGTATAAAATGATTAACAGAGATTTCAGGATTCCCAGAGAGATAGTTGAACATTTGGATAAATATATCATAGGTCAAGAGAGGGCCAAACGGGCAGTGGCGATTGCTTTGCGCAATCGATGGCGTCGCCGAGCCGCTCCCGATGAACTTCGAAGAGAAATACTCCCGAATAATATTTTAATGATTGGGCCGACGGGCGTAGGGAAGACCGAAATTGCGCGGCGTTTGGCTGAGATGGCGGGCGCTCCGTTTCTGAAGGTAGAGGCATCAAAATATACAGAAGTCGGCTATGTCGGGCGCGATGTGGAATCAATGGTGCGTGATTTGATAGACCTTTCCGTCAATATGGTTAGAGTAGAGAAATCACATTTGGTTTCAGAAAAGGGCAAGGAGAATGTAAATGATCGTCTTCTTGATATACTTTTACCGCCACCTCCAAAACAAAAAGCTAATGCAACTCAAATAAATGATGAGCAAAAAATTGACGGCTCACGGGATAAAATACGCGAGAAACTAATCACCGGAAAGCTTGATGATAAAATTGTCGAACTGGATACGCCTCAGGATAGGTATCCTGTCGTAGAAATATTCTCGCCTATGGGGATGGAGGAATTAGGGATCAATTTTCAGGAAATGTTTTCCGGTCTGGTACCCAAAAAGACTAAAAAACGAAAAATGAGCGTGACTGATGCGCGTCGGTATCTTTATTCTGAAGAGATAAATAGGCTGGTAAATATGGATGATGTAATTTCCGATGCTTTGGATCGGGCTCAGGAGTCGGGAATTATCTTTATTGATGAGATTGATAAGATTGCGGGGGAAAAATCGAAAATCGGTCCTGATGTTTCCCGTGAAGGCGTTCAGCGCGATATTTTGCCGATTGTCGAAGGATGCGCGGTGATGACCAAATATGGAATGGTCAATACGGAGCATGTTCTTTTTATAGCGGCTGGGGCTTTCCATTCATCAAAACCATCGGATCTGATTCCTGAACTTCAGGGGAGATTCCCAATTCGCGTGGAGCTTGATTCTCTGACAGCGGAGGATTTTGTGAGAATTCTGGCCGAGCCGAGGAACGCCCTTATCAAGCAGTACATTGCGCTTCTTGCATCGGATGGGGTAAAGTTATCATTTACCGATGGCGCCTTAAAAAGAATTGCCGAAATTGCGGAAGAAGTAAATACCAATACAGAAAATATTGGCGCCAGAAGACTTCATACGATTATGACGACCCTGCTTGATGATATAATGTTCGATGCGCCCAATACTAAGAAGGCTTTTAAGATTACGTCGGAAATAGTGGATACCCGCTTAAAAGAGATAATCGGGAATGAGGATTTGAGTCGGTATATACTATAATTTTATTTCCAGATTTCTTGTAAATAGTGTGATGTCCCGGAAATAAATTTCAAGTTTCGTCGGGTCCTAATCCCGATTCGCTTTGCGATTCGGGATGAGACCCGACGATTTTATTTATGACAAACTAATGCGTCAGGTCTCATTCTCTCCGACAAATTCGGGGAGAATTAGGACCTAACGCAACTATTAGGTAGATGTAAAGATCCGTTGGAGAGACACCATAATAGAATGGGGCGGGCTGTAACCGGCCCCAAAATTAAATCAATACACATTCACTTTATAGTTAATTCTTTCAATAAACCGTCGGCATGGTACACTTTGTCAAGAAGGAATAGGATATATCTAATATCCACCGCAATGGTGCGGGTGATGGCCGGGTCGAATAAATAATCAGAGGTCATGGCTTCATAGTTGCCGTCAAAGGCCAAACCGACCAATTCGCCTTTGCCGTTAATGACAGCGCTTCCGGAATTACCGTTAGTAATATCATTATTTGAGAGAATATCCACCGGAACATCTCCAATTGATGGATCATAGTATATCCCGAAGTCTTTCTTTTTATATGTTTCAACCAACTCTTTGGGGGCATCAAAGGGGTCAAGACCGGTATTCTTTTCAATTAGGCC
>JAGVEJ010000195.1 GCA_020058225.1 Candidatus Zixiibacteriota bacterium | reverse complement strand
CGCAAAGGTAACATTTTCGATCTGAATGGCGTATCCATCGCCTCTCATATAGAAATGATCATATATGCCTTCACAGAAAGCATTAACATCATTAATAGTGAATACCGCCGGTTTACCGTCACGCAAAGCGATCAACTGACTCTTCCACCACCAAATATTACGAATCTTATCCAAAACATTCCGCACCAAATCGAAATTGACCGTCGCCGGCACATGATTAATTGTAAATGCCACCGTCTCATTCTCGGTAACATACCCCATCGGCGTATTGATTGTGATCGTATAATCGCCGTTGGGGATGCTATCGACATGGTAATACCCGGTATCGTCGGTCACGGCCGTTTTCCAGAGGTTGCCGTCGGAGTCGAAGACGGAGAGATGGACGCCGAGGAGGCCTTGTGTTAAGTTAGCGGTGACGAAGCCAAAGCAGAAGCAGAAGGATTCCGGCTGACCGCCCCCGCCCAGCCAATTCGCAACGTTCTTGACATACTGAGCATTACCCGCCTGCCTGATTGACAGATTCGGATGCACGCCCACATCCTGAAATCGATAGATAGTCGCATCCCAGACAACCCGACCACCACTGCCGTCCCGCACCGCGACCATATTAGTGCCGTTATGGGTGGCAATAATCTCGGCTGAGGCCGAGGCGGCCAAATCTCCCTCATTGAGATTGGCTTGGATGGACATCACTCCATCCCAGATATCATGTGAAGGGAATCCTGAAGTAGGAATTTCGCACCCAACGGCTCCGCCGCAATGATCGCAGTCACAGCATCTGGCGCTTGAGTAGGTCACACCGAGGGTCGGCGAGAACTGATTGGCCGGAGCGCTATACCAACATCCGTCCGATATTACCATCAATGCCTTTCCTACCGCCTGGAAGTCGAGAATCGCTTGAACTTCCGATGGACTCAGAATAGCGGCGTTCAGACCGGATATGAACCACAACTGATCATACTCCGAGAGTGTTGCCGCCGTGAGAGTCGGCATCGCGCCCCGGTCTGTCACCGTAACCGTGAAACCGTCTTCGGCCAGTATGACAGGGAGATCGGTATCGAAATCACTGGCGAGAATGGCGTTGCCGTACATGTTTCGGGTGGAGTAGACAAGGACTCTTTTGTCCTCTTCCGGCAGCTGGCCGCAGGTTTGGCTCTGCCCCATAGCAATCACAGGCAGTAATGCGAGAATAAGAATAACAAGCTTCCTCATTTTTTCCTCCGTTTGGTTTTTTTTTGGAACTCAGAATTTCATAGAGAACAAATTTATTCTGATGTTGCTCTCACCTCCTTTAAATCGACAAAATGTTCATGTTTAATGTGACGAGATATAATTCTATTAATCTAATTCCTATAGGTACACTGTCTGTTCAGATCATTTGCCTTAACTGAACTATATTTAACGCAACTGATGTGCCAAATGAGAGGTGCGTCATTGCATTGCCATTAACTGCTTGATTGCATTCACAATTTCAGAGATGATAGGAATCTTTGGAAGAGAGTCGTCGCTTTTTCGCAACAAAAGCGGGGGGATGGCTGTCGCATTTTGGCGACAAGGGTTAAGGCAGGATGTCACACCCAATCAGGAAAGTCGGCACGATGGATTTATCAAGGGCACAGGCACTGTGCCCCTACAATGAATTATGATCTGTTATTGGAAGTCTTTTAATTGATATTCATTGATCAATTTATATAAATGCGCCCGGTCAATCTGAAGAATTTCGGCGGCGCGAGAGATTCTCCCCTCGGCCAAATTTATGGCCTTAATAATACACTCTCGCCGAAACTCACGGGTCATTTCATTAAGAGATCTTATTGAGGTAATTTTATCAATCCAAATATTCCCAAGAATAGATTTTATATCATCAGCGGTGATTTCATCATTGGAAGAAAGTATAATTATTCTTTCAATGGTATTTTCCAACTCACGGACATTGCCCGGCCATTCATAATCAAGAAGAAGATTAATCGCCTCGAAAGTCATTTTCTTTTCTTTGCCGAATAGTTTCAAAGATTTGGCTTTTACAAAATGCTGAGCCAAGAGGGGAATATCTTCCTTGCGCTCCCGAAGAGGCATGGCATCTATTTCAATAACTTTCAGGCGATATAAAAGGTCTTCGCGAAATTTTCCTTCTTTAACCAGCAAATCCGGACTTTGATTGCTGGCGGCGATTATTCTGATATTGCAATGGCGCGGTTCATTATCGCCCACTCGGCGAAATTCCCGTTCTTGAATCAGATGGAGCAATTTGGCCTGAAGCTGAAGCGAGGCATTAGCGATTTCGTCAAGGAACAATGTCCCGCCGTCGGCCTCTTCAACCAAACCTTTTCGGTCCTGCATAGCGCCGGTGAAGGCCCCTTTGCGATGCCCAAACAGCTCACTTTCGGCCAGATTATCGGCTAACGTGCCGCTATCGATACAGACAAATTTCTTATCCTGTCTCTTGCTATTATAATGTATCTGTCGGGCGATTAGCTCTTTGCCGGTGCCGCTTTCACCGGTGATTAATATCACACTATCGGTTGGCGCTACTTTCTGAATCTGCTCGCGCACCAATCTGGCAACATTACTATTGCCGATAATTTCATATTTGCTTTTTAGCTCAGAAAGAAAGGCGCTATTCTGCCGTTTGAGGCGACCAGTTTCGACTGCGTTCCTTATGGTTATAAGAATCTTCTCCCTATCAAGCATCTTCTCAATATAATTAAGCGCACCCAAACGGGTGGCTTCGATGGCAGTGGCAATTGAAGCATGTTCGGTAATCATCACGATGGGTAAAAGTGGGTCATGCTCCTGAACACGCCGGAGAATATCAATTCCATTTATATCTTTGAGGCCCCAATCGAGGTCAAGAGTTAAAAGGTCATATTCGCGATCGTCTATTTTTTTAAAAACATCATCAACCGTTCCAACAGAGTGCGTTTCATATCCTCTGATATTGAGCATCTGCCGAAATGCCTCGCTAAATGATGGGTCGTTGTCCGCCACCAAAATTAGTCCCATAATTTGGCTGTCATACTCTGTCATATTTTTTTCTCCAAAGGAATGCTGATAATAAAGCGGCTCCCCTCGTCAGGTTTGCTTTCAATTCCAATTTGCCAATTATGATTGTCCAATATCTCTTTCACAATGGCAAGCCCAATTCCGGTTCCATTGGCGGTAAGGCTGAAACCCGGACTGAAAAGCTTATCGAAATCATCTTTTTCGATTCCGCAACCATTATCCTCAACAATTAATTCCAGAAAATCATTTTTATCGTTTAATGGCAAATTGCTTGCCAGTTTGGTCTTTATGGTTACTATTCCCTCGCCTTTAATGGAATTGATGGCATTGGACAATAGGTTATCTACAACTTCGATTATCTGCTCAGGGTCAGCGCTTATGGGAGGTAGTCCGGGTTGTTGCATTTTTGCAACAGTGATATTCTGATATTTGCCGGTTAAATAGGGTGATGCCGCTCTATCGACAATTTGATTCAAATCGGTTTTAATCAGCTGTGGTTTGGTGATTCTTATGAAGCGAAGGATTTTCCCTGCGATATCGGCGGTCTCGATAATCTGACCCTTGATAGTATTTAAATATGAAGTTACTATTTGATTATCGCGGATAATATTTCCAAGACGTTGATCTTCTTCAAGATTTTCAATGGTAATTCTTGCCGTGGCCATGCTTCCCTTGAGCTTATGCACCCATCTTTGCGCCGCTTCTCCCAAAACAACCTTGCGTTCCCAATCAACTTTGTCTTTTATTGTTTCTGCAATTAGGATTTTGCCGAGGAAATTGTTATGCCTATCAACCCGAGGATATATAAGGATTTCGATTTTTTTCTGTATGCCGTTATCCTCAATTTCAATCTTACTTTGCAGGGGAATTAATGGCTCCAGAAAAGACTTTTCAATTGCATCTGAAATAAGCTGGTGTCTTTCCGTTATAATATTTTTATAATATTTCCCTTTTAAATTATTTGGCCCCATAATGGATTGGACTATGGGGTTGCTATTTATAAATTTGATTTGTCCCTTCCTATTAAGCACCATCACCATGGCATTTATTTTATCAAGAGTGGGGAGTCCCTGGACGGAAAAATAAAGCCTTCTTATCCAATTGATCAAAAGAACAAGCGATCCAATAATGATAGAAGCCAGAGCGACGGTCAGCCACCATTTATACCGGGCAAAAATAAGATTGACCATTGATTGCTTCTTAAGCTCATAGTATGACCAGCTTGTTATGCCATCACTTACCATGATTCCACGTACCTTGGGCGAGTTGTAAAAATGGTACATCCCCGACCCAAGCATTCCCTTGGCCGTCAATCCGAAATCATGATCCAAAACGGCGGTCTGGCCATTGGGCAATGCCAGAATATAATCAAGACCACCATCCAAATCTAAATCTATGACTTCCCTGATGCCATAACTCCCCTCCAAAATTGTCACAATATTCAGAGATTTATCGATAAAAATTATCCGGGGCGGCGAAGATGCGAGAATGCAAATGGCCAATCGTTCTTCCTCTGTTTTGGGATCGACAAATTTCAGGGATATTTGGCATCTTCCGGAGTCAATTACTTCTGAGCATGCAATCTGGATACCGGTTTCGGGATCAACAACCACAATTCTTGTTTTCCCATCTGCCTCAAATTCTCCATCGGAAGCATAGTAGATTTCAGATTTCCCATCATTATTATAGTCAAGGCATTCAATTCCCGGATAAAAAAATGCATTTCCGATTTTCTTTCTCCAAATCTCTTTTCCATGAGAATCAATCGCCAGAAGATACGAGAATCGGCTTTCCATTCCGTTTGAAGCATAGCTATTGGAAAATCCCGGCGTGGCAATGAGGATAATAGGAGAGCCATCTGAGCGCCCGACTATTCTGAATCCTCCGGGCATAGCCCCATCTGCAGTCGGGAAAAACCATAACCGCTTATTATTCTCTAGATCGTAGGCAACAACCCCACGTTCCAGAGCGCTATCGGGGGCGAAGGATCTATTGAGCTTGCCGCTTTGACCATAAATTAAATCCCGATAGCCATCATTATTCAAATCAATTCCCCCAAGAGGTATGACCTGAAGATCGTGCCATGAATCTGTCACCTGCATTCCCATGGCAATATCAGCAAGAAAGCAATATGTTGTCCCCGCATAATTTGAATCAAAAGTCGCAATTTCTATAAAGATTGAATCAAATTTATTCTTGATACAAACAATATCGTCCCCCTGACCATTAAAAACATCAATGGCATTTAGATCGGCGATATGCGCCCCTTTAACGCAGCCATTTAATTGAAACAACGCCTTGCCTTGCCCGGGCCCCTCATAGCCGAGGATAGCGCTACGCCAATACCCATCGCCAATATCGCGATTATAAAAATTTATTATCTCATCGCTTCCATTGCCATCAATGTCCGCAGGGCAATTCGATATTTGTGGGGTTGCAGCCGTTACGGTATAAGACAATCCGAACATATACGGGAGTTTATCCGGTTCAATATCCGAATCAATTCTGACAATGGGGATTTCTTCCGCAGAAAATGCACGGGCGGCTCCCACACAAACAATCAATAAGAATATAAAAATAAGTTTAGACATCCCACTCCGCAGAAAAACCATTTTTTTTCAGTTGACCTTATAATATATTATTTCTTATGGCAATTGTCAATCATAAAGAGCGCCATAATGGAGCAATATGTATTGGATTAACGCCAATAATAATATAAATTACCTATATGAGTATATTGGAGAAGGCCAAGACTTTAAGCAAATTATCGCTTTTCACACGGAAAGCCATTGCCGCGATCAAAAAAATCCCCCGAGGCAAAGTCTCCACCTATGGGATGATTTCGGCCATGGCCGGCAATCCCCGGGCGGCACGGCAGGTTGTTTGGATCCTGAATTCCTATTCCGAATGGAATAATCTTCCATGGCATAGAATAGTAAATCGAAACGGTAGAATATCATTGGCAAAGGGTCGCGGATATGAGCTACAAAAAGCTTTACTGCAAAAAGAAGGGATGCGCTTTTCCAAGAATGATATCATTGATTTTGATAAATATCTATGGAAATTAAAATGACCATTTCAGTCAGTAATTTATAAAATAGCTTTTGTATTAGAATCGATTTATTTGCCCCCTCATGGGGTAATGAATGAGCCAGTCCTTTTTGGAGAATTGGCCGGCTCATTCGGTTAATTATTATGAAAAACCGGATTATTCAAAGGTCTTTCCAGATGGTAGTCTTTCCCCGCTTGCCCAAATTTGCCGCCCGCCTTTTGGCATTATTATATTGCCATTATATAGTCAAACAGATATTCTTCACAGCATATTGGTCTTTACAGGATTGAAAATGTCTAAATAAACAGGAACGAAAAAATCCTGCCATAGTTAAAAGGATTTAGAATGGATAGATTCGTAATTTCGGGCGGAAAAAGGCTTTCCGGAAGTATCAAAGCCGATGGCTCAAAAAATGCCGGTTTGCCTATCATTGCCGGGGCAATTTTGATTAGCAAGGGCGAGGTTTTATTGGAAAATATACCTCCGCTAAGGGATATTTTTACCATAAAGAAAATGCTTGAACATCTGGGCGCCAAAGTCGAATATGACCCCAAATCGATGAAAATGCGGATCGATAGTTCAAAAATAAATGAAATTACCGCTCCTTATGAATTAATGCGCCAGATGAGGGCCTCATTTTTGGTTTTGGGACCATTGTTATCCCGGATGGGCGAGGCCCGCGTTTCATTGCCCGGCGGATGCGTTTTGGGAACCAGACCGGTTGATTATCATATAAAAGGATTCAGGGCCATGGGGGCCGAAATCACGGAAGAAGGCGGTTATGTTATTGCCAAGGCTCATCCATTAAAGGCGGCCACTATTCATTTTGACAAACCTTCTCATACCGGTACAGAAAATATCATATTTGGAGCTGTTTTCGCCAAAGGGACCACCCGCATTGTCAATGCCGCCTGCGATCCTGAAGTGGTTGATGTAGCCAATTTCCTTAATGCGGCCGGAGCCAAAATCAAAGGCGCGGGGACATCGACAGTTACAATTGATAGTGTAAAAAGTCTAAATCCTGTCAAATATAAAGTCTCCGGAGATCGCCTGGTAGCGGGCACCTTAATGTGTGCCGCCGGCATTACAGGCGGCAATTTAGAGATTACCGGAATCAATCCATCTCATTTGACCATGGTTTCCCGCAAATTATTTGAAATGGGATGCGAGGTTATTGAAGGGAAAAATAATATCGAAATCAAGGGACCCAAGAAGCTTGGCCCAGTTAAAGTTGTGACTTTTCCTTTTCCGGGTTTTCCCACAGATCTTCAGGCTTGTATAATGGCATTGGCAACCGTTGCCGATGGTACCAGTAGCATAAAGGAAACCGTTTTTGAAGATAGATTTGGCCACACTATGGAACTTCGCAGGCTTGGGGCTGATGTTACTGTAACCTCCGATGAGGCAATTGTTCGGGGAGTTCCCAAATTGAAAGGCGCTTCGGTGATGGCATCAGATATTCGGGCCGGCGCCGGCCTGATTCTTGCTTGTCTGGCGGCTGAAGGATCAAGTGAAATTTTGAGAATATATCATGTTGATAGAGGATACGACAGGCTTGATGAGAAACTTTCCGCACTGGGCGCCGATATTAAGAGAATGAGTTAGTTTAAAAATAAATGATTACATTTCAAACAGGCTGTATATGAGAAACAAAATTTTTTTCTTTCTAATAATATTTTTATCCCTTACAGGCTTGATATTCGGTCAGGAAACCTATTTCGGGAAAAATAAAGTCCAATATAAGGGATTCAGCTGGCAATATATTCAAACACGGCATTTTGATATTTATTTCTATAATCATGAATATCAAATGGCCAAATTTGCATCTGAGGTTCTTGAATCATCTTATGTGGTCATTTCGGAACAGCTGAATTATAAAATCCACAGACGTATTCCAATTTTCATATATAATTCCCCAAATGATTTCCAGCAGACCAATATTATTCCAAATTTGATTGATGAAGGAATCGGCGGCTTTACCGAAGCCTTTAAGAATAGAATTGTCATCCCCCATAATGGTTCACGGGAGGATTTCAGACATGTGCTTCATCATGAACTTACGCATGCTGTTATTTATGACATGCTTTTTGGTAATACATTCTCATCTCTAATATCACGGCAGAGGCTTTTTGACCTACCGCTATGGTTTGCCGAAGGATATGCGGAATACAGCTCCCGCTACGGCTGGGATTATTTTGCCGATATGGTGGTCCGTGACGCCACTATCAATAATTACCTGCAACCGCTTGAATATCTCGATGGTTATCTCGCCTATAAAGAGGGACAAGCTCTGATAAATTACATTGTTGACAATTATGGAGAAAGAAAACTGGGCGAGATTCTTGCCAAAGGGAAAATGCATCTTACCATGAATAAGGCGTTGAAAGCCTCTAATAATATGTCCATGGAGGAACTATGGAATGGATTTTCCAAAGAAATGAAGCGCCGCTATTGGCCGGAAATTTCCAAGCGCAAAGAACCGGGAGAAATTGCCAAGGCCTTAACCAATCATGAAAAGGACGCCTCTAATTTTAATGAGAAACCGATATTTTCTCCCAAGGGCGACAGACTGGCGATTTTTTCCGACCGTTCAGATTATACGGAAATCTATCTGATTTCTGCCGTTGATGGCAAAATAATCACCAGATTAGTTAAGGGCGAGCGTACCGGAGATTTAGAATCACTGCATTCTTATTTGTCCGGAATTGCCTTTTCTCCCGACGGAGAAAAAATCGCTTTCGTAGCCAAATCCAAAGGAAAGGACGCCATATACTTTCTAACCGTGGAAGATAAAAATATTTATAAGAGAAAATATTTCACTTTTAACAGTATCCTCTCTCCGGCATGGTCGCCCGATGGTTCAAAATTGGCCTTTGCCGCTATGGTGGGCAATAAAAAGGATATTGTAATCTATGATATTAACGGTGATTCCACTTATGATCTAACCAAAGATGACTATGATGACACCGACCCATCATGGTTTCCGGATTCAAAAAGAATCGCCTTTTCATCCGATCGGCCTCATCCTGATAATAATTTTATTATTGGTAATTCAGAATTTAAGTCGGCCGACTCCGTTGATTATTCAACGATTTATAATCAATTCGGGTATGGCAATTATAACATCTTTACTTTGAATGCCGATGATGCCACTATCAATCCATTTCATGCCGGCTATGGACAAAATCGAGAACCGGCGGTTTCTCCCGATGGAAAGAAAATCTGTTTTGTTTCCAATAGAAATGGCATCGACAATTTATATATAGGATATGCTGATTCTTTAACCATCTATGCCATAACGGATGTGCTCACCGGCGTGGGCTCGCCCTCATGGTCTCCGGATGGGAAGCAAATCGCCTTTTCCTCTTTTCATAAAGGCGGTTTCGATATTTTTCTTTTGACTGACATTAAACCATCAGGTAATAATGGCATCCTCGCTCCCACCGATTTCGCGATGGGGCGCTATAAAAAAGAAAAAATATCGGACTCAATCTTTGATTTCCCCGATTCAATAATTGCCAATATCGATACGACAGGCGGGCAGGGGATAATACCCGATTCTGCTTTTGCCGAGGATAGTACCGCCGCACCGTCTGATTCATCGCAGACAGCTTCCAAAGTAACGGACAGCACTCGGATTGAAGATGGCGATTATGTCTTTGTTTCGCAGGAAGAAAAAACGAGGATAAAAGACCCTCTTTCGGATTTGTTCAAAGGAGTCCATGATTCCGCAGGCGGAGGGAAAAATTATATTACCCCAGAAGAACAGGCAGTTTTTGATTCTATTTCCAACATAAACAAATTGCCCGATGGGGAATACAGGGTGCAAAATTATAGGGTGCGATTTACTCCCGACTATGTAAATGGTGGATTTTCCTATGACACATTTTTTGGCCTCAGGGGACAATCTGCCTTTGTGTTTTCCGACTACCTTGGAGATCATCAAATTTATCTCCTGACCGATTTGGTAAACACTATCGACCAGTCAAATCTACAGTTATATTATTTTTATAATAGGATGAGGGTAAATTTTGGTTTTGGATTATTTCATACAAAGAATTATTACATTGATTCCTATGATCACCTTTTTTCCGATCGCTTCTATGGATTTCAGGCTTTCTTATCGCGCCCTTTCTCGAAATTTTCAAGGGTGGAAGTCTTGGGGTCGCAATTTCTGATTGATAGAACATTTCATGATGATAATGATGACCGACCCAATCGTTCCACGAAAATTACCACCGGTACCTTTTCACTGGTGCATGATAATATTCTCTGGGGCGTAACCGGTCCCATCAATGGCCAGCGCTCGCGCCTCGATTTAACCGGCGCTATTGATCTATTCAATTCCAGTAATAATATTTCCTTCTATTCTGCGGAAACTGATTATAGAAAATACTGGCATATAAAAAATCTGTTTTCATTTGCCATTCGTTTATCGGGTGGGGCTTCATGGGGAGATACTCCGAAACGATATTTCCTTGGCGGAACCACTAACTGGATTGGGAATGCCGTGGTTGACGCCGAGGTCTATGATGTTGAAAATCTCTATTTTGCCGATGTTGTCACACCTTTGCGCGGCTATGAATATTACGAACTATCCGGAACGAGGTATTTCGTATCCAATTTTGAATTCCGGTATCCCTTTATAGATTATCTGAAAATGAATTTTCCTCTTCCATTCAGTATAAGATATGTCACGGGCGCCATCTTTCTTGATTTTGGCTCAGCTTGGGATGAGAACAATTTCAAGGGCGGTTCGTCATTGGGAGGAGATCATCTGCAGGATATTAAATCATCATTTGGCTTTGGAATCCGTGCTAATCTTGGTTTTTTGGTGCTGAGATATGACCTTGCTTGGAGAACCGACTACAATTCGGTTGCAGCCCATCCGAAATATTATTTTTCCCTTGGCGCCGATTTCTAATAGTCGCTGAACCATGCGTATATAGGGGCGCATAACTTGCGCCCCCAAAATACTATTCACCGCTTCATTAATTGGATTATTATTTTTCAGCCCAATTCCCTCAAAAACATCCTTGCATTATCCACAAAATCTATTATCTTTGATTAAGAAAATCAATAGTACATACCGACATACATTCCGTAGGAGGAAAAATGATTAAAGAAATTATTCTGAGCGCCTTGAGCATCACCTTTGCAATTCTCTGTTTATCGACTCCCATACTTGCCGATACTATCACGGCTGACCACAATGCTGTCCCAATCTTCGAGCAAATTCCATCATCGGTAATTGAAAATATAAAAACGGCCTATAATATTTTCTATGGACATACTTCACATGGAAGCCAGATTGTTACCGGCATGGCCATGTTGCGGGATGAAAATCCTCTCTATGATTATAACAATGGCGCTGGGACTCTGAGCATTACCGAATATGGCGATGATCTTGGCGCCGATGGTGATACAACATGGGCGCCGATAACAAGGCAAGTATTAAACCAGCCGGAGAATGAAATTAATCTGGTCATCTGGTCATGGTGCGGAGGTGTCTCCACAAATTCCGAAGAAGGAATAAATATCTATCTTAATGCCATGAACCAATTGGAAATGGATTACCCAAACGTAACTTTTATTTATATGACCGGGCATCTTGACGGCACTGGGCCGGATGGGAATCTTTATTTGCGCAATAATCAGATCCGTGACTATTGCTTGGCAAATAGCAAAATTCTATTTGATTTTGCTGATATTGAAAGCTATGACCCTGACGGAATATGGTATCCCGATGAAACCGATGCTTGCGAGTGGTGCTCGACATGGTGTTTATCCCATACCTGCCCGACTTGTTCAGATTGCGCCCATTCCCACTGTTTTAATTGTTACTTGAAAGGCAAGGCCTTCTGGTGGATGATGGCCAAGATTGATGGCTGGAATGTGACTCCGGACACTTGCGGCGATGCCAACGGAAACGGCGTTGTTAATCTTCAGGATATAACCTACATAATAAATTATCTATATAAAGGCGGCCCCGCTCCAAATCCTTTATGGCAGGGAGATATCAATGGAAATGGAATTATCAATATTCAAGATATCACCTATTTGATAAATTATCTTTACAAGGGCGGACCTGCTCCTATTTGCCCGTAATGAACATATTAAGACAAAGAACCCACCGGACGCTTGCCATCGCCGAGCTCTGAGTGGAGTACCAATACTCTCAAATATTTCTATATTCTTTCAATTTTTGGATAAACCCAATCCCATGTCTGCGGAACACGCTCTGCTGGTCTATGTATTAAGTTTCCAAGAATCGTATCCCGCAACAGATCGAACTGCAGTGCATTCTTTTTTAAAATTTCAATGTTATTTTCATCCAAGCGAAATTTAAATGTTTCTATGTGAGGCTTCTTTAATGATACGACAGTGACAAGAAATCTGATTGCATATTCTCCTACCTTCCAGTACATTCCATTATTGAAGAAACTTGTCATGTCCGTATATTCCTTGCTCTTTAGTAATTCCTTGCTATAATCTGAATCTGACACCTTTGAAAGATGATATAATTGCGCAGAAACTTTCTGATTATAATCTCGAGATTTTTTCAAAAATGCGTCATCCTGAAATCCAATCTTCTTCAGACTTATTACTGAAGTACTGACTTTAAGTGCAATTGCCGTTTCATATTTTGTTAGAATTCCTCCTCCTTCGCCTGAATAAGGTCTGATTTCAGTTTGTGTTTCATCAAGGAATTTCCAATCTAACACATGCTTATCGCCATCCGCATGCGTTATTTCAAGGCGAATGCGCTCAATCAGTGCATCTTTCTTATCGGTCGAGATCGCACACTGAATGTTAAAGATCGGGCCAAATGCTGTATAGCCCAATTCACTTGAGTCTGCAGGCATAAGTCTAATCCTTGGCCTAATCAATTTTCTATAAATGAGAACGCTTATAGGGTATGACCATGCCGCAGCACCAAGGATCGAAGCAAATTCATATACATTCATATTTCCTCCCAGAATTCTAATCTTCTCTATCAATACTTGAAATAGATCTATCTGCAATCTACTTCATCCGCTCCGCTATTATCCCCTCCAGCTCCCCTATCTTGTGGCGCGTCTGCACCATGCTGTCGCGATCGCGGATGGTGACCGTGTCATCCTCTTTGGTTTGGCCGTCGATCGTAATACAAAACGGGCATCCGGCTTCATCCATGCGAGCGTAGCGCCGCCCGACCGAGCCGCCGTCATCATAGAAGACCTTGAATTTCTTTTTCAGGTCGTGATATATTTTCTCGGCAATTTCCGGCATACCGTCTTTATTCACTAACGGAAACACTGCCGCCTTTATCGGGGCGATTTTGGGGGAGAGGCGAAGCACAGTTGATTTGTCACCGCGGGATGGGTCTTCGTCATAAGCATCGACCAGCACCGTCAACAGGGTTCGATCGCAACCGGCGGAGGTTTCAATAATATATGGAATAAATTTATCTTTGTATTTATCATCCATATATCCTAAATCTTTTCCGGTTGCCTGCTGATGGCGCGATAAATCAAAATCGGTGCGATTATGTACTCCTTCCAGTTCCTTCCAGCCGAACGGGAATTCATATTCGATATCATAGGCCTTTTTAGCATAATGCGCCAATTCGCCCTGGCCATGTTCATGCCAACGGATTTTTTCTTTGCGGATGCCCAGTTCCATATACCAATTCCATCTTTGTTCGCGCCAGTATTCGAACCATTTGTCATCTTCAGAAGGGTGAATAAAATATTGCATTTCCATCTGTTCGAATTCGCGAGTGCGGAATATGAAATTGCCGGGGGTTATTTCATTTCTGAAGGCCTTGCCTATTTGGGCAATTCCAAAAGGCACTTTCTGCCGAGAGGAATTTTTCACATTCAGAAAATTGACATATATCCCCTGAGCTGTCTCCGGTCTCATATAAACTACTGCGGTACTATCTTCCACCGGTCCCATGAATGTCTTGAACATCAAATTGAATTGCCGCGCCTCGGTCAGTGTCTCGTTACCGCATTTGGGGCATCGGGTTTTTCCTGCTACCTCGTCGGCCCGGAAACGGGCTTTGCACTGCCTGCAATCGACCAGCGGGTCATGGAATTCTGCCACATGACCCGAGGTCACCCAGACCTGAGGATGCATCAATATCGCCGCATCGAGCCCCTCGACATCATCGCGGCGGGCGGTCATTGCCTCCCACCAGAAGGTCTTGATATTTCGTTTCAGTTCCGCGCCGAGCGGGCCATAATCCCAGCAGGAGTTCAATCCACCATAGATTTCGGATGACGGGAATACATATCCGCGCCGTTTACATAGTGAAACCAATCGGTCCATTTTGTCGTCAGTTTTTTTTGCCATATTCCATATCCGTTATTTTTTAATTTTCCTCTTTTTGTAGGGGCGTATTGCATACGCCCTTTGCACGCGCCGCCATCCCCGCGCCGTCAGGAACCCTTTCCTGACGGATTACAATTTTGTTTTCTTCAGCTTCTCCAAAAATTTAATTGAATTGAGATCTTTCGTGCCGGTCTGGTATTTCATAAAATCAGTCAGCAACTCAATTATTTCCTCTGCCTCATCAAATTTCATCGTCATTTTACAGGCTTCAGCCAGCGATGAGGTCTGCAGTCTATATATAGTCGATAACCTATCCAATTTCAGCTTAATATAATAAGCTCCCATCATTTGGCAAGCTGAACATACCAACCCACCCCGTTCCGGAGTGAAGAAATAAAATTGAGGCAATTCCGATTCATTTTGGCCGTTACCGCGAAGGGCAATCTCTCTCTTATCCTTTCCGCAAGAAACACACCCTGCAAAATTCGGGCGGTATCCAAGATATGACATGGTTTTTAGAAAATACGCTAAGAATAGCGAAATAATACCTGATTTTGGGATAGCATCGGTCATGCGAAGAAATTGGATAGTGATATCATAAAGCTCAGGATGAGGTTCATCTTCGGCAAGGAGGTCATTTAATATCTCCAAGGCGGCCGAAGCAAAAGTCAGGCGCCCAAGAGCGCCATCCTTTTCAAGCAGAAATGACTCCATAGATTCAACTTCCGATAAATACCCCATGCCAGATTTTTCGGATTTGAAATATTCAATTTCCAAACGGCTGAATGTCTGAAGCCTTCCGCGTTTTGATTTAATCGAGCGTCCGCCACGATCGATTATTGATTGTCTTCCGGCATTATCGGTAAAAAAAGTCACTATGCGGGAATTCTCTTTCCAATTGACGGATTTGAGAATTATCCCTTCTGATTTGACCTGAGGCATCAGGAATTATTCTTTGAAGCGGTAAATCACTTCATTGGGACGGGTAAAATTATGCATGGTGCGGGCTATAAATTCTATATAGGTGCGATCGTTTTCAAGCCGGTTTTTGATTATATCCGCATTGATAAGTCTGGCCAATAATTGATGATTGGTGTATACAAGTTCATTCTTTTTTGCATGCAATTTGGCAATATGAATAAGGCCGTTGGAGCCACCGATGAAAGCGTAGATCAGAAATGCCAACGCTACCACGGCCAAAACTCGGAAAAGCATTCGCCGAATTCTATTCCCCTGATTAGAGAGCCGTTTCATTAAATCGGGGCGATGTGTCGCCGGTTCACTCTGCGAGCGCAGAGGAAGATTTATCCGTTTTTTCTTATTGCGACCGAACATTCCTATTCCAAAATTATAATAATATTTTTCCATTATCATTTTATATTTTTCATTATTTTATGCAAGAATATTTTTGATTAAATTATAATTTTGCAGGGAGAAATTACAATTGGATAAAAATAAAGGAATTGAACATGAGTAATGAACTTAAAAATATACCTCGAGATATTCTCGATGGAATGCTTGAAGATTTCGCTAAGAACTGGCTGGCGCATGATGGGCTATGGTTTCAGGCGGTCGAAAAAGAATGCGGCATGGAAACCGCCATTAGGCTTGATACCGAGGCATGGGAGAAATTCACTCGAATCGAGGCCAAGAGAATTATGGAGCGGCATAATATTCCGCCGAATGGCGGCCTTTCGGCATTGAAAAAAGCGCTTGGATTCAGGTTATACGCCTTTTTGAACGAACAGACAATTACCGACGAGACTGAGAATTCCTTTGTTTTCAAGATGGTTGATTGCCGGGTGCAGTCGGCGCGAAGGCGCAAAAATCTACCGCTTTTCCCTTGTAAATCGGTCGGGATTGTCGAATATACCGAATTTGCCAAAACGATTGATCCCAGCATCAGAACCGAATGTCTCGCCTGCCCGCCTGATTCCGGCGACCGCGATTTTTACTGCGGCTGGCGGTTCTGGATATAGATCAGCTTGGAAAGAAAATTATATCTTTACTTAAATAAATACTATGAACACAAAAAAATACACCGAAGCAAATCGTATCGCATGGAATGAGGCAATGCCGTATCATCAGAAGGCTAAAGATGGCAAATTCTTCCGCGCCTTTCTCGAACCCGGATATTCCTGCCTTGATGAGACAATCACTGCCAAAATAAAAGAGATTGGTATTACCGGCAGAGATGCCGCTCAATTAGGATGCAATGATGGGCGCGAGATATTATCCCTTAAAAACCTTGGCGCACAACGTGCCGTGGGGTTTGATATTTCCGACGCCGCGATTGCTGAAGCAAGAAAGCTTGCCAAAGTTGCCAAAATCGAATGTGAATTTATCCAGACTGATATTTATGAAATGCCGGAAATATACAATGATTCATTTGACCTGGTTTATATTTCCATTGGAGTTCTTCCTTGGATGCCGGATTTGGAAAATTTCTTCAAAATCGTATCGAGACTTATCAGAAAGAATGGCATTCTGCTAATCTATGAAACGCATCCAATCATGCAGATGTT
>JAGVEJ010000100.1 GCA_020058225.1 Candidatus Zixiibacteriota bacterium | reverse complement strand
TAGACTCACCATGGGAATTTGGACTTCTGGTTGGCGGGCGTTCTTTTGAAACATATGATGTTTTCAGCCGATATGAGGAAATATGGCAAGCTGACGGAGTTATTCCAAACATTCATAATTTGGTTGATGTTATTTCGTTTGATTTAATTTTGCCAATATGCATTTATCACAAATCTGCCTATCATAATTCAGATGTATATTTTGATTATCTTAGGTGCTGTCTGGATAGATATAATGGTATTCCTGATAAATTGAGATTCTTTTTTAATTTTGAAGTAGGCAGACTATTATATATTGATTCGGCCATTGACCAATCACTTGAGTATTTTGCTGACGCATATAATAATCTTAGATCATGCAATGATACTTTTGATATTAAGGATTATTGCAAGGCGTTGGTTGCTAAAAATATTTCTGACTGCTATGCTTTGATGAACGTCCGCGATTCAGCAGATATATATGCAATTTATGCCATTGAATATGATTCAACATTTGTGTTGAACGATTGTATGTTAGCCCGCGCATATATTGACTCAAAGGATTATGAAGGTGCAATTAATGGTCTGAAGAAATTATGGAATGCAAATCCCGATACAATAACGGGCGACATCTTATTACATTTATTTAAAACAAAAGGGGAATCACCTGATTCTGCATTTTTGATTCTGTATAATGAATTATTTCCTAATCGATTTAAGAAACTTAAGGGTGGGCGATTCCTAAAAATGGTTGAATCACCAGCAGATATCAATTTATGACCCTTTTCCGGGCCGCCGGGAATCTCTCTCTGATGGAATCATAAGGGTTGTCAGGAAATGGTACCTGACACCGCAGCATAGCGATTTAGGTCGAAATCCCTGTGGTTTCGACACAATTCCTTCCGGACGGAAGGAAAATAATGGAATAACCACCATACTATCATACTGGCGAAAGCCAGTATCCAGAGCCCAACTTTCCTCACAAGCCCATTGAAGAACGGAATCTAATAACTATTTGCCTATCTGGAATTTTTTTCTTATATATTGGCCATATATAGCGAATCCTAATATAAAGGATACACCTTATGTCACATTCCGATTTTAAGCCCTATGTTCCGCCGGAACTGGTCCAAAAGGAATTTACCTTTCGGGCGGTTGCCTTGGGGGCAATATTGGGGATTGTCTTTGCCGCATCATCAGTATATCTCGCTCTCAAAGTAGGGATGACTGTGAGCGCCTCAATTCCAGTGGCGGTACTTTCTATTACACTTTTTCGACTATTCGGGAAAGCCACTATTCTCGAGAATAATATTGTCCAGACAACCGGCTCGGCCGGGGAATCAATTGCTTTTGGAGTTGCGACCACTATGCCGGTTTTTCTCCTTCTCGGAATGGAAATGCAGTTAATGCCCATATTAGTCATGTCCCTAATGGGCGGAATCCTTGGTGTTTTAATGATGATCCCGCTGAGGCAAGGATTAATTGTTAAAGAACACGGCAAATTAACATATCCCGAGGGAACTGCCTGCGCCGATGTTTTAATTGTCGGCGAAAAAGGCGGCACG
The DNA here is from genome assembly GCA_020058225.1 of Candidatus Zixiibacteriota bacterium. Lineage (GTDB taxonomy): Bacteria > Zixibacteria > MSB-5A5 > GN15 > PGXB01 > JAGVEJ01. Next base: position 3,254 of record JAGVEJ010000100.1, on the reverse strand, counting down.
ACGGCCAAGACCGTTTTTATGGGGTTTGGAATCGGCGCTATTTATAAGCTTATTTGTTCCGGATTTAGATTATGGACGGAAGTTCCATCGCGAATGCTAAGTTTCTTTAAGGGAGCATCAGTCGCGGCGGAAATTTCCCCTGAATTGCTTGGAGTCGGATATATCATTGGTCCCAGAGTTTCAGCCAATATGATGGCAGGCGGAACGCTGGCATTTTTAATTCTCATTCCGGCTATTAAGATTTTTGGCGAAAATCTTACTACTGTCATGTTTCCAGCCCAAATGCTGATCAGAGATATGTCTCCCAGTGATGTCCGAAATGCCTATATTTTATATATCGGAGCCGGAGCGGTTGCCACCGGCGGAATTATTAGTTTGATCAAGTCGTTCCCGACTATCATATCAGCATTTCGAAGGGGATTCAAAACATTTTTGGAATCACGCCAGAGCGGCGGGACAAAAGAAAAAACTCTCCGTACCGATCAGGACCTTCCCCTTTGGATAGTGGTCTTGGGCTCGCTCGGCCTGGTGACGGCCATCTGGCTTGCTCCTATCCTTGATATCAACGCCATCTCAGCGGTGCTTATTGTGTTATTTGGATTCTTTTTTGTAACTGTGTCAAGTCGCATTACAGGAGAAATAGGATCTTCATCTAATCCGATTTCAGGAATGACGGTGGCCACTCTTCTGATTACCTGCCTTCTTTTTCTGGCTGTCGGTTGGACGGGAGTCTCTTTCCGAGCAATGGCTTTATCAACCGCGGCCATAGTTTGCATTGCGGCTTCAAACGGCGGAACTATCAGCCAAGACCTCAAGACCGGATTCTTAGTGGGGGCAACGCCGAAATATCAGCAGATTGCAATCACCATAGGCGTTATCTCCAGCGCTCTTGTGATTGGACTGATTGTAATTGCATTGAACAATGCCTATACCACAATTGTCTCAAGGCATTATCCTGATTATGTCGCCAATATGCCGACTGATGCTCCCAAAATGGAACAGGACGGGAAAACCTATCGGGTTCATTATGTTCAGGAACAGACGGGCAATGTTATGACCGGAAAGTATTTGGTAGATGATAGCAATAAAATTGCATATCTGGTTGACCCGGGAATTGCCGGAACGGTTTCTGTAGATGATGATGGCAAACCGGTAAAAAAGCTTGATTCGCCCAAAGCGCGGCTTTTCAGCCTTATTATCGATGGCATTCTCACCCAGAAATTGCCATGGGGATTGGTATTAATTGGGGTTTTTCTTGCCCTTGTGATGGAGTTGGTTGGAGTTTCGTCATTGCCCTTTGCGGTTGGTTTGTATCTTCCCCTATCCAGTTCGGCGCCAATTATGGCGGGAGGAATTGTCCGGGCGATTGTTGATAAAAGACGGAAAACATCTTCCTCCGAAGCAGAATTCTCCCCGGGCGTCTTGCTTTCCTCCGGTTTTATTGCCGGCGGCGCCATTATGGGTGTTGTCTTATCATTATTGGCCGGTTTTGAATACGACAAGTATATCGACTATTCCTCTTTCATGGGTCCCCTGGCCGGCGCTGATTGGTTTGCTATGATACCGTTCCTCGGGCTGATGTATCTCATGTATCATATTGGCAAGGCTAATAACAATAAGGCCTGATATTAAGGCATGATAGATTTTCTTAGAAAGCATAAATGGCCGCTGGCGATTTTCGCCGCGGCCTTTTTAATCCGGCTGATCTATTTAATCCAGTATCGATCAAATCCATCATTCTATTTCCCGATGGTAGATGAGCAGTGGCATTTCAATTGGGCCAAAGAGATAATCGGGGGCAATTTCTGGGGAAATGAGGCATATTTTAGAGGACCGTTGTATCCCTATTTTCTTGCAATCCTGCTTAAGTTTACGGGCAGTTCGATATTATGGTCAAGGATTTTGCAAGCGCTTATCCCCTCTTTTTCGGCAGTATTGATATATCTCCTCGGTGAGATGAAATTTTCCAAAAAGGTTGGCATCATAGCGAGTTTGGGATTTTCTCTTTATGGCACAATGGTGTTCTATGATACTGCGTTTCTGATTGAAGTGCTCTTTATATTCTTGAATCTTCTCGCTGTGTATTTTTTGATTAAATACCAGGGGAATTCTACCGTATGGAAATGGTTGATTGCAGGAATATTGATGGGACTGTCCGCTATCACCCGGCCCAATATTCTTTTGCTGACGCCATTGGTTTTGGCATGGATATTTTATCTGGGTCTCAGGTCAGAAACGGCCAGAATGCGCTTATCCATCGCCGCCATCTATTTGGGGGGTATGTTAATTCCCTTATTGACCGTTACCCTACGGAATTATATGGTCACAGGCGAGACAATTCTCATCTCCTCACAGGGCGGAGTGAACTTTTATATCGGCAATAATCCTGAGGCCGAGGGATTAACGATGCTAATGCCGGAGGTCAGGCTCGATGAATCTTTGCCGTGGACTCAGTTCACCTCCGCCACACGCGAAGCGGCGGAAAAGGAGGCAGGCAAGAAGTTGACGGCAGGCGAGGAATCATCATTCTGGACTGATAAGGCATTAAAATTTATTTGGAATAATCCCGGCCAATTTATCGGACTCTCTTTTAAAAAGCTGGTTTATTTTTGTCTCGGGTTTGAAAACTCAGATAATCAGGATATCTATTTCAGCCGCGGTTATTCGTCAATATTTTCAATATTGCTTTGGCACAAGTTGATATATTTTCCATTTGGTTTACTTTTTCCGTTTGCCGTTGTTGGGCTGATTAAATTATGGAAAAATCGCAATGAGTTGGCGTTGTTTTATATTTTCATCTTTGGATATATTCCAACCATAATATTGTTTTTAGTGACCGCCCGACATCGTCTGCCGGTTATTCCGTTCATGTTGCTCTTTGCCGCGGCAGGGGCAACGGCGGTCTATGATTATATCAAAAGAAAACAATGGAATAAAGTCGGGATTTATGCAATCATATTTTTTGCCATTTTGATATTCGCCAACCGCACATATTTTGATATAGGATTTCAGAATATATCGCAGGCTCATTTCAATATGGCCTTATCTTATGAAAAGCAAGGGAACCTAATTCAGGCGGAGCGAGAATACATCGAAGCCTTACGGAGTAATCCCAATTCAACAACAATCCTCAATAATCTTGGATATGTTAGGTACAGGATGGGGCGATTGGATGAGGCCATGGCCAGTTATAATAAGGCAATACAATCCGATGCGAAATTTGCGCAGGCATATAATAATATGGGACTGGCGCT
>JAGVEJ010000081.1 GCA_020058225.1 Candidatus Zixiibacteriota bacterium | reverse complement strand
TGCGAAAATATCATATCCCGACCGCGCCGTTCCAGATTTTTTCGGAGATGTCCGAAGCTATTTCTTTCCTTCGCTCCGCCGCTATGCCGATTGTAATAAAGGCCAGCGGTCTTGCGGCCGGAAAAGGTGTAGTTGTAGCTCAAACTCAGGAAGAAGCTATTCAAGCAGTCGAGAAAATCATGGTACAAAAGATTTATGGCGATGCGGGCAGTAGTATTGTGGTTGAGCATTTTATCGAGGGACAAGAGGTCTCCGTCATGGCGTTTACCGACGGCAAAACTGTCAAAATTATGCTCCCCTCTCAAGACCATAAGCGCGTCGGTGATGGCGACACCGGCCCCAATACGGGCGGTATGGGCGCCATTTGTCCGGTCCATTTTATGGATGAACCAATTCTAACATTAATCAAGGAACATATTCTTGAGCCGACCATAGCCGGCCTTGAAAAAGAAGGCAGAAGCTATAAAGGAATACTATATGCCGGCCTAATGATGACTACTTCAGGCCCAAAAGTCCTGGAATTCAATTGCCGATTTGGCGATCCTGAGACTCAGGCGGTACTTCCTCTTCTGAAATCAGACTTGGCCGACATTTTTATTGCCATTGTTGATGGTAACCTATCTATTATTGATGAACTTGAATGGGACCCGGGTGCGGCGGCTTGCGTTATCTTGGCGTCCAAAGGATATCCCGACAATCCTGAAACCGGCAAAAGAATTTTTGGTTTAAGAAATTATAGCGATATGAATGGTTTTCTATTCCATTCGGGGACAAAGAAGGATGGCAAGAATTGGATTTCCGCCGGAGGCCGAGTGGTTGGCGTGATGGCCGCTGATAATGACCTCCCGTCCGCTTTGGCAAGAGCTTATGATATTGTTGAAAATATAAAATTTGACGGAATGATTTATAGAAGCGACATCGGCTCAAAAGGTATGGTTTGGATGAAAGGACATGGAGTATAATCTATGGCAAAAGTTCTTATTATTATCGGCTCCAAATCTGATGCCCAATACGCCGAGGAGTGTCAGAATATCTTAAATGAATTGGGTATAAAAAATCAATTGGAGATTTCCTCCGCTCATCGTCAGCCTGATAGAACCGACCATCTTGCCAAATCAGCCTCGGAGGAGGGGTATGGAGTCATTATTTGCATGGCAGGTATGGCCGCCGCCTTGCCCGGTGTTGTCGCCGCAAGAACCAATCTTCCTGTTATAGGAGTGCCGCTTCCGGCATCCCTTATGGGAATTGATTCCCTTTTGGCGATAGCTCAGATGCCATCCGGCGTTCCAGTGGCAACCATGGGAATTGGCAATGCCGGGGCCAAAAATGCCGCCTTCTTAGCCGCCAGAATTTTGGCCCTGAAATATCCCGACCTTAAAGAAAAGCTCGAGAAATATCAAAAAGAATAATTTATGGATAACATTAGGCGTTAAATTTGTAGAATAAAATAAATAATTGAAAGGAGATTTTTGATGACTGCATTACGCACAAGCAAATCTATTCTATTCTTCATCTCTTTAACTATTTTTTGCATGGCTTTTGCTCTTGTATCGCCGGCTTTTTCGGGAGACCCAAACAAGGCTAAGGAGCATTTTAATAATGCTGTCAACTTTATGAAAGAAAAGAAAGATTCCGCCGCTGTGGCAGAATACAAGGCCGCCATTGCCGAAGATCCTGAGTATATCGACCCATATCTAAATCTTGGTTCAATCTATTTCAAAAACGAAAAATATGCCGATGCCGAAGGCAGTTTCAAAAAAGCAACTGAAGTAGATCCGAAAAATGCCGAGGCTTGGGCTAATCTTGGTTTGACTCATTTCAAGCAATCCAAATATGCCGATGCCGAAACCGCATATAAATCGGCGTTGGCCAACAAAGCAGACTATGTTGAAATTTATAAATATCTCGGAATTCTATATCAGGCCCAGCAGAATTGGGCTTTGACCATCGATAACATAAAACTATACACCGAAAAGAAAGCTGACGATCCCGAGGGTTTTTATCGTCTTGGTAAGGCTCATCAAAGCCTCAAGAAATATCCCGATGCCATTGTCGCATACAACAAATCTCTTGAACTAAATAAGGATTATTTTGATGCTTATAATGGGCTGGGACAAATATATCAGATTCAGGAAAACTATAAAGAAGCCCTTAAAATGTTTCAGAAAGCCACAAGCATAAAACCTGATAATTATCAAGTCTGCCGCAATCTGGCAATATCCTATGAACAATTAAATCAGGATAAGACCGACAGCGTAATATTCTACTGGAATAAATTCATCAAAGTGGCCAAGAAAAATCCCAAGGCCCAGAATCTTTGCGGTGAAGCCGAACAGCACGTAAAAGAATTACAGTCAACCAAGGGTCAATAATTTTTTTAGAAACTTGAGGCCGGATCGACACCACTTCCTTCCGGCCTTTCTTTGTAAGGCATCTCTTAATCACAGGAAATAGGGTTGTTTAACTTTCTTCAATCGCCGGTAGCTTGCACCAGATTCAGCTTGATTGTAAACATCTTTCTTCTGGTGATAAAGATGTTTGCAGGCATAGTCGGTCGTTCTCAGGCGCTAATTGCCGACTCATTAAACTCCTTATTGGATATTGTCGCCAATATCGCCGTATGGTTCGGCCTTAAAATTGCCCAAAAACCTGCGGATAAAGAACATCCCTATGGCCATGGCAATGCCGATAATATCGCCGCCATATTTGTAGGTTTGGTGCTGGTTATTACGGGAGGATATATCGGATATGAGGCTTTTCATGCTATACTTGATAAACGATTCTCTGAACCAACCTATATTGCCACATCAGCGGCCGTTTTAACAATTGTCATCAAGGAAATTCTCTATCGCTACACTATGCGAATAGGCAAAAAATACCGCTCGCCGGCCGTTATCGCCAATGCTTATGACCATCGCTCCGATGTTATTGTGTCTGCAGGCGCGCTGGTGGGAATTATCCTGGCCCAGGTTGGTTATCCTATTCTTGATCCGCTCGCCGGCTTGTGGGTGGCATTCTTTATTTTGAAACAGGCAACAAAAATTATGCGCGAAAATCTTCCCACCTTGATGGTCACTTCTCCCGGAGTATCGATGGAGAGCGAAATCGCCAAATTCGTATCCGGCCTGAAAGGGGTCATCGGGGTTGGATGGATTAGGGGAAGATTAGTCGGCGCCAGTTATTATCTCGATGCCGCTGTTTGTGTCAGTAGTAAAATCACCGTACAGGAAGGCCATGATATTGCCACCGATATAAAACGGGCTATCTTGGAATCTTATCCCGAAGTGGCCGATATTTTAATTCATATCGAACCGGAATCAGAGCGATATCAACCGCCCTTGCATTAATTCCATACATTTAAACCCGAGTTTTTTCCTGTCATTCCCGCATTTCGTGTGAAACGAAGCCATTCTGAAAATTGATAAGTCATTATCTATAAGTGGTTTAATGAAAATGGGTTCGTTTTTTTTATTTTGACTTTCCATTTCTTTGAATATATGAATGTGTCAGAAAATCCGCCGGCGGACTGACACCGCTTAAACAGGATTTCCATAAGAAGAGATTTGTCAAGAGTGGAAAGCCTTTGGAGAGCGAGTTTCAGTGTCATTTTGGAATAAAGGCCGTGTTTATAGGCGTTGCCACTGGAGCGCAGTTTGCCCAGC
>JAGVEJ010000059.1 GCA_020058225.1 Candidatus Zixiibacteriota bacterium | reverse complement strand
ATCAAAAAATAAACAGCATCTACGATTTGCTCCGTCATGACGGAGAATCCTGTCCCGTCCCATCATAAAACAAGGGGTTCTTCAACAAGCCCCAAGGGGAGTGTTGAAAGGACCGGAATATTATCCAGCCATTATTTTAATATGGAATGTCAATCATTCCGGGCTTAAATCATTTCCCATTGCTTTAAAATTAGCTTCAAAAAATTCTCGATTAGAGTAAATGCCTTTCCCTGAAATTCTTTGGCTTTTTCCAGATTAAAATCAGGGTACCCCTCTCCCTCGTTATAGAGCAAGATTGATCCCGGTATCGGATAGATATCGGCTCCCTCGCGGACGTAATAAGCGAGCTCTTTTATATAACCGGCTTTGTCCACCAAGGCCGGATCAATGGCCTGGACAAGCGCTGTCTCATCAAGCGCCGCATGTCCTCCGGCTTCGCCATAAAAATCCACGACCAGTTCCCGGCATAATTCCCACCAGTGAATCACGGCTATTTTGATTTTGTATTCATAGAAATAGTGCAGAGCCACTTCTTTCAGCATGGCGTTATTTCCGCCATGCCCATTGATGAGGATTATCTTTTTAAACCCGGTATGAGAAAATGATTTCAATATATCAGAGATATAATTCTTAAAATTAGCCTCTTGAACCGTGATTGATCCCGGATAGCCATAAAGAGAACGGGTGATACCATAATTCACAGCCGGCGCAATAAGGGCGTTTATTTTATCCGCCAAGTGATTGGCGATCGATTCCGGAATCAAATTATCCGTGCCTATCGCCATCGAACCATGCGCTTCAACCGTGCCTACGGGAAATATTAGGGTATCAATCTTCTCCGGCACTAATTCCTTTACCTTTATCCATGATAATTTCTGAAGTTCTCTTTCCATTACAAGACCTATCTGTTTAGAATTCTATCCAGCACAAGTTCCGTTTCCTTGGCCGAAATTTCATCTCCCTCGAATCGATATTGATTTATATCGCGAATCAGGTATTCTATATCCTCAGGATGTTCTACCGCATACCATATTTCAAGCTCTGACCACATTAGACCCTTTTCTCGAAAACTATTGGCTACCTCTGCATAAATATTTGGAGAACGCCAATCAAAAGATGCCAATTCAACATGGTATTTCTCAGACATTCCAATCAAATAGTATCGTCCTTCAACTGTCGGGCCAAAGACGGCATCAGACTTCTTTAATACTTTTAGCGCCATCTGCAACAAATTCTCTTTCAACGTAGGCGTGCGACTTCCAATAAATAGAACATGCTGATACCCATCGGCAAAGCATGTCTTAAATGCCGTTTCCATTTTTGCACCCCACCTTTCCGCCGGCAATGGGGTAATTTTCAAACCATTGGAAAGCGCCTCTCCCTTTTTGCCTTTGAGCTTTTTGGCAAGATAATTCAAAACCGTATTGACCGATTTCTTGGTATCGGGATTATCTGCATAAAATAAGTGCAGATCAATCGACTTCATGTCCAGCACATTTACAAGCGTATCGGCAATAAAGGCCTGGTGCAAAAATTTTATTTCATCAGGTCGGAAATTTTCGCGGATTATGAATTCAGACCCATCCTCGGCAACTTCCTGAATACATATTGCCAGCACAGCATCATTTTTCTTTGGTGCGGTCATAACTTCTAAATGATCTCTAACAAAGGGTTTTCATTTTGCCCAATATAAAAAGGCTCCCCCACTCAGTCAAGGGCTTGTTGAAAAAGTTCATAAAAGCGCCGTCGGGGGAAACCCCTTCCCGACTGAATTCCGGCAGGAGAGACTCCTGCCGGCGCATAATGGGGTTTTTTCAACACTCCCTCAAGGGAAGGAGAGCTTTTTTGCAAAATGTTTTTATTAGCCAATATTTAATGAAGGGAATAAATCCAAAAGATAATTAGCCAGATATTGAAGAAGATTAAAGAATATCAGGACTCCTATGAGCATTAGTAGTCCGCCGGAAATAATCTCGACTGCCCGGAAATGCCTCTTAATAAAGCCAAAAAATCCTATCAGAAAATTGAAAAGCAGGGCCGTTAAAATAAATGGTATTCCCAAACCGGCCGAATAAAACGAGAGAAGAATAATCCCTTGGCCCACTGTTTCCTGATTAGCGGCCATGGTTAGTATCGAGCCAAGTATGGGACCAATGCAGGGTGTCCAACCAAATGCAAATGCCATCCCTATCAATATCGAACCAATAATTCCAAATTTCTTTTTACCAGCATGAATCCTTTTTTCATAGTTGAGAGCTTTTATTTTGAAGATTCCTGAAACATGTAAACCAAGCAGGAAAATTACAACACCGGCAACTTTATTAAAAATGCCGATATTCTGGCGAAGCCAAGTTCCCATAAATGATGCTGTAGCGCCAAGGGCAATAAAGATTAACGAGAAGCCTACTACAAAAAAAATTGTATTAATCGCTACGCGATATAAATGCTGGGATGCTTTCTCTTTGTCAGTTAATTCTTCAAGCGAGACTCCTGAGATGAAGGAGATATACCCGGGGATCAAAGGCAAAACACATGGGGATAAAAAAGATAGCCCGCCGGCCAGTAAGGCGCCAAAATAGCTCACGGTTGATTCAAACATAACAACTCCTCAATTTCTACCTTTAACCGGCTAATATACTATAAGGTTTCAATAAAGGAGGCTATTTTTTTGCGGCAATTAAATGAATCAGGTCTTCGCGGACAATTCTGTAGATTTCTTCGGGATTTATCTTTGAGACTATCTCTTTGGCTAATCTTTCGGCAAGCAACTCGGCCAGATAGTTGGAGAAGTGCCGAATCTCTTCAGGATCAATTTCGGTCGAAACCTCTCTATATTTGGGGGGAGCAGTAAATTCCTCTTTGGGCGACATCGGAATTATTTCCGGCATTGAAGATGTAAGTTCTTCCATTTCCTTTTTAAAATCCTCAATAAATTTATCCACCCCGCCCTCTTTGATTTCCGGCTTTTCCGCCTCTTCTGAAGGTGTGGTCATTTCCTGTTTTGGAAGCGATGGCGAAATGGGTTCAACTGAATCGCTGGTAGGGGTAATTTTTATGGAAGAGCTATCCGAAGTAACTCCGATTGGTGGGGTCTCCTTCTGCATTTCCTTAATGAACCAATCATAGTCATGAGGCGCATTCTTGTTTTCCGCTTGCATGGGTTCATCCGGATTGATAAGACCATATTGATCCGAGGCAATTTCTATTTTCGATGATGCTGAAAGGTCCGACAGTTTGCTTTTTGGAACTGCTGAATAACCCTCTTCGCGTATCATTAAGGATTCGACCTTATTTTCCTCCGTCTTTTTGGCGGAATCGTCATACTCGGGGCGATGAATCCCAAAATCTGATGTCTTTTCCGCCGGTTGAGGAATTTTCAACTTGCCCGTCATAAAATTCTTATCCATTACCTCTGATGACTCAACATCGATGTTATCAATTCCCAGAGCGGCATCAAGGAATTCATCATCAATACTTCCTGCCGAAAATGGATCAACCGCTTCAATCTTCTCAGTATCTTTCTTCTCAATTCCCCCGCCGACGAAAAGGCGCACTCTATCCAAAAAATCTTTTGGGTCGAAGGGGCGCGGCAGTATCACTTCATCCGGATATGGAAGCGAACGGCCGGTTGGGTCAGCGATTAATATTATCGGAATTGATGACGTAGCCGGGTTTTCCTCCAGCAAATCATAAAGATATCTTCCCCCTGAATCCATCAGATCAGCCCCCAATATTACCATATTGGGTTGTGTCGTAATAATAAGTTCCTTGGCTTTATCCGAATTGGCCGCCGCAATGGCATCATATCCATTCTGATGCAACAATGATTCGGCAATGCTTCTTATGGCATCTGATTTCTCAGCAACAAGAATTTTTTTGGGCATCTATCTTCTCTTTATAATTTATCATTTTTTGATAAAATATGACTTGCCTCTTCGAGGAATTTTCTATCCTCTTTTGAAATATTCTCCATGCCAACTTCATTTATCTTATCAAGTATGGCATCCACCCTTCTCATTATTTCTTCGGCTTTTTGGCGGTTTTTCTCCAGTTTATATGTTTTTCTCTTGTTTTGCAAGGACTTAAACCACCTCCCGGGCTGAAATACACGCCGGTCAAGCTTGATATAGATCAGTCCCCCTAATGCCCCACCCAAATGAGCCAAATGGGCCACATTTGGTCCCGCCGCAAGGAAATTTAGAACGGCAAATAGTGGAATCGCCCAGCGAACTTTCATCGGAAATATGAAAAAAATCAATAAATATCTATCCGGAAACATTAACCAATAGGCGGCAAGAATGCCATATATGGCCCCCGATGCCCCGACAATGGGGTTATCCAACCGATAATTAAGAATCAGAGACATAATGGCGCCTGACACCCCACAAATAATAAAAAATCTCAAGAATGATTTTGAACCCCACGAATATTCAATTTCCGTCCCAAACATCCAAAGAGAAAACATATTGAAAAAGATATGAAAGAAGCCTCCATGTAGAAACATGTAGGTCAAAGGCTGAAATATATAGTTTGGGAATTCTTGGAAAAACAGGGCTGGAGTTAGGCCAAATATCTGCTCCATAGGAAATATGGCCAGTTTTTGGACAATAAAAAACCCTGCCGAGATGATTATCAAATATTTTATTACCGGGCTAATAGAACCCGGTCCTATTTGAAATCCTCCCGGCTGTCCGGGATAGTTGTCGTAAGACCTCATCATTCAACCTATCGGCAATAGAGATGTACGGCTTAATATTATGGATAAAAAGATGTTGTCAACCCCTACTGCGAACCTTTTTGACCGGATTCCTCGTGATTATCCGTCTTAATAGATTTGTTTTTGTCCAACTGGACATCACAGGCTGATGACACTCAGGTTCTTATTCCCAATTTTGGGAAAACCACAGCCATCAAAATAAACCAAACCACCAGAAAAATAATCAGGAAAATTATATCATAAATATTCATGTGAAAATCATCTACGGCTTATTTGTGAATGTTCTTTTAATATACACTTATCCATTATCATGATTAGTCCGGCTTCTTCTCCCCTCTTAAAGGCGGGCAGAGACACCACCCCTTCTTGAAGCCAAACGGCCTTTGCCCCGATTTTGATAGCTTCATCAATAATCGGCATCACCAAATCAGACCGTCTAAAAACATCAACAATATCAATCGGATGAGGAATTGAAACCAAATCCAGAAATGATTTTGCCCCGAGAATTTCGTTCTCTTTTGGATTTACGGGCGTAATTTTATAGCCTTTATCCATTAAATATTTCGAGACAGTATTACTGGGTCGGGGGAGGGATTTGATGATAATCCGACTACGGCTATGGACTTTGTTGATAACAGCAGAGCCTTTATAGCTTCAAGAGAGGGATTTCTCCAACCCTCTCCAGATTCGCCATAAATGGGCGCCATTATTCCAATACCTTTGCCAGCCTATTTATAAGCTGGGCTTTTGGAATGGCTCCAATAACTTGATCGACCAGTTTGCCGTCCTTAAAGAACAAGAGAGTAGGAATGGACATTATGCCATACTGAGATGCAATCTTGGTGTTATTATCCACATCTATTTTGGCCACTTTGAGTTTGCCATCATATTCTGTGGCTACTTCCTCAAGTATGGGAGCTATCATCTTGCAGGGACCGCACCAAGCAGCCCAAAAATCTACGATCACGGGTTTGTCTGATTTCACAACCTCTTGTTCAAATTCGCTGTCGGTAATTACAACTGGTTTACTCATAAATCTTCTCCAAAATAATGTTTCCATTTGCGGTATTTTAACAATATGCCAGCTAATTTGTTCCCATCATTGCCTTTCGAACCAATGATACCGGAATTGAGCCAAAAGATAGCAACTTATTATGAAAATCCCGAAGCGGAATATCCGGATATTTCCGTCGAAAATCCTCCGTCAAACGCAATATTTCAAGCTTGCCTATCAGGTAACTCATAGGTTGGGTAGGGTTCTGAGTATATCGACGAACCTCCGCCTCGGCATTGTGTCGTTCTAAATAAGCCGTTTTGACAAGCATAGCAACTGCGTCTTCAAATCCAAATTTGCCGGTATGCAGTCTTGCATCAATCACCACCCGGCAGGCCCGCCATAATTGATCCTTTAATTGAATAAAAATCGTCTTGGGGTTTGTATAATATCCCATATTTTTCATCATCTCTTCACAATATAACGCCCACCCTTCAACAAAGACATTTGTCCCGAATATTCGTCTAACTTTGGATTTTAGCGCATTAGCAATACACAGCTGTAAATGATGTCCGGGATACCCCTCATGCAATGTCCTAACCTCAATCGCCGCCCAGCTATGCCCGGTAAGCTGTGCGGCGGCTTTCTCCGGCGATGTTTTATCAATCGGTGTCACCCAAAAATAACCCTGTTGTTTGCTTTCAAATGGCGCCGCCGGCATATAAGCCGCATAGGGCAAGGTTGATCTTTCTGAGACCGGCGTTTCCATGATGTCAAGGAATTCACTCTCAGGTATGCTGACAATCTCCTTTTCCACGATGAATTTTCTTGTCCTATTAATCTCATTGCGATAGGCCGCTAATAATCCCTCTGCAGATGGGCCATCTTCTTTGATTTCTTCCATGATTTTCTCAAGGGGTTTATTGGGAGCAATTTGGGCGGCCAATTCATTCATTTCTCGAATAGTCCTGTCCATAAACTCCAGACCAATTTGCTCCAAATCATCTGATGTGTATGGAAGCAAATGGTGCCTTTTTAATACTAAATCGAAATACTCTTTCCCCGAAGCAAAACTGCCATTCTTTTTGTTTCCAAGCTTTCCCCGAAGAAATTCCATATAATTATCGAAGCAGAGAATCGCCGTTTTGATTGCATCATCAATTTCTTTTTTCAGAGACGGAACATCGCATAAAATATCATTTGATAGTCCACCCAAAAATTGTTGACCCGATACAGTCATCGCCTCTGCCATCTCCAGCCAGAGAGCCGGAATAGATTCCGCTTTGCACAGATTATCTTTCGCTTCTGCAAAATACCGCGGTAAATCCTTCATCCGCAAAGTCAGTAATCTTAAGCGTTCCTCTTTGGGCATGAAATCCCTGATTAACATTATGAGGCATCCCATAATGGCTTGTCCGGGATAAAAAGATGGATCTTGCTTGAAACGATTAAAAAATTCAAAAGAGAGTCTATTGTATTCAAGTGACGAAATTAGAATCTCAGCATCGAGAATATTATCACTATTAAGGTTGTCAGCCTGTTGAAATTTTCCAATTAAATCCAACCATCCAAGTATCTTTAGATTAAAATCTGTAAGGGAGCCGATATCCACATATCCCATGGTATGGTCATACTTATGTATGCCGCTAAATGTCGCGTCTAAAGGAAATGCCTTCCAATGCTCCTCAAGGATTTCATCAACTAATCTTGAAAAATCTGAGTCGCTATAATTCATGGCTGAAGGAATGTTCAAATCATCTCTTTTTTCGAAATTGCCATGCTCTTAACCTGGTCCACAAAGGCTTCAAGTCTTGTTTCCTCGCCGGTATCCTGTAGCCCTTCATAGCTAATATTCAACCAAGGAATATCGCCCAAATCCTGAGAAATCTTCTGCGAAAGAGAAGTCACAATTGTTCCGGGCATACAACTAAACGGCATGCAATTAATTATGCCCGATGCGCCATGTTTTACGAATTCTATGGCTTTACCTATCGAAAGTACCGCCTCGCCCCTAACTTCAACCGGAAGGTATGGTTCGGCATAACGAACTATTTGCGCAATCGGCGCCTCTGACAGTATCGGGAAATGCTTAATAAAGCTCTTTTCTATTTTATGCTCATCACTATTTTGAAAATACTCCTGCAGGAATGCCTTTGCGATCGACTTCCATTGCTTTTTATATATGGAATCCAACTTAAATGTGAATGATGTATAACTCACCCATTCGGCAAATGTAGCCAATCTGACTTCAATCCCAAGCGACTCTATCTTTGTAATAAGATGATTATTGGAAAATCTATTATTTCTTAGATATATTTCTCCGACAAGCCCAACTATCGGTTTCTTTTCATTTAGAATAGGAAGTTTGGCAAATTCCATTGCGGCAGATTCGCCTAACTTCCGAATATCGGACCTATTGATCATACAGTCTTCCATCAATCTTAGGTATTTATAGTAAAGTTTCTCCGATAACCCTTTTTCAATTTCGTATGGTCTGGTCATGAGAAGCGATTTTATGAGACAATCAACGAAGACCATCCCCTGCCAACCCAATCGTCTAAAAGGGGTTTTTCCCAGTCCAAAATCGGCATAAGATGTCCTGGAATTAGGAGAATATATCGGAACATTTTTATATCCCAACTCATCAAGCACAATCCGATGATATTGGCTATATAATCCAAATCGACATGGTCCATCGGCTCCAGGCATAAAGAAAACGGCGCTTTCCGGATTAAAATCTTTGTCATTTATTTTTCGAATCATATCCCCTGTGGTTACCACACACGGAAAACATTCTTTCCCAGAAGTGAACTTCTTGCCATACACAAGACTTTCATCGTTCGGTTCATCCATTACTTCAGCATTAATACCACAACTTACAAAAGCCGCTCGCACCGCATAAGCATGATCGCACATATTGGGAATATAGATGGTCTTGCTTGATGGTGAGAAATCAATATTGGCCGGTGTGAAATCCGTAATTGGAGGAGAATACCTATAAAACCTCAGCGAATCCAAAAAAGCCTCCACTCTTGTAACCAGCCCGGCATCAGCCGAATGTTCATCTATCTCCAATTGCAAATACGGCTTGCCGCTCATGTGACGCCGGAAAAAGTGCGTTATAAATGAATCCGGCCCGCAACCAAATGAAGTTAAATAGACCGCATATAAATTGGGATGCTTTCGAATATAATTTGCCGCCGCCAAAATTTTTCTGCCATAAAGCCAATACATCCTTGATAGGTCATCGGTCCCTAACTCCAGCGGAAGAAAATCCATGTGTATGGTTTTAATTCCAAGTTTTCGAATTTTATCCGGAATATCAAGAGATAGGCGCTTATCAAATCCATT
>JAGVEJ010000091.1 GCA_020058225.1 Candidatus Zixiibacteriota bacterium | reverse complement strand
AACGCCAGCTCTAAACCCTTTGTCTGGACCGCCACGGCTGACTCAATCCTGCAAAAGGTCAAGAGACTTTGTGAATATATTTCTGGGACAGGACACTAGAGGAATTTTCTCGCTGGGTGAAAGCACATCCCGCCGATCGCACCGAAGGATCAATCATTGCCAAATTGGGCGAAATTAGAACCATATTGTGGTCAAATTCAGCCCTGTTTAATCAAAATAATGGTGAATTGATGATGGCTATTGCCGTCGGACATGATATTACGGAACGCAAATTGGCAGAAAAGGCTCTTCAAGATTCAGAGGAAAAATTAAGGGCAATGTTTGAATCAGCGCCAGATGGAATTGCCATCGGTGATTCGGAATTAAATATTTTTCAAGCTAATATGGCTATTGCTAATATTTTTGGATTGAGTGAGGCTGATGAAATGATCGGTCGTAATGTATCGGAATTTGTCGCGCCGGATGCTCTTGATCACCTATCTAAGACTGCCAAAAAGTTATTTGAAACGGGAATGCTCTCGAATATTGAAATAATGTCTCTTAAGGCAGATGGGACAGAATTCCCTCTGGGGATCAGCGCAACAACTATCAAGGATGTTAGGGGGGAAATTGCCGGATTTGCGGCGATTGCGAAAGATTGTACCGAGAGGAAAGCGGCGGAAGTCCGCGATAAGGCAAGATTGCAGTTACTAAAAGGACTTCGCATAGCCAAAGATATTGATGAATGCCTTGAGCTTAGTTGTAAAGCGATTTTTGAAGCGAGGCTTTTTAAACGTTCAGTATTGACACTTCATAATGATAAAAAAGAAATAACTAATCTTGGTCAAGTCGGTCTTGAACCGGAGATTATTGAGAGGGCGCGTAATTCACCGGCTCCCGATGAACAGCTTTCGCTTCAACTTACCCAGGACAGATTTAGGATCAGCCACTCATATTTTATCCCCGCTGAATCCGGATTATTATCTCCTGATTTGGGACGGAAGATTGAACAAAAAGAGAATGGCGGTCAGCGAAAAAATGCATGGCAAAATGGGGATGAGTTGTTTATTCCTATTGTAGGGAATGGCGGCAAATATGAAGGGTGGCTTTCGGTGGATACGCCCTTTAATGGCAAAAGACCATCGGTGGAGACAATTATTGCCCTTGAAGAGGTGGTTGATATTGCTACAAAAAGGGTTCATGAAATTCAAAGTTTAGAAAAATTGACGCGAGAACGGCAAATTCTATCGGAGATAAATGTCGCCCTGAATGAATCTGAGGAAAGATATCGAGGCCTTGTGGAAACAGCCCGTGATGTTATTTTTACTGTCACACAGGATGGCATAATCGACAGCATCAATCCTGCTTTTGAACAGGCCACCGGATGGGCGATCGATGATTGGCTGGGGAAACGGTTTGATAGTATCGTGTATCCTGATGACCTTTCCAAGGCGATTGAAATGTTAAAGGTGGTTTTTACCGGTCAAACCCCACCCCTATATGAGCTTCGTATCAAGAAAAGGAATGGCGAATATGTTGTTGGGGAATTCCTAAGTACACCTCAATATAGGAGCGGGAAATTGACCAAAAGCTTGGGGATTGCCCGCGACATAACCGAGCGTAAAAAAGCCGAGGAAGCCCTTGAATATAGATTGGCGTTTGAGTCCCTTATCACAGGCATATCCACCAGTTTTATTACGTTATCCTCTGATGAAATTAAACGTGGTATAGATGAGGCAATTGAAAAAATCGGCGAATTTGCAGGCGTAGATAAGGCGTTTGTCTTTAGTATTTCGGAGGATTATTTTTCATTAAGCGGCACCCATCTCTGGATGGTTCCGGAATTAAATCAACAGATCGCTCTGATGAATAATATCCCTATTAGTGAGTTTTCATGGGCAATTGGGAAATTGATGAATTTCGACTCTGTTTATATTCCCAAGTTGAACGATTTGCCGCCTGAAGCGATGCCGGAGAAAAAAATCCTTGAATCATTGTATATTAAATCGATTATTATAGCGCCGATGATATATGGGCGCAATCTAATCGGAGGTCTGGGTTTTGCGCATTTGAGAGAAGAAAAATCGTGGGATGAGGGAATCATCTCCCTTCTGAGAATAATAGGGGAGATTTTTGCAAATGCGATTCAACGTCAGCGAACCGAAAAAGAGCTGGAAAAAATTAATCTCGAAAAATATCATCAGGAGCGTCAAATTGCCGGAGGTTTTGCTCATGAAATCCGCAATGCCCTCTTTCCGACTCGCGGGGCATTAAGCTTGATGAGAGAAATTATTGCCGAACGGTTTGAAAATGATTCTTTAATGCAATATTATCGTAAGGCGGCTGATGATTCTGTCACCCGCGCCATAGACATCACGGCGCTTATATCCCATTACACCAAGCTTGATACAGACAAACAGCCGGGGATTGTCTCCTTAAATGATATTCTAAGGGAAATTATAAATGCCAACCGCTTACGCATTAATTCGCAGAAGGTGCATGTTGATGTGCAGTGTCCGGAGAATATTAAAGTTGAATCGAATCATCGCCAGCTATTCATTGCCTTCAATAATCTATTGCTGAATAGTCTGGATGCCCTTGCAGATCGGAGTTTCCCTTTTATTTCTATCAAGGGGATAAGGGACAATGGGTATATGATAGTGAAGCTCGAAGATAACGGAATCGGTATTCCCAAGGAAAGTCTCGGTAGAATATTTGAGGCGTTTTATACCACCAAACCCGATAAGGGGACCGGGCTCGGCCTGGCAATGTTGAAAAGAATTATTGATATGTATGACGGTAATGTTTCAGTATGGAGCAAGCCGGAAATTGGAACCAAATTTGAAATTAAGCTTAAATTAGCTGATTATGGGAGCGAGGATGGCGGAAAAAACCAAATATAAAGTGTTGATTGTTGATGATGATCCGCATGTCCTTCGAATGCTGAATGAGCTTTTCAAAGAAAAATATGAAGTCTTTCCGGCCAAATCGGGGGAAGAGGCAATTTCTCTCATGGTTGCCAACGAGAATATTGCCGCAGTGGTGATGGATATTAAAATGCCGGGTATGGACGGTATCGCGGCGGCAAGGGAGATAAGGAGAATGGCGCAAGATACCGCCGTAATTTTTCACACGGGATACCCTGGTGATTATGATGAAGATGAAATAAACGAAAAAGAAAAGCCGTTTGACTATGTACAGAAGGGAGAGCCGATTTCCAAGCTGACCCGCTCCGTGCATAATGCGGTGGAATCATTCTTGCTCAAGAGGAATGAACATCAATGGATATCGGATTATGCGGAGTCGAGCTATGGGCTTATTGGTCGGTCTATGGCAATGAAAAATGTTTATCAAATGATTAAAAAAGTTGCGGCCAGCGATACCAAGGTGGTCATCACAGGCGAGACAGGGACAGGCAAGGAATTGGTGGCTCGCGCCGTACATTTTAATAGTCGAAGAAAAAATAACCGCTTTGCGTTTCTCGGATGTAACCGGAAGTCTCCCGATATGATTGAATCTGAGTTGTTCGGCCATACCAAAGGAGCTTTCACGGGAGCTGTGTCGGAACGTATAGGCTTGTTTGAGTATGCCGATGGGGGATCGGTATTTCTTGATGAAGTCGGCGATCTTGATATAGTAACCCAAGGGAAACTGCTTCGCGTTCTTGAGACGGGAGAATATCAGGCAATTGGTTCTCCAACCATAAAAAAGACAGATGTTAGAATTTTATGCGCCACACACAAAAATCTTGAGCTACTGGTTGAAGGAGGCAATTTTCGTGAGGATTTATTTTTTAGATTAAAAGGGATCAAAATATTGCTTCCCCCTTTGCGCGAACGCAAGGAGGATATTGCCAATTTAATAGAGAAGTTTAAAGACAGATTAACCATTGAACAGGGACTTCCTCCGAAAATATTCGATAGCTCGGCCGTGGGGGCCATGCTTAATTATGACTGGCCCGGAAATGTTCGTCAATTGCTTGATACGGTTGAGTCATTGTTGGTTTTGTGTGATTCGGATATTATCATGGCTGAAGATGTCCAAGTATATTTGGGTCGGCCATTCGAAAACCATAGTGACGGCAAAAATGGTGGGTGGAAGACTCTTACGGAAAGAATCAGGGAATTCCGCAAGAATTGTATTATAGAAGCATTGGTCGAGGCCAAATATAATATTAGCGCCGCCGCCGATGTTCTTGGCGTTGACCGCTCCAACCTTCGCAAGATGATTAAGGATTTGAATATAAGCATCAAGTAATGAGGGCGCACGATGTGCGCCCTTACGATTTCCCTTCGTCCGCCTGGAGCGGAGTGGGGCCCGAGGCAATTGTTGTGATGTCTTAAATCCATTTTAATATCTTTTTATAAGTGGGGGCCAGTAGGTTTAGCCATCGGCGAATGAAACGAAGCCATTTTGGAAATTGATAAGTAATTATCCATGAATGGTTTAGTAAAAATGGGTTCGTTTTTTTATTTTGGCCTTTCATCTCTTTCAGAAGGATTTCCATAAAAAGGGATCTGTCAGAAGTGGACAGTCTTTCGAGGGCGAATTTTAGTGTCATTTTGGCATAAAGGCCGTGTTTATAGGCGTTGCCACTGGAGCGCAGTTTGCCCAGCGGGGTTTTGGGTCCGGTTGATTTTTGGGCGTTTTTGCAGTTGGCGATAAGTTGTTTTTTACTTATGGGCATAATTGTATCCTCCTATATATTGGCCTCCGGTCGGGTTTACCATTAAAGTTGTAGTGATTTTGTGGAGGGGGGGAGTGCGTGTATCCGGATTGAGGGCGCATGCCATGCGCCCCTACGATTGCCCACCGTCCGCCTGTGGCGGAAGTGGGGACCGAGGCGGCGAGCCGCGCACAAACAGTCCCGTTGGGCGGGTTACCGGTTTGCGTGGCTATTGCGAGGGCTGTATCTTCTTTTTCCCCATAACTTGAATTGCAATTGCGTTTCCCCTGCGCTGCGTTCCTGTTCCGAAAATTTCTCCTGCAATCTTGACGCCCGCGCCAGGCTCGTCGATCTGCGGAAGTATGACCCCATTACATCCCAGAGATGCAGCTTTCTTTCGCATGGCATTATACATGTCAGTCTGCGAAGTCCATTCGCCCGAGCCAGTGGCTTCAATCATCGCTACACGCTCATATTCAAGCGTGTCAAGTTCTGATTCACTGGTATAGATACGTACGGAATCAGCTGGTACAGGCGTGCGCTCCTCAGGTGGGCCGAGATAAACCGAATGAGTACTGACACAGGCGGTAAGAATTAGGCCGAGCCCAAGGAGCACAATAGCCCCCATGAACGGATTATCCGTCTGTCTCATTGATTCCTCCTTTTAGTTCCCATAGATCGAAAATCCTGTGGTTTCGATAATATTATTTTATACTCCGAATTCATCGCTTAAACCTAAATGCCACACTCACTCCCCAATCATGGGAATAATACCCTTTTTATTAAAAAATATCAAGAAAAGTTGTGGAACTGCAAGGGTACGGAATATTGTAACAGTTCACCGCTCGGCAAGACCTCGCTAAGGAACTGACACAACGATAAATAGTCAAGACCGCCAAGGGGTTTTGAGCTACTGCACTGTCATATCTTTTATTATTCCCTTTTTTATATAAATCGGGCGAATCAGTTTTCGCAAGGCGGGCAGTTTCTTTAAAAATACCAAGGAACTCAGCAGACAGAATAATGCACCAATGATTAATGTATTGGGCGCTCCAATTTTTCCGGCCAGGCTTCCTCCTATGAGGTTGCCAATGGGCGCCATCCCCATGAAGGACATTGCGTAGAGACTCATCAGGCGACCGCGTTTGTCATCATCGACAATAGTCTGAAGAACCGTATTGCTTGAGGCCATGTGTACCATCATTCCAAAACCAACCGGCAATAACAGCAATAAAGACAGCCAGAATAATTTTGAGAACGAGAATAAAATGAGACCGGCGCCCAGAACAGCGGCGGCTAAGCCTATCCATTTTCCGAGACCAATGACCGTTTTTTTTGAGGCCAGAAAAAGCGCTCCGAATAAGGCTCCCATGCCAACCGCACCCATTAAAAATCCAAGTGTTTTTGGCCCGCCATGAAGAATATCCCGGGCGAAAATCGGCATCAGCACAATGTATTGTACTCCCATCAGATTGACCAGCGAAAGAATGAGTAAAATAGAACGAATCGGCGGGAATTTAAAGGCATAAGAAAATCCTTCTTTCAATCCCCTGATAATGTCTGTTTCTTTTATTTCAATTTTCCGTGGCTTGATTTTCATGGCCATTAAGGAAAAAATCACGGCGATAAAGCTAAGCCCGTTGATTAAAAAACAGATACCCTCACCAACCGTTGCGATTAGAACGCCTGCCACAGTCGGACCGATAAGCCGCGCGCCGTTGAACATAGAGGAATTTAAAGCAATGGCGTTTCCCAAATCCTCCCGTTTATCAATCATATCAATCACCAGCGACTGCCGGGCTGTAATCTCAAAAGCATTTATTAGACCAAGAATTATGCTTAATGTAATAATCATCCAGACTTTGGCCACATCAGTCAATACTATTGTCGCCAACGATAAGGCCTGTATCATCGATAGAACCTGTGAGGCAATCAAAATCCTCATTCTATCATGTTTATCAATCAACACTCCCGCTACCGGCGCCAATAAAAATGTCGGGATTTGTCCGGCAAATGCGGTTACGCCAAGAAGAAAAGGTGAATCGGTCATTCGGTAAACCAGCCAGCTTACGGCTACTCTTTGCATCCATGTGCCGATAAGTGAAATCCCTTGTCCCATAAAGAAAAGGCGGTAATTCCGGTATTTCAGAGCTCTGATAATATTTGGGAAGCCAATTTTGGGGGCGGTTGATTTTTGGTCAGTCATGGTTTGTATAATATATCCAATGTCGAGACACAATCAATGTCATTATTATATTGAAAGTTTAACGGAAATACTCTAAATTATCGCCGAAATTAATAGCGCCAAAAGGATAAGTTAATGGCGAAGGAAAAAATTCTCATTATCGAAGATGAGGAAGATATTCTGGAATTGGTGAAATATAATCTCACCAAAGAGGGGTATCATGTCACGGGCGCAGAATCCGGAGAATCCGGATTGAAGGCCGCACGCAGTGGCAATCCCGATATTATTATACTTGATTTGATGTTGCCGGGAATTGATGGTCTGGAAGTCTGCAAAATTCTTAAGAATGATCCCAAAACCGGCCATGTTCCTATCATAATGCTTACCGCGAAAGGCGAGGAATCGGATGTTGTGACGGGTCTTGAAGTTGGAGCTGATGATTATATCGTAAAACCTTTCAGTCCCAAAATATTAATAGCCAGAATCAGAGCTCTTGCCCGGCGAAAAAGCGAGGAGATTCCGGACGAAACCGCCATTATTAAAATTCATGATATTGTTATTCATCCCGGTCGCCATGAGATTACTTTTAAGGGGAAAAAGGTCGATTTAACTTTCACCGAATTCTTGATATTACAGCTATTGGCCAGAAGGCCGGGATGGGTATTTTCGCGATATGATATTGTAAATGGCGTTAGGGGCGAGGATACCATTGTTACAGACCGTTCGGTTGATGTTCAGATTGTTGGGCTCCGCAAGAAGCTTGGAGCGGCCGGCGTCTATATAGAAACGGTGCGAGGGGTGGGATATCGATTCAAGGAGAAGTAATGCCGCGTAAGCGAATCCTCTGGCAGTTGTACCCTACCTATCTAATCATTTTATTTATTTCATTTGTCGCGATATATTGGTTTGGTTCGGGGGTGATTCATGATTTCTGGCTGGAGCAGGTTGCGGAGGATTTAAACATTCGGACAACCCTTGTATCAAAACAATTCGCTATTCATCTTAACACTGCCGATTATCAGGGTGTTGATTCGCTATCAAAAGAGATCGGTCGAATAATATCGACCCGGATTACCGTAATATTGCCTGATGGCCGAGTAATCGGCGATTCTGAAGACGAACCGGCGAAAATGGAGAACCATAGCGGCAGACCGGAAGTGCAGTCGGCTCTTAAAACGGGAAAGGGTGTCTCTGTTAGATATAGCAGTACTATTCATCAAAGGCTTATGTATCTGGCCCTGCCGGTAATGCAAAGCGGCGAAATAGCTTTAATTGTCCGAACATCTGTTTCTATAAAGACAATTGATGATGCCCTTGAATCAATAAAGACCAAAATGGCAATTGCGGGTGCAATTATTGCGGCTATCATGGCGATTCTAAGTTTATTTATATCGCGTCGGATAAGCCGTCCGTTGGAGGAATTGAAGCTTGGCGCAGAACAGTTTTCGCGGGGAGAATTGCACCATAAATTGGCGGTACCGGAATCGGCTGAAATTGGGGCATTAGCCGAAGCCATGAATATAATGGCGGAACAACTCGATCGGCATATCAAGATATTGACACGCCAACGAAATGAGCAGGAAGCAATTTTGGCGAGTATGTTGGAGGGGGTTCTGGCCATTGATTTGCAGGAAAAAATTATATCTATGAATTATGCGGCAGGAAGGATGTTAAAAGTTGATCTTATTTCGTCTCATGGCCGCGCCATTCAAGAGGCAATCAGGGTACCGGAATTGCATAAACTTATTGCACGGACATTTGCCGGGACCGCGCAGACTGATGGAGAATTAGCTATATCTCTGGTTGAAGATGAATATCTTCAGGTTAGAAGTGCACTTCTTAAAGACAGCCATGGGGGCAAAATCGGCGTATTGCTGGTTTTTAATGATATAACCCATTTGAGAAAATTGGAAAATCTTAGAAGAGATTTTGTCGCCAATGTTTCGCATGAACTTAAAACCCCAATTACCAATATCAAAGGTTATGTAGAGACATTGCTTGATGGGGCAATACATCATCCGGAAGACAGCAAGAAATTCCTGGAAATAATCGAAAAGCATGTTGACCGGCTCAATGCAATTATAAATGACCTTCTTTTGCTGTCAAGAATGGAAAAAGAAGCTGAACGTTTTGAAATAGCGCGTGAAGACAAGAAACTTCGGGATATAATTATAAATAGCATACAGGCCTGCGATTCAAAAGCTTTAGATAAAAAGATTGAAATTACACATGAATGCAATGAAGCCATCACAGCATTGATAAATGCGCCGTTGATGGAACAAGTCTTGATAAATCTGCTTGATAATGCGGTCAAATATAGCGATGTCGGGCAAAAGATAAATATAGAGTGCCAGCACAATGAAGCAGAAATAGCAATCAGTGTGATAGATAATGGATGCGGTATAGATAAAGAACACCTGCCCAGAATATTTGAAAGATTTTATCGTGTTGATCCCTCACGAAGCAGAGCTCTCGGTGGGACCGGATTAGGATTGGCCATTGCCAAACATATCGTTTTGGCACATGGCGGGAATATTGAAGTCAACAGCGTACTGGGCAAAGGGAGCAAATTTACAATTCATTTACCCCTTGGAAAGATTTTTTGCTGATTATTGAAAAATTAACCATATGCGTTAAAAGGGAATTAAGATGAGGAAAAGCATTGTCTTTGCATTAATAATTTGTTCTATATATGGCGGTCTATATGCCGCAGAAACAAAAGTCGAGGGGAAAATATGTTCTTCATGGATGATTGATCTAACGCAAGGCAAAAGCACACCTACAAAATTCGATCTGTCCCGCAGTTATATAACTGTGGCCTCAAAATTATCCGATTATGTCAATGTCAATATAACGTTGGATATGCGTGCGGTAAGATTGGCGGACACTCTCGAAAGGACTCAGGGATTAAGTTTTGTCGGCTATACCATGATACTCAAATATGCTTATGCCGAAATTCGCCCAAAATTCGCCAATAATCATTTTATGATACTGTTGGGATTGTTACGCAATAAGCATGTCGAATATATCGATAATCTATGGGGAAGGCGATATATAGAACGGACAATATTACGGCTGAATGATTGGCAGGCATCTTCAGATTTAGGCATAACACTGCATTTCCCTATCGGTAATGAAGGCAAAATGGGTGGAGCAGGCCTTTCGGTATATAATGGGGCAAAATATACTGATATCGATGAGAAAAATAAGCAGAAAAATATTAATATGTATGGGACTATCAAACCGCTTGTTTCACAAAAGGATTTTGAAAAGACCCAACTGGTTGCGCAATATTATCGCGGCACGCGCAATATAATATTTGATTCAACGAGGTTCGCATCAAATTACAGCCATGAGGTTATTTCCGCGGGGGCGAAATTTGCGATGACAAATATATTTGAGGCCAGTTTCGATTTAAATTGGAATACTCTTGGTTATGGAGCCGACACTGGGAAAATTACCATAACGGGGATGTCGTATTTTGCGACATTTTATCCGGCTTGCCTTTTTGATTCAACTTCTTTTCTGAAAAATCTCGACCTATTCGGCAGAATTGATTTTGTTGATCCCAATGATAAAGAAGACAATGACGGCAAAGGGATGCTATTTGCCGGCGTAGAATGGTTTGTATCGAAGGGATTTGTGATGGCGCTGAATTATCGAATGACCGATTATGAGAATTGCAAAGAGATAACGGAGAAATATATCTATATAAATACGGAATTTAGGTTTTAGGGAATATAAAGGCGGACGCGTGGGTCCGCCCCTACAGGGCAATTTTTTTTCGGGAAAATAATATAAGAAATGGTATAAATAATTAGACTATACCCAATCCTGCGAAATTAATAAGGATTGGAATAATGTTCAAATAATTGATTGACAGACTTTATCTTAGGTCTTAACTTATGAGAAGGAAATTTTTCAACCAAGGAGGAAACATGAAAAGGTTGCTTATTTCATTATTGGTATTACTGGGCGTTTTGATGGTCGGATGCAGTAAAGATGATGGGGGGACAAATCCGCCACCGCCGCCGGCATCGCCGAGATTGGTAGTAGATACAACGGTGGCGGCGCCAAGCATGACCGCGGTGGATGATGCAGTGTGGAATTTGGTGGATTCGGTTAATATTGAAATTGGGGGAGACGCCGCCAACTATGGTTCTGACCCGGATTTAGGCAAGATTAATGTAACTATGAAGGCGATTACAAGGGATGGAAAATTATATATATACGCCCGTTGGAATGATGATTATGCCAATTTGCGGGGTAATTATATAATGAAAACAAATAATGAGCAGGACCCATGGGCGCATATAACATACGCTGAGGCTAAAGGAGGAGAGGATAAATTTTTCATTCTCTTTGATAATGGCGACAATGGCACCGAGAAAGCCAATTGTGCTACTATGTGCCATGGTACTTCAATGACGACCAGCACAGACAGCGGGAATGTGGATGTTTGGAATTGGAAATCGACGACGACTGCACCCGGCAGGCTGGCGGAAGATGAATGGTGGAGCCACGATACTGCCAAAAGTGATGTGGAACCGTATGCTTTAAATCTATACATTGACAATTGGTATCCCTATCATGTTACGGGTGGTGGCCTTAGACCTTGGAAAATGCATAGCGCCGATACCGCATTTCATGGAGCCGTTTTATATACGGAAGATGCCATTGAGTATAAATCCACAAAGGAATGGCAACTCGGTTATATAATGCCGGGTTATGTGATTGATACCACCGTCTATTATTCCAGTTATCGTTCGGCCAATAGCAGATGGGATGTGATCACGGCAAGCAGATATGATTCAATATCAGTTTCTTCCACATGGACTGTCGTATTTATGCGTAATCTATATACTGGAAATGATGATGATGCTATGCTTTCAGTGATAGATTCAGTTCAAATTGCTGTTGCCGCGGCCGATAATCACACAACGGATGCTTATCAGCATTCTGGTTCGAAACCGTTTTATCTGATATTAAAGCCATAATTGATCTGCAATTAAGATAATGTGAACGGCAGATGTTTTGTCTGCCGTTTT
>JAGVEJ010000182.1 GCA_020058225.1 Candidatus Zixiibacteriota bacterium | reverse complement strand
CCCTTTCCGCCGCGAGTAATTAGAATTGAATCAGATTGCAGTTTATCCAGAAGAAATTTGCCGACATATTTTAGATCATCCTCGGTCTTGATTCTTTTCCCGGCGGCAAATCCTGCTTCATGATGATTGGGTGTAATTACCGATACCCGTTTATAGTTGAAGAAATGAGTTTCTTTGGGGTCAACGGCAACAAAAATGCCCTTTTCTCGGCAGGCAGGGATGATTTTTTCAAGTAGAGAGACCGTGATTACTCCTTTGCCATAGTCCGCAATAATAATGCCCTTTAATTTATCAATGATGGATTTGAATTTATCCAGAATTCTCTTTTCGATATTGGCTGAAATCTCAAAAGCATCCTCACGGTCGGCACGGACAATCTGTTGTGAATGGGCGATTATTCTCGTCTTAATTGTGGTTCGCCTGTTTTGATCATCAATCAAATAATCGCGCGAAATTCCTCTCTCTTTTAACAATTGATTGAGTTTGATGGAAGCCTCATCCTCGCCGATAACGCCTATTAGAATCGGCTCATCGCCAAGTGATTTGGTGTTGTTGGCGACATTGGCCGCTCCGCCCAGGCGCAACTGCTCGTCGTTAATTTCAACCACCGGCACCGGCGCTTCGGGGGAAATTCTGCTGACCGAGCCATAGAGATACTCGTCGAGCATAATATCGCCCAGAATTAAAATTGTTGATTTTCCAAAATTTGCCGATATCTTATCGATTCTGTCAATCTTTATTGGCATGAGGGTTATTCCTAAACTGCTTTAACTTTCGGCCAATATAAAAAATGAGGAAAGGTTTTACAAGTTGAATAAAGGCGGCAAAATGGAAATCAAACCACAGCAGATAAATATCGAAATCGGCGAAAAGGAAGCCGAAGGGATATATTCCAATCTGGTTATGATAGCGCATTCAGCAACGGAGATTATTTTGGATTTCGCCCGTATAATGCCCGGAGCGCCCAAGACAAGGGTACAGGCAAGAATAATAATGACACCAACCCACGCCAAGCTTCTTCAAAAGACACTTGATGATAATTTGAAAAAATTTGAAAAGCAATTTGGCGAAATTAAAATTATTGGCGGACCGGATGGCATGCAGGGAAAGAGTATCGGATTTGGGACGCCGGATCCCAATGGAGAAGAAAAATGACGAAAGGATATTTCGCATTTGTTTTACATACACATTTACCCTACGTATTGGCGCATGGAAGATGGCCGCACGGAATGGATTGGTTGTCCGAGGCGGCAGGGGAAACCTATCTTAGATTAATATCTATTCTTGATGAGCTGGTGGTGGAGGGGCTTAACCCAAAATTGACGATTGATATTTCGCCGGTATTATGCGAGCAGTTAGCGGATGATTCATTCAAGCTGGAGTTTGTTTCATATCTTACGCAAAAAATTGAGGCCGCCCAAAAAGATGCCGGAGAATTCCATAAATATAGTCAGAAAAACATGCTCAAGAATGCCCAAAATTGGGAAAAATTCTATCAGGATTCACTAAATCATTTCAATCAGATTAATCGGGATATCATTGGTGAGCTTAGAAGACTTCAAAATTTGGGATATCTTGAAATAATGACCTGCGGAGCCACGCATGGATATCTCCCGCTTTTATCTCGTGATGAAACCGTGCAGGCGCAGACAAAGATGGCGGTCAAAAACTATTTCAAGCATTTTGGCCGTTATCCCCGTGGAATATGGCTTCCCGAGTGCGCCTACCGCCCAAGATATAACTGGACTCCGCCGGTTCCCATTCATGGCAAACAGGATACTCATTTACGCAAGGGAGTGGATGAATTCCTTTCTGAGAATGGACTGGAGTTCTTTATTATCGATACCGCTTTGCTAAAAGGCGGGAAGACTATCGGCGTATATATGGATAGATTTGAAGCCCTAAAACGTCTTTGGGGGCAGTTCGAGGCCCAATACCACCCGCGTGAAGAGGATAAGGCCAAATCCCCGCGAGAGGTTTATCTGGTTAGCTCGTCGCCTGAGGGCAAAAAACTAACAGCGGTTTTTACCCGCGATCCCGAAACCGGCCTATTGGTTTGGTCGGGTGAGCATGGATATCCGGGTGACGGCAGTTATCTTGATTTTCATAAAAAACGGTTTCCCGGAGGACATCGCTATTGGGCGGTAACTTCATCGAAATCCGATCTGGCTGATAAAGTTGAGTATTTCTGGGATAAGGCTTTGATGCGTCTGCCCGAAAATGCAAGTCATTTTGCGGGCAAAGTAAATGATATCCTTTCCAAATATCATAGCACCTCAAACCGTACCGGCATTCTGATAGCGCCCTATGATGCTGAGTTATTCGGCCATTGGTGGTTTGAAGGGCCAAATTTCTTGAAAGAAGTAATTGCCCGAATTTGCCGCGATCCTGAAATTGAATCTTCTTTTCTCGGCGAGCATCTTGACCGGGTCCAGCCAAGGGATGTTATATCAATTCCGGAAGGGAGCTGGGGTGAAGGAGGTCATCACTATATCTGGCTTAATCAGGAAAATGAATGGACATGGAAACATGTCTATGAAGCTGAACACAAAATGCACGAGCTGGCCAAACATTATGAAGCGAATAAGAACACAATTGATCATGATCTTGTGGAAATAATGAAACAAGCGGCCCGCGAGTTGATGCTGATGGCGGCTTCCGATTGGCAGTTTTTGATTTCCACCTGGGCGGCGAGGGATTATGCAGAACTGCGATTATCGGAGCATTCGTCCGATTTTAAGAAGTTGGCCGAAATGGCAGACAAGAAAATCAGCGGCGAGGCGATTTCCGCCGGCGAATGGGAATTCTATTCCGATTGCAAGAAGAGAGATTCACTCTTTCCGGAAATTGAGTTAGAATGGTTTGCGAGGGTGGAATATCCGGCCTAATAGGGATTTGATATGATTTTGGGGCGGCCTAAGGTCGCCCTTTTTTTGTTGATTAATATTTTTAGAAATATAATTTGTGTTATATGAAAGGGACAAAAGAAAGAGACAAATGCCCATACTGCAAAGAGGATATTGCAGGCGGGGCGGTGGTCTGCAAACATTGTCATTCCATAATTAATGTGCCGCCTCCCAAGAAAAAAAAGAAAGCTCCCTTTTGGCGAAATATGTTTATGTTGGGGTTTTATAGTGGGATTGTGGTTTCGGCGCTCTTAATATATTTCTATTCCAAAATATTCTAAATCGTAGGGGTTTGATTTATCAAACCCAGAATTGGGGTTTAATGAATTAAACCCCTACAATATGAAGCCCCTTATATTCAGCATTCTTTCCCCAAATAATATCGCAAATATTTCTTCCCCTTGTCCGTCAAATCATAATAAGTATGATTGCGGTGTTTAATCCATTTGTTCTTGACTATATTTTTGCGATATTGCATCATCACCGCTTTCACCCGCTGAAGAAATCCCAGATTGCGCAATTTGTCATGTCTGTCGAAGGCCGTCTGGTCATCAATATTAAGCATATAGGCAACCATCAATGAATAATCGAGCCCCATTTCCTGATGATGGGCGAGTATTCGAAAATCCAGATCATCTAACTGCGCATAATCTTCATCAGGCGTGAATCCAATCGGCGGCAGAATATCTTGCCAGATAAGATTAATCAGTCGAGAAGATTCAGCTTTAGAAAGATTATGACAACCGGAACGATGCACTTTGATGAAATTATCATAACTATAATAACCGATAATGACATCACTGGGCTGAGGTTTACAGCAGTTGGCCAGGGTGTAGTTTTCTCGGAGCTTCATACTTATAGTGTTTGTATTTATGGAGTGTATTGCGATATGCCACTGCAATAACCGGTTTTTATTCCATTGCCGGATAGCCCACCGGCATAATCAGCAAGGCGGCTTCTTCTATTCCATCAACTTTAAGCAGAAGATTCAAGGCATCGTCGTTAAAAGCGCCGACAGATACAGTTCCCAATCCAAGTGATGCTGTCTGTAAATAAATATTCTGGCATATTGAGCCTGCCTCCATGTATGTATATCGATATCCCCGGTCGGCATATTTTTTGGTGGAACGGGGAAAACGTGCGGTAAGAACTAATGTAATTGGAGATGCGCCAACACATTCCTGATCAAATGAGGCTTTGCAAAGCTGGTCATTGAAGTTGCCTTCTTTGACCAGCTCCAAACTGCTATCGGAGACCTGAAAATGATACATGCCATTCGGCAGTGAATCAACGCCCGATGCGAAGAGATAAATATCAATTGGGTAGAGAGCGCCGCCTGATGGCGCAGAACGCAGAGCATAGGTTTTGTAATAATGAGTTATGCCATCGGCGGATTGCAATATTATTGAAACCTGTTGGAGGTTTAATTTTTTCTCGGCGAATGAACGTATTGATTTACGTTTGGCAATAGCATCATTCAGGCTAATACCTTCGAGAGATGAAATCGGGAGTTTGGTTTTTTGTGCGCTATCATAAGTTTTATAAAGAGGCAGAGTTTTTCCCCAATCTAATATTTCACCTTTGGCCCCTTTATCGCCAAAACCGGTTTCATGATGGAATCGTGGGCCAATTGGCAATGAATCTTCCATTTGTGACCTCGCCATTGCAGAAATGATTATTAATAATATTATTATAGATATAAATATTCTTATCATACAAAGTCCCCTTGATCACTTTGGTTTGCAATTTTTGGCTGAATCTTCCAATAATAAGCTATCTGTTTTAGAATTTGATAGGGGAGACCATTCGCCGATGTGTTCGGTATAGACTTTACATTTCCCTTTGGATTGCCAAATTTCATTGGAATTGTACCCCCACTCGAGATACTCTGATGAACCGCCGCCAAGGGTTGTGATAAGATAATTGTTGTTAATATGTCCAAAATAAGCGGCCTGGCCGGCCGGTGAGCTATTGTCGCCACCGGAAGGATCGATTGGCACCCATCCATAATTGGGAAGATAGACTTCGACCCATCGGTGAAAGACATCATCGGTTGAGGCATCATCGCCCCTAATAGTCACCGCACCCGCATATCTGGCGGGAAGGCCGGCGGCGCGGCATAGCGCTATATAGACAAAACTGTATTCAGAACAGGAACCATTGCCGCGTTTCAAGACGGTTGGGGCGACATTCCATCCCCCGACTCTTTCATAGTACAATTTCTCGATAATATAATTGAAAAGCTTACGGGCGATCCAATAACAATTGGTTTCATTTCCAATTGCAGATTGCGCCGCTTCTTTGATTATCGGATCATTAATCCAATATTTGGTGTCGTCAACAAGATAGGATGAGGTGATTTCTTTGGGGATATCTTTTAATGTGCCGACTTTATCGGGGAAAATGAAATATCTCAATTTATAAATCTCGGCCGATGCATTCATGGAAACGGATATCTGTCCGCCGGCAGGAAGAGAAGCATAATGGTAATGAGCGACTTTTTGCCCCCATTTATCATTTAAATAATCGGTGGGAGAAGGAGTCATAATCGGGACGCCAATTATTGTCTGATAGGGGAGGGTTTGAGGAATGGCGATATATATATCAAGTGATGTAATCTCTCCCGGTCCATAATTTCTAAATTGATGTATGTATTCGAGTTTTTCCTGACGCTCATTTGTTTGGATATATTTGACCGTATCTTGAAGCATAATTTGGTAAAGGGTGTCGGACTGATAGTCCACATTCCATAAAAAGACTCCATCATGAGCAATGCCTCGAGGATATTTGCATGGAGTCGGAATAGATAGAATAACATTGCCATTCTCCGGTAATACCATATAAACCATATCATCGAATCTATCGGATACCCAGAGATATTTGCCATCCCAAGAGAGGCCGCTGGGATTGCCCGATGGCGAAGGAATTTCCCTAATGGTGGTGCCGTCTTCGGTGGAGAATTGGTATAATCTATCTTTGGTCATATCTCCAATCCAGAGATATGTACCATCCCAAGCCAATCCCTGAGGGTCATCACAGGGGCCCGGAAGAGTTTTTTCGTTGACTTGGGTCTGTGGATTGAATTTCAAAATCGATTTTTCCTCGATGTCTAACGCCCAGATATAATTATTTTCGCATGCAAGCCCCTCAATCTGGTACCCCGGAGCGTTTACAGCATTAATAATAGCGCCATTTTCCGGATTAATCTGATATAGAGAATCTGATTTGCGGTCCGCCATCCAAAACGATTTTCCATCAAAAGCCAATCCTGTCGGGCAACTGCCGGGTGTGGGGAATTTCTTGATAATATCGCCGGTAGCCGAATAGAGGCCGGATGCCATAAATATTGTTACCCAAATTGCAGGGATGATATAAATCCATTTTTTCACTATACCTCCAAACAGATCAATGTTGATTTTCAATTGAGAAGTCTCGAGAATTCCTCATAGGTGATAACCGGCCAGGTCTCTGTTTCCAGAATTCCTTTGCCATTGATAGCCGAGGCGACCTTGAATGCTATGGTTTGGTCTGAGGCCTCAAAAATAGCCAAATAATCATATCTGCCCAGTGTCGCATAAAAATTAGAAACCTTGACCTTATTCAATGCAAAAATTTCAAGAGAATTATTAACCTGGGCAGATAAATCCGAGTGGAGCTTTTTGGCATTAGGGTTTATGGTCATCGCCATAATAAAGGTTGCCATAAGATACCTCCTTCTTTGGTTTGAAAATAAAATAGAGAAAATCCACCCCGATAACAAATAAAATATTAAATATTAGTGTGGTGTCTCCAATGGATTTTTACATCTATCTAATGGTTGCGTTTGGTCCTCATTCTCCCCGAATTTGTCGGGGAGAATGAGACCTGACGCATTCGTTTGCCATAAATAAAGTTGTCGGGTCTCACCCCGAATCGCAAAGCGAATCGGGATTAGGACCCGACAAAACCTGAAATTTATTTCTGGGATACCACATTAGCTCAAGACTTTGAGGTGTTTACTGATAAACGAATTGGGGCGACCTAAGGTCGCCCCATGTCTATTTTAATGATACATGAACTATTCAGGCAGAAAATCGGCAAATTCCTTTAGCATATTATCATAAGCGCTACCCGAAATTACAAAAACATCCTCAATATCAGGCCGACGGCAATAATATCTATTAGCCGTGCTATCGGCCGAGGCAAATTCCACAGTTTGTGCTGTCCCATCTAAAAGTGTGGCTTTCATGGTCATGGCAGGCAGGCCAAAATTGATTTTGCCGCTATCAGATTCATTGGCAAAATCGCTGGCCTTCAAATTTCCGGCCTGTCTTAGGAATACATCGGTTTTCATGCTATCGGTCGGAAGGCTGTCCGTATATGGGGATTTGGAAACATACCATTCTGTCATGGAATGCCTTATAAGAATAGACTTATCAGGATAAATAAATTCCACCTCCCTAACATTAGCCGGTTGAAAAGAAAGAATATTCCTATTTAGCCACTGAGCCCGTCGTCGATTGAAAATATAAGTCAATAAACCTTCACTCAGATAGACTTCTTTGGAACCCGATTTGCGAACATAGGAGTGGGAATAATCACTGGTCATTTTACCGATAAATATAGAGCTTAAGAGTTTATCTCCATTATAAAATTGAATAAAATTACCGGTGATTGAATCGACCATAAAATCGCGCTGGCGCTCTGGATTTTCCGAGATAACATTCCCGACCTTTAGGTTAATTGAGGATGTAATCATGTTTTCAACGGCGGCGCTGTCGGCAAGTTTTGGATGAGCATCATCTATATACCAACGACCATTTTTGAGGGAAAAAGCCGCAAAATCGGCCGCAGTTTTAACGGTAATTCTGTTTATTTCCTTCTGGTCCAGTTTAAGGAAATTTTCAATACTTCTGGGAGAAGTTCGCTTGGTTTCCATTTTACTCTGGAAAAGCCAGATAGCGGCAATTGCGACCAGTATTAATCCGGGAATCAAAAGTCTTTTCATACTGACTCTACTTTCTTAGGGGACTTTCTAACCCGCCAGCGGATAACGCCGAATACGATGACAATCAATGGCATTAGAAACATATTGATATATTTGGTGGCCTTTTTTGCGGTATCCGAAGTTTCCTTCAGCAATCCGGCGCCTACGTCTTTGGAGCGAATTGAAATTAAACCCTTATCCTGGGATAGCCAATCGGCGATATTCATGAGAAGGGCAAAACCTGATTCATTGCGGCGATTATCATCTCTAACAAAAGAGCCATTTCCGATAATAATCACTCTGGCATCAGTGGT
>JAGVEJ010000108.1 GCA_020058225.1 Candidatus Zixiibacteriota bacterium | reverse complement strand
GATAACCATGCATTTTTCATCTTTGCCCAACCCTTTGAGAATATTCTCTCCCTCGGCAGAAATGGCGCTCCGGAAAATATCATGCGCTTTTAAGGCGCTATTTATTGCCTTTTTGGTTTCTCCTTCAGATATATCCATTACTTTAAGTAATTTCTCTATCTGCCCAAACATTCTTGAGTTATCCCTAAGTATTCCAATGGGAAAACCAACAAACTTGATTCCCTCCGCTTCAAAATTGAACCGTGCTGATATTGTGCTGGCTATGCTCTGAACATAGGGACAGATATAACTGCCATAATCATCATAGCCATTTTCAGTATATCGAATCATGCCCGGAAGAAATATATAATCAACCTTTTTCTTAATCAGATTATCGATATGCCCGAAGGCCATTTTTATTGGAAAGCAAGTCTCGGCGACAAATTTCTCCAGAGCCGCTTCGACTATATCACGATCCGACACATCACTATTGACTACTTCAAATCCAAGTGATTCAAAAAAGGCTTTCCAGTATGGATAAAATTCAAAGAAATGAAGAATTCTGGGAAGACCAATTCGTCCGCGGGAAGGCGTTCGCTTCTCCACCTTGATATACCGTTTTAAAAGTAATTGCTGACGCAAATTGAAATAATCGGTTAGCCTTTCTTTTTCCTCTTTCCGTTTGACATCGTATTTCTCACATCTGCTTCCATAATAAAGCGGACTCTCGCCTTCAATAGTGACTTCCCTAATCTCGCATAGATTGGAACAATCCTTGCAGGGAAATGTATTTATGGAGTAACTCTTCTTGGAGAGGTCAAACCCTTTAAAATTGGTGCCATCACCTGTATCGGCTTCCATCGCCAAAATTGCCGCCCCGATAGCTCCGGTCACATCATGGTGAGGCGGCACAGTAATTCTCTTGCCGATCATTTTTTCAAATGCGGCAACCACGCCCTTATTCCAAGCCACCCCTCCTTGGAAGAAAATCTTCTCGCCGATTTTTCTATCACCGACAACCTTAGTTAGGTAATTGGAAACAATTGAATATGCCAAACCGGCAATCAGATCATCGGTTGTGGCACCGGCCCGCTGATGACTCACCAAATCGGATTCCATAAAAACGGTACATCGCTCACCGCATCCTACCGGACACTGGGCCGAAAGCGCCCTATCGCCGAATTCTCTCTCGATATTTATATTTAGCTTTTCCGCCTGCTCCTGAAGAAATGATCCCGTTCCTGCCG
Source organism: Candidatus Zixiibacteriota bacterium (assembly GCA_020058225.1). Taxonomy (GTDB): domain Bacteria; phylum Zixibacteria; class MSB-5A5; order GN15; family PGXB01; genus JAGVEJ01. Next base: position 17,738 of record JAGVEJ010000108.1, on the reverse strand, counting down.
CACAAGCTTTATTCATCTCAAAATCTATGACCGTCTTGTTGTCAAGGAAAATATATTTTGAATCTTGTCCCCCTATTTCGAAAATTGTATCCACGCTGGGGTCGATATTGACTGCCGCCGTTGCCTGCGCTGTAATTTCGTTTCTAACTATATCCCCCCCCACAAAATCGGCCGTCAGATATCTGCCTGAACCCGTAGTCCCTACTCCGATCACCTTGACCCTACTCCCCACTTCATCGCCAATTTCAGTTAAGCCGCGCCTGATTGCCTCTATCGGCCTCCCCTCCGTCATAAGATACCGCCGTGCGATAACATTTTTATTTTTATCTATCAAAACCAGATTGGTCGAAAGCGAACCCACATCGATCCCAAGGTAAACCTCTATTCCTTCCGTGCATTCATTATATTTTTGTGATGTCAAAGAATAGAATTTGGAATCAGGATAATCAAATGACAAGCGCTCCCGCCCGCTTTTGGAAACCCCTCGATACTTCAAATATCCCAATATTTTATTTGTATCAATTGCTACCGCCTCTTCATTTGAATTTTTCTGAACAAGCAGAGCGGCGCCAATGGCGCCTATTACATTATGAAATTTGGGAATGATAAGTTGCTCTTCGGAAATTTCCAGAATATCAATAAATGCTTTCACAACACCGGGATTTGAGGCCACTCCGCCTTCAAAGGCAACCGGCGGCAGAAACTTTTTGCCCCTCGCAATGGCGCTCTTGAAATTTCTGGTTACAGCATAACAAAGCCCGGCAACAATATCATAATCAGGCGTGGCAGTCTGTTGAAGGTGAATCATGTCAGATTTGGCAAAAACAGAGCATCTACCAGCAATTCTTGGCGGATTCGTTGATTTTAAGGCAAGTTTCCCAAATTCCTCATCTATTGAAATTTTTAAACGCGCCGCTTGCTGATCAAGAAACGACCCGGTTCCAGCGGCGCAGAGATTATTCATGCTAAAATCAACTACTATTTGTTTATCAGGATCAAGTTGGATAAATTTGGAATCCTCCCCTCCCATTTCAATAATGGTCCTCACTTCGGGGAGTAAAAAATAATTTGCGGCCGCTATGGATGGAATTTCACCAAAGCAATTTCCGCCCAAAATGCCGGCGCCGGTCTTCCCTCCAATACCCGTGAAACCCAGTTTTGCAGGCGATCCTATAAATTCACCAAATTCAGAATCCAGTAACTCCTTGAGAGTTTGATAAGGGCGTCCATGAAATCTCCTATAGGCGGTCTTGATAATTTTCCGATCTTGGTCAATGATTACTATCTTAACCGAAACAGAACCGATATCAATTCCAAATGAAAGCTTTCCCAATTCCATCTCAAACCCTTTTCTTCCCAAACTGATTTTGGGGATAATAATATTTCTTTGCTGTCAATGCAATTATAATCATTTGATTTTATCTGTGCAAATACCTTATATTTGCCCTGATTTTTATGCGATTGTTGTTACAAAGAGTCAAGCGAGCCGAAGTCCATGTTGATGGAAAATGCACCGGCAACATTGGATATGGCTTATTAGTGTTATGCGGATTCAAAAAGGAAGATCCCTCCTCTGCGATTCCCAAAATGGCCGATAAATGCCTAAATTTGCGGATATTTGAAGATGAGCAGGGGAAAATGAATCTCTCTCTTTTGGATATAAAGGGTGAATTACTGGCGGTTTCCCAGTTTACCCTATATGCCGACTGTAGAAAAGGACGGCGGCCCGGTTTTGACATCAGTATGCCTCCAGAGCAAGCTAATTTATTTTATCAGATTTTATTACAAGAATTACGTAAATCAGGACTTAAAATTGAAGAAGGTATTTTCGGGGCTAAAATGGAAGTCGAACTTATTAACCATGGCCCCGTTACAATAATGCTCGATGATGACGAATTATCCCAACCTTGATAGATTGCTTTTTAAATATAAATTACTACTGGCTTCGGGCTCACCTCGAAGGGTACAAATATTGGGCAGGCATGGTATTTCATTCCGTCAATTTATTCCGGATATTGATGAAAATAATATTGCCAACATGGCTCCGTATCAACTAACTGTGAAACTTGCCAAAATGAAAGCCCTTGCAGTCAAAGCACTAATAACAGATGAAGAAATCGCCTTGGGGTGTGACACTATTGTCATATTGAATGATGAAGTTTTAAGCAAACCCGCTTCACCCGAAAATGCCATAGAAATGCTTACTTCACTCTCAGGAAATATGCATACGGTATGCTCTGCCATTGCTCTATTAAATGCCCAGGGCAAAATTGTCAGTGGTTACGAATTTACCGATGTTTACTTTAAAAAAACAACAAAATTTCAAATTGAGGAATACGTGGCATCAGGGGAGCCGCTCGACAAAGCCGGCGCCTATGGAATACAGGAATTGGGTGGTTTTTTAGTTGACAGAATTGATGGAAATATTGATAATGTCATCGGTTTACCTATGACTTTGCTGGATAAACTGGCAGGGGAAATATTTTAATAAGTTGGCTATATGGCACCAAATTATAAAGAAATTGGAGAGGTTCTCAGACAAAAGAGATTGGAATTGGGCAAGGATGTGGCGGCCATGGCGGGGGAAACGAAAATTCTCGAGAAATATATCGAAGCTCTTGAGAATGGTGAAATAAAGGAATTTCCCGCCCAAATTTATTATGGATTATTTGCCCGCTCTTATGCCAAAGAATTAGGCTTGGACGGAGACTCACTCTTTGAAAAATATCAGGAAGTTGAGGAGACTCCCAAAATTGCCGCAGGCACTACCGAATCAATATCGCCGTTTCCTATTGAGGGGAAAAAACCACAAACCCAAGGACTGAGAATAGGCCTAAAGACCTTTCTCTCCTTCGCCGCAATCATAATTTTGGCCGCGTCTGTTATTTTGTTCATTCTAATCAAAGGCAAGACTCCTGAGGAGGAGACCACGCCAACTGAACAGCCCCCTGCAGTCACAACTCAGATTGAAGTTGATGAAGGTATTCCCGCCTATGATACTATGGCGATCGAATCAGTTATGGCGAATAATATGGCTATACAGCCATTACGACTGCGTATTGATGTCAGAGCCGATTGCTGGATGGAGCTTGTTTCCGATGGAGATACCGTCATTTATGACATTCTTAAAGCCGGCTCTTCGCATGAATTCAAAGCCATAAATAATTATATCATATCGGCCGGTAATCCCGCAGGGCTTGAATTAAGAATGAATGATACCCTTTTGACACCGCTTTCCAGGGGCGGATTGCCCATCAAGGGATTTCAAATCACGCGCGATAATGCCAAGGGATTATATCTAATCCCCGGAGACTCTGCTCATGATGGGGATTAAGGATTTTGGGGCGCGTTTTCGCTTAAGATTTCGGCTGAAAAATCACCAGTCACATTCCATAAATATCCCCGGCGACCTTAATAATAGAAAGAATATTGTAATTTGCCTCCCCCCCGATCAGCGGGAACTAACCATGATCAGACAATTACTTCCTGCAATAACAGCCTTATTTTCGACATCGGAAATTTATCTTCTTGCTTCTCCGGGGAGTCAAGTTTATGCCATTTTTCCAAGAAAAGGATATCGAATCTTGACCCCCTCTCAGGATCAATTGACTTGGAGCGGCCTTGCAAAAAAGAGTTATATTAAGAATCTCCATCAAACAGATTTTGATTTGATATTGGATTTAAATCTCGTGCCGAATTACTTTATTCAATCCATTCTATTATCTTTCCCAAAAGCTATTAGAATTGGCGGATGCAACAAACTTGGCATGCCTTATTATAATCTGGAAATAAAAAGCAAATATATCAGAGACGAAAAAAATATTTACAGATCCATTATAGACATGCTTGATCGATTAAAATATTCCCGTCCCGCAGAGGACAATGAACTCGACAATTAGAATTCCGGAGGAATTGTGTATCTTAAAAGATTGGAACTGCTTGGTTTTAAATCATTCCCGGATAAAACCGTTATAAAACTAATTCCAGGCGTTACAGTCATTGTTGGTCCTAACGGATGCGGCAAAACCAATATCCTCGATTCAATACGATGGGTGCTTGGCGAACAAAAAGTCTCCCTTTTAAGAGGGACCAAGATGGAAGAGATTATCTTCAATGGCACCCGCGATTTGAAACCGCTTGGTATGGCTGAAGTCACGCTGGTCATTCAAAATAATAAGGGGATTCTTCCCACCGAATATTCCGAAGTCCAAATTACGCGACGTCTTTTCCGCTCCGGTGAATCCGAATATCTTTTGAATAAAATCCCTTGCCGGTTGAAAGATATTGCCGACCTCCTTATGGATACAGGCATTGGCGCTCATGTTTATTCGGTCATTCAGCAGGATATGATTGATGCCATTTTATCAGACCGTGCCGAAGAACGCCGCTTTCTATTTGAAGAAGCCGCCGGTATCTCCAAATATAAAAATCGCAAAAAAGCGGCCCTACGCAAACTCGAAGCCACCGAGCAGGATCTGCTCCGCCTAAAAGATATTGTCGCTGAGGTTAACACGCAGGTCAACTCCCTTGGCCGCCAAATGAAAAAGGCAGAGAGATATCAAAAAATTGCCGATGAGCTTAAGGAGTGGGAGCTTTATCTTAATAAATCATCAATAGAAAATTTCAAAACCGAAAAACGCGCACTGACCACTAAGCGGGAAAATCTTCTTGATATAAAATTAAAATGTGATGCCGAAATCGATTCCCATTCTGCACGGCAGGAGGAAGATAGGAAACTATCGACTGACCTTGATCGTCAACTGGCCGAAATCGGGACACAAATATATGAAAAATCCGAAGCCGGCCATTTGCTTGAAAAAGACATTTCTGTCTTCCGTCAGAAGCGCGAAAATGCCCGTCAACTTAAGGAGAAAAATTCTCTCGATATAGAGGCTTTTGGCAAGAGAAAGGCCATCCTCTTTGAGCAAATTGAGTCTGCGACCTCAGAAATGACAATGGTTGATGGGGAATTAATTCAGCTTCAAAACGAAGTTTCCGCAAGTGAAAAAATGTTGAATGAAGCCGATGATGAGGTTCTCTCGTCCCGAAAAACAAAGGACGAGCTCAGCCAACAAATGATGACACTCGAAAGACAGCTTTCAGCAGGTATGAGCGACGATACCAATCTTAAAGAACAGGAATCTGAGCTTAAAAACAAACTGGTCGAAATTGACCTCACCCTCAATGAAGCCGCTAACCGAAAAATGTCATTGCAGACCAAACTCTCACGATTGAATGAGAAACTTGCCGTATTGGTTGAACAGTCGAGCTCCCTTAGAAGGCACGCGACAGAGATAGAATCATTAATTTCCGAAGAGAATGCAAAGTCAGAAGAATTGTCCGGCGAGATAATTGAGCTTTCGGCGTCACTTGAAGCCGCTGAAGCCAGACGCCATCTTCTCATGGAAATGATTACTCATTACGATGGATACGGTTCGGGTGTGGTGGCAACCTTTGAAAACAAAGACAATTGGCCAGACCTAATCGGGACTGTCGCCGACAATATAACCCCCAAAAGTAGTTATGAGGATGCCATTGAAGCGGCCATAGGTGAATTGGCCGGCTTTATTATATGCCGTAATCGCAAAACGGCTTCCGACATTATTGAATACTTACGCCGGGAGAAAAAGGGCAAAGCCGGCCTGATTGTTCTTGAATCTGCCGGACAGGATTCACTGCTTGTTCGACCGGAAATAAATTCACCATCATTTATCGGATGGGCCGATGAATTTATTTCCGTATCTGAAGAAATGAATCCCCTTGTGCACCTGCTCTTATCCCGAACGGCTGTCGTCGCAAACGGGAATATTGATGATGTTCTGGCGCATCTTCCTCAGTTTTATTCCGCAGTCACAATCGATGGCCGCCTTCATCATTCGAAGGCCATCATGACCGGCGGTTCCAATGAAGGATTATCACTCTTTGGCAGACGGGAAAAGGTTACTGAACAGGAAAAAATCCTATCGGATATATCCGAAAAATTGCGCGCACTGAAAGAATTTCGCAATAAAGTTACTACACAATTGGCTGAAAATCAAGCGGAACTGCGTGAGCTGAATTTCCGGCTTGAACAAGTTGCCGACCAAATTGATACAAATGAAAAGGAAATTACGTCCGCCACTTATGAATTACAGTCCGCTGAAAATGATATTCGTAGGATAGAAAAAGAACAGAAAACTTTCGCAGAAAAACTGGAAATTTTGAAGGGGAGACAATACTCCCTTACCCTTAATTACGACCAGCTTGCCCAGGAAAAAGGCGGGCTTATGGAGCAAATGGACAGACAGAATAGGGATATCAACCTGCGAGAGACTACTTCCGAGCAAATCCAAAAACGTCTTTCTTTGGTACAGATAAACCTGATTGAGAATAAGAGCAAGAAACAGCAACTCGAAAGCAACATAAGACATACCGAAGAGCTTATTTCGGAAATTGAATCCACTATCTCCCAGAAACTTGTAGAGATAACCAATGCCGAAATTGAAATTAACTCCGGCCTTGATAGTATTGAGCGGATGGAAAAAGAATTAAAAGAAGCCTTTGACGCCCGTTCTCTGTTATCGGAAAAACAATACGCTCTGCGCCAATCCCATGATGAAATTCTCCTGCGTATAAATAATAGTGAAAAAGATATAAAAAACTCGCGCCATTCAAAAGATTCCACCATCAATGAACTGCATACTATTGAATTACGAATGACCGAAATTGAAGCCGAGAACAGAGCAGTTATTGAAAAAATTAGAAATGAATACGATATCGATTTGGAAAATATTACTGCTCCCCCACCAGACGCCTCCATTCCCTCAGAAAAGCAGTTGGAGAGAATGCATGAATTGAAAGAGACTATGCGCAATTTCGGGGGCGTTAATCTCTTGGCTCTTGAGGAATTCAAAACTTACAAAGAGAGACAGGAATTTCTTACAACCCAGCTCAATGATCTGCTCAGCGCCAAGTCAACCCTTCAGTCAACTATTACCAAGATAAATGTCACGGCGCGCAATCTTTTCCTCAGTACTTTCGATGAAGTCCGCAAAAATTTCCAAAAGGTATTTGAGGAGTTGTTTACCGGCGGCGAGGCGGATATCCGCCTGTTTGAAGAAGACGACCCGCTTGAATCTCCAATCGAAATAATCGCCCGCCCTCGAGGGAAAAAGCTTCTGTCGATTGCGCAAATGTCCGGTGGTGAAAGAGCCTTAACTGCCATCTCTCTGCTATTTGCCATTTATCTGGTCAAACCTTCTCCATTCTGTATCCTCGATGAAATCGATGCCCCCCTTGATGATGCCAATATCCACCGCTTTCTTAAAATGATTAAAGCCTTTTCCGACCAGACACAATTTATCATTATTACGCATAATAAAATTACTATGGAGGCCGCCGATGTCCTTTATGGCATCACCATGGAACAACCCGGCATTTCCAGAGTTGTTTCTGTTCGTTTCAACGAGGAACCGGAGGGAGGATTAATTAATACTTCAATCGATAATGCCTCGACACCCCAGGATACGGAACTCCCCCCATCAATAAAAAACCGCCTATCTTCGGACGTTACCATTGATTCCTCAACCAATATTGATGACAATTGATTTGCAGCAGAATTAATAATGTTTTCAGGATTTAAGAAATTAAAAGATTCCCTTGCCAAGACACGTGATAGTATTCTTGGGAAAATCAGCCAAATAGTCACCGGCCGTAAATTGGATGATGACCTTATCGATGAGATTGAAGAATCTCTTCTCAAAGCCGATATTGGGGTCGCCGCTACTGACCGTATCATTGAACGACTGCGCCAATTGGCCAAAGAAGCCAAAGCGACCGATAGCGATACCGTGTTTGGAATACTGAAAGATGAAATAAAGAAAATATTAGAGTCAAACCGCAAGTCGCTTATGGGAAATGGAATCCGTCCCCACATCTGGCTAATTACCGGAGTCAATGGCACCGGCAAAACAACGACAGTCGGTAAGTTGGCACATTATTTTAAAAATAATGGCAAATCGGTTATGATAGCCGCCTGCGATACATTCCGAGCCGCCGCAGTCGAACAGCTGGCAATCTGGGCGGAAAGATCCGGCGTTGTCCTTGTTACGGCACAATCAGGCGCTGATCCGGCCTCAGTGGCTTTTGATGCCGCATCATCAGCTGTTTCCAAAGGAATCGACTATTTGTTGATTGACACCGCCGGACGCCTTCACACCAAAGCCAACCTGATGGAGGAATTGAAGAAAATTCGACGCGTTACGGAAAAGGTGGTGCCCTCAAATCAGATATTTTCAAAATTAATAATAGATGGTACTACCGGCCAGAATGCACTTTCTCAGGTAAAAGTCTTCACCGATGCCGTGGGTTGTGATGGTCTTATAGTCACCAAGCTCGATGGCACAGCACGGGGAGGCATCGTAGTAGCCATTGCGCAGGAGCTTTCTGTTCCTGTTGATTTTATCGGCATTGGCGAAAGCATTGATGATTTGGAAGCTTTCAATGCCGATTCTTTTGTGGAGGCGCTATTTGAGAGCTGAGGAATTCTCCATTAAGACAAATTGCCGGGAGGAAATGATTAATATTACCGATTTGGCGTTGAATTATATCAAAAAATCCGGGCTTATTGATGGCATTGTAACCGTCTTTATCCCGCATACAACTGCGGCGGTAACAATTAATGAAAATGCTGATCCTGATGTCACCCGCGATATCATTTACAAATTAGCCAAAGAATTCCCCCAAAAAGAGACCTATATGCATAGCGAAGGAAATTCTGATGCACATATAAAATCATCGCTCGTCGGCCCATCCCTTCAAGTAATTGTATCCGGCGGGAATCTATTATTGGGAACATGGCAGGGAATTTATTTTTGCGAATTTGACGGTCCCCGAACCAGAAAGTTGTACCTTAAAGCCATTTCGGACTGATGTTTCATATCACTTTAATTGCTATCGGCAAAAACAAAGACTATTGGGTCGATGCCGCGGTGGAGCATTATTTGACCTTTTTAAAAAAATACGCAGAGGTCACTCTTGACTATATCCCCGATGCAAAGCAGTCAAAAAATCTATCTGAGACCGAGCTGAGACGGGCAGAAGCAGTTCAAATTCAGAAGCGAATTAAATCAAGTTATCAAATTGCCATGTCGGAGAAAGGCAAATCCTTTAACTCAAAAAAATTCGCAGATTTTCTTCAGCAAATCCAGATGAAATCCGGCGATGCTGATTTTATCATTGGCGGCATTTATGGTCTCGATGATTCAATCCTGCGAAAGTGCCATACTACACTCTCCCTCTCCCCTATGACCATGTCTCATCAACTCGTCAGACCGGTTCTGCTGGAACAAATCTATCGCGCTTTTTCCATTATTTCGGGCGGTAAGTATCATAAATAAAAATGAGCCGGTCTTAACAACCAACTCATTTTGAAGGAAAGATATTTTATAAATATGCTACTTAAGCAAAATCATCTTCTTTGTGGCGCTGAAGGAACCGGCTTCTGCCTTATATAAGTAAATGCCCGATGTCGCCATCTGGCCGTCATCATTATGGCCATCCCAATCTACACTAATTGTGCCGGCTTCAGAATAACCGTCAAATTTCTTAACTACTTGACCATTCACATTGTAAATGGTGAGTTTCCATTCCCCAGCCATTGGGAGTTGAAGTTTAATTGTCGTCTGCGGATTGAATGGATTAGGATAATTCTGCGATAATTGAAATTCATCAGGCATCTCACCTGATACTCTGGTTGTTAGAATTTGGCCCTGATAGCTCGAGAATGAGGCGGATGATAATTCAATTGACCCTGTCCCCTCAAACCTGATTTGCAGTATTTCGCCATTGCCTGGGTCAATCATAGCGCCGCGGTCAAAGCTATACAGCAATACCCTAATCTCAGAATCAGTAATAACCGATTCCAGTTTCAAGGCATTGGCCTTATCGCCCAAAATGGCGCCTGTCGGCCTAACTCCGCTATACTTGAAAACCATGAATGCGCCGCCTATTGAGGCACGATGATCAATATCTAGTGCCAACGAATTACTTTCCGTTTTCATGCTCATATAAACATTGGCCAGTTCCGGAGAAATTTTCGGCAACGGCTCCGCATCGCCGGTTAGAATTCTAATCAGATAAACAAGATCGGCAACCGTTAATACATAACCATCGGCATTAACATCCGACGCCGCCGTCTGCCCATCAACATTGACTACAAAAGCCTGAAGGCCGTAGAGGAAGTAATTGGTATAAACCACAGCATCGCCGATTTCATTTGACACGCCATTAAGATTTAAGTCGCCTCGCGCATCAATCGAATCCGGATGTTTTACACAGACACCGCCGAAACTGAAATTGACACATCGAATCGGGACAACCTTATCGCCATCAAGACATGAATCCGGCGCCCCCAGACCAAACTGGCGATCACTCTCAGGGAATAAAACATCATTCGATTCATCCCATATTATATTCCCCGAGCTATTATAAATTTTGGAATCCATGTACAAATTGACACCTGTTCTATCTGCGAAAACATTATCGCCGCAGTCATACCAGAAAAATCCCATCGGCAGGAATTGCCCGCCAATATTCTGGTCGGAGGTTACCCGCATGGTTAACGTAGCCAGTATACCATTTGGCATATACCAATTGAGGGCTGGATGGGCCGCACCGTTATTCACATCGGCAATTCCAATAAGTCTAATCAACCCCGAAGGACAACCGCCGCCGCAACCGGTAATGGTACCCACTCTATATGTGAAATATTCCCAGCCGCTTATACCCATACCAATTTTGGCATTTACAAGTGTCAGCGTTGATACATCATAGCTTACCAGCAAGTCGAATCCCGCAACTGTATCTCTTGTCGTTATCATTAAGTATACCGGTATTGTGGCGCCTACGACTACGCAAGAATCTGTTTCAATTGAGACATCTACACAGACAAGACATTCCGGCGATGGATAAACCGTTGCCGTAAATGATTTGCTTACGGTCTTGCAACCATCAGTGGCCTCAACACAGAATGTATATGTCGTATCAATATTGGTTGGAGTAAAACAGATTTTACCACTGTCATTCCCTATTGGATAGAATATCCCCGGGCCACATGTTTTTGTCAAATTGATATTATCGCCATTGATATCTGATACCGAAATTCCGTCTATGCATATTTCCTGAATGTCATCATCGCAAGCTGGAAATACAAGATTTGCCGGAACCGTCAATACTGGCGCACCATTATCCGTTACCTTGATGCTTAGCGAGCAAGTGTCGGCGCCACATACGGTCGAGGCAATCACCTTTACCTGATATGTTCCGACTCCGGAAATCGGCACACATACCTTGCCGGCACTATAGGTTCCTGACGGTGATACGGTAACCGTTGCATTCGCTGGAGTCACTGTCACGGGGAAGCATATTTGTGTTGTTTGAGATACACAGACAGTCGTATCAATATTCCCCGGACAGGTAATATTTGCCGCTTGGTTAATGGTCACATTGGCCGTTACCACGCAAGTGGCGCTTCCGCAGGTAGCGGTAGCCGTTACTGTTCTTGTATGAGTTCCTGATGTGGAGACATAGAATGACACCATACGTGTGGTCGAATTATAATTACCGTTTGGCGAGACCGTTACCGTGGCATTGGTTGGCATTATCGGCACCAGAATTCTCACTGAATCCGGACCGCATAACGAAACCGTTGTCGGTGAAGTTGGGCAGGTAATCTGAGCTGTTGGGTCCTTAATTACACTGGCCGTCAAATCACAAGTATCAGCTCCGCATGAAGCTGTGGCAATGACCCTTATTCTATATGTACCCGCAGTATCAGCGCCGAAGCAGACTTGCCCATTGGCATAAGAACCATAAGAAACGGTGACCTGCGCATTGGCCGGTGTGATAACCAGCGGAATGCAGAGCTGGCTTGTAGCGCATATATGGAATGTCGATGGCGTCGTAGGGCATTGAATATTAGCCGCCTCTCCCGTGGTTACACTAATGCATACGCTGTCAGTCGCCATAAGGCCGCAGGAATCTTCAGCCGTAACTCCAAAACAATAATTGCCGATGCCGGTTGGCGTGAAACATATACTATGTGTTTGTGCATTATATGTGGCTGGAGGCGTGACCGTAACTGTCTTTATATTATTATCCAAATCGCTAATATTCACCTGTCTGCATATCTGGCTGTAATTGCATTGGAAATAAGTCGTATCCGCTCCGGCATTAACCTGCGGCGCACGATTCATCTGAACGGTTACGCTGAAATTGCAGGTATCATCGCCGCACTCCGCCTTGGCTATAACTCGAATATTATATATCCCGGTAGTATCGGCATAGAAATATACTCTACCGTTTTTATATTCGCCAAATGGCTCAACAATGACCAGCGCGCCTGCCGGCGAAACATCGACAATTCGCGATAATGAATCAGGTTCGCATAATCTAAAAGCGGTATCCGCAGGGCAAATCACATTGGCAACCTGACCATATATGACATGTACCGTGGTCGTATCTTTAGACCGGGCGCCACAGGCATCGGTGGCGCTAATAATTATTTTATGATCTCCAGCTCCGGACGGAGTAAAACACACCGTTCCGGTTAAGGCATTATATGTCCCCTGCGGTGTGACAATCACCGATGGCGTTTCTCCATCCGGATCAGTGATCGAAACAGGGAAACAGACCTGAGTCGGCTTGCATTGCATCACGGTCGTATCCGTTAATGAAACCACAACCGGCGGCCTATTGGCATTCACCGTCACCCGCACCGAGTCAACACCGGTTGCCCCGCATGCATCCGTTGCGCGCAGTATAATTGTATGAATGCCAACGCTCTGAGGTGTATAGCATATACGACCTGTTAGAGAATTATAATACCCTGAAGGAATCACCTCGATATTGGTAATGTTATTATCAACATCGCTTATACCCGCCGGAATACATATCTCTTGGAAATTACATGAAGTAACAGTAGTATCCGGCGCAAGGAATGCCAAAGGTTTCGAATTCAGAGTAACTGTTGTCTTAAATAAACAGCTATCCTTGCCGCATTCATTTTCCGTTACCAGCTTTATATTTTTGACAACCGAGCAATTCGTATAGAAACAAACGGCCGTGCTGTCGCTGTTAAATGTCACCGAGGAAGGCGAAAGCCTTATATTTGCCCCCTCCGGCAATTCCGGAATCGGCAGACAAATTATACCGGGATTGCAAATAAATATCGATGTATCCCCAGGACAATCAAGCGAAATCGGCTGCGCCCCATTGACCGTTACCAAAGTGGTATCGCTGGAGGATTCCCCACAATAATCCACAGCCGTTGTTATGACCAAATATTCACCTGCCTGCGCGGCGGTGAAACATACCTTTCCATTTGAGTAAATACCATACGACGAATATATTGTATCTATATTATCATCTATATCAGAGACATTTACGTCAATACAAACCTGTCCACCGACGCATTGAGTAATTGTAGTATCATTGGCCGATATTATAACCGGCGGCGTATTTTTAATAATGGTCACACAGATATTGGAAGTATCGGCGCCGCAGAAATCTGAAGCCTCAACTGTAAAACAATATATGCCGGCGGAATCCGCTATGAAGGAAATTATACCCGTTGCCGGATCAATTACTCCGCTTCCGAATATCATTGAGTATGTAATATTATCATTCTGATTATCCGTGGCAAATATGCCTATCGATATTAAAGAATCCTTGGCGCATGTGAATAACATTGAATCACCCGTTATTATCGATGGCACGGTATTTATATTGACAGTCACGGCAAAACCGCATGAATCTACGCCACAATCGGTAGCCGCGGAAAGAATAAATCCGTAAATACCCGAAGTATCGGCATTAAAACATAGTGAGCCATTATCAATCGTTCCAATTGGGGAAACCGTGATAGGCGTGTTTTCCGGAGTCACCCCTATCGGCAAGCAAATAGTACCAGGCTCACAAAGCCGGATAAGAGTATCCGCCGGACAGGTTAATTCCGGAATTGCTCCTATGATTACATCCATAGAAACCAGACAGGTATCCGCGCCGCAACTATTGGTGGCAATAACTTCAGATGTATATGTTCCGCTTTCAAATGCAACAAAGCATAATTCCCCTTTTTCCTGATTATATATACCATTGCTTACCGTAATATTGCTTGCGGAGGTAATTGCCAGCGGTATGCAGATAGTATCGCCGGAACAGACATTAAATGAGGCCGGACTTGGACAACTTATTACGGGCGGTTCTACTATAGTGATATTGACCGCCAAATCGCAAGTATCCGCGCCGCAACGGCTGGTGGCAATAACTCTTATATCAAGCGTATTTTTTTCAGGCACAATAGCGAAACATAACCTACCATTATCCCAAATACCATTGTCACTTATGACCTGTTCTGCATTGCTGATGGGTAAATCGATGCAGGCGGAATCTATACCCGCGCATATCGTCAATTCAATAGGTTCGGTCGGGCAGGTGATAACCGGAACAGGGCCAACTTCCACATTAACGGTAATATTGCAGACCTCTTCGCCGCATTCATTGGTTGCCGTAACGGTGATAGGATATGAACCGCTTCCTTGAGGCGTAAAGCATATTTTCCCATCACTATAACTGCCGCCTTCGACAGTCACACTATCATATCCGCTGATCGGCAAATCAATGCAAATCGGCTCCAGAGTGCAAACAAATGTATCAATTGGCCCGGAGGGGCATGTAATAATTGGCTTTGATTTTAACAAGACATTCGCAGTTATATTACAGGTATCTGCGCCGCATATATTGGATGCAATAATCTCAAAATTATAAACTCCCGTGGAATCAGCATTAAAACATAACTTTCCATTCGCCCAATTGCCATAGTTAGTTGTGATATTATCACCATTTGTGATGGGGAGATTAAGGCATATTTCCATCGGGGCGCAAATTGTGGTGTCAATCGGTTCCAATGGACATGCTATTGAGGGCAATTCCCCAATTTCAACCGCTATCGAAACCTGACATTCAACCTCACCGCAGTCATTTGAGGCCATAATATTATAACTATAATTTCCTGTGGCGGGTGCATTAAAACATAATTTGCCATCCGTCCAAGTGGCGCCTTCAACGGTTATACTCTCATAATCCGAAATCGGGATATCGATACAAACCACGCCTGCCTGACACAAAAATGTATCAAGCCCTGGCGCAGGGCAGGTTATCACGGGAAGATTCTTTATCTCAACTACAACATTAAATTCGCAGGCCGTTTGACCGCATTGGTTGAAAGCTGTAATTGATATATGATATGTACCCGAAGTGTCGGCATTGAAGCATATTATTCCATTATTATATGTACCGCCTGAAACCGTAAGACTATCATAATTTGCTATTGGAACATCAACACAGGCCATCCCCGCACCGCATTGAGAAATATTTACAGGCGATACCGGACAGGTGATTTCAGGGAGAGAGCCAATAGTGACATCAACATTTATATCACAGGTATCCGCCCAGCATTGATTGCGAGCTATAACTCTAAAATTGTACGTTCCGGAGGATGCGGCGTCAAAACAGAGCTGATCTTCAGCCCAGCGCGCTCCTTCTACCATAACAGTATCATATCCGGTAATTGGCAGGTCGATACAAACCTCTGCCGGTGCGCACAGGAACTGCGATATAGAACCTTCAGGACAGGAAATAACCGGAGGTTCGCCTATAACCACATCAAAAGAAACAACACATGTATCACTGTCGCAATCCTCTTCAGCTATTACCGTGACATCATATCGACCGCTGTGGTCAGCATAGAAGCATAAACGGCCATTTGAATATTCTCCGAATGATGTGGTAACATTTGCTGTTGCGGGAGAAATTGCCAAGTCAAGACAAACAAAATCTGCTTGACAAAGATTAATAGCAATTGGCTCAGCCGGACAAATAATATTCGCAACCGGCCCCTGATTTATTGTAATAATTACTGTATCGATAGCCTCAAGCCCGCAAGCATCAATCACCGATATAGCAATTGTATCCTGGCCAAAATTATCCGGATCATAACAGAGCTGTCCGGTTTCGTCATCATAATAGCCAATATTTGGGGTAACCGACCGATAATTGCCGTCAGTAATATCTACCGAAATACAAATCGGCGTCGGCGCACATTGAGTCACTGCAGAATCGGCGCCTAACGAAACAGTTGGAATATCGTTCAATCTGATTAAAATTCTGGTGGTATCTGAATCAGCCAGTCCGCAGGAATCGGTTGCCGTGGTAATAATCTGATATTCTCCCGGCTGTGTCGGCATAAAACAGACTTGTCCATTAGAATATACACCGCCATTGCTGACATCTATTGCAAGCCCATTTATATTTTCGTCAATTATTTCTACTGGGAAGCATACTTCTTCAAACGCACACTGGAATATGGTATCATCCGACGCCGAATTAACTACCGGTGGTGCATTCTGAATAATAGTAATTTTTATTGTATCACTGTTCCGTTCACCGCACTCATCATAACCGGTTATAATTACAGTATTTAAGCCATAATTCATCGGCTGGAAACATACCTTGCCGGTCGATTCATTATATGAACCATTGGGGACAACTATGACTCCGGCGAGATTATTCTCGGGATCAACCACCGAAATGGGGAAACATATCTGTGAGAGATTACACTGTGCGGTCGAAAAATCATTTCCGGCATTTACTATCGGAGGCTCGTTTATCACGGCATGAACCAGCGCCGAATCAATTCCTTTGGCGCCGCAGGCATCCGTTACGGTGAGAACAATATTATAATCCCCCGTGCTTTCAGGAGTGAAACATATTTGCCCTGTGATATAATTATAATGGCCGCCATGCGAAACTGATATATCAACGATATTATTATTTACATCTTCTATTCCTGCCGGAATACAAACCGTTGTCGGGTCGCAAAATTCAACCGAAGTACCCGGAGCCAACATGACAAGCGGAGCCGAATTCATCTTCACATCAACCTTAAATTGACAACTGTCTATTCCGCAAGCGGATATTGCCACAACTTTGATATTCTTCTCAACACTGCAATTGGTATAGAAACACACCGACTGCGTTGCGGCGTCATACCACACCGATGATGGCGTAATTGTAACCTGAGTATTGGCCGAAATATTGCCAATTGGAAAACATAATGTATCCGGTTCACAGATAAACAGATTGGTATCACCTGGGCAGATCATCTCCGGCGCCGGTGAAATAATTACCGTATAGATGACTGTATCAATTACCGGCTGGAGGAAATCATTGCCGCGAATACATCTATCGGTCACCTCATATACAAAAATATAATCAGCCGAATCCAGATTCTCAGGAAGGAAACACGTCTTGGCCGAATCTGCTCCGAACATCTCAAAGGCGCCTGGTCCCTCAATCATGTTTATAACCAACGAATCATTAATATCGGGATCGAAAGCCCCAATAGCGAAACATATACTATCGGGAGCGCAAAGCGTAATTTTCTGGGAAAAGCCCTCGATGATCGGCGGTTGGTTAAGAACAATATTGATACAAATATCAGCCGTATCAGCGCCGCAGAAATCAGCGGCTTCAATCTTGAAACAATAGGCCCCGGATGTATCGGCAGAATAAGTGATGAGGCCTGAAATCGGATCAATACTTCCCGTTCCATCAAGAAGACTATAGGTTAATTCGTCATTCTCATAATCGGTGGCGTTTATATCATAGCCGTAATTATTATCCGGTGCACAATCATATAT
>JAGVEJ010000092.1 GCA_020058225.1 Candidatus Zixiibacteriota bacterium | reverse complement strand
CCTTCCTGATATTGTCGGAATGGGGGAAGATTCTGCACGAGAGACTCTCGAATCGACAGACTTGATAATGGAAATCAAATCTCAGGAGTATCATCTTGACAAACCGGTAGGGACCATAATTTCGCAGTACCCTCCCGAAGGAACAAAAGTCAAATCGGGGCGAATTGTTAAGGTCACAATATCCAGCGGGAAAAAAGATGTAACTATTCCGCCATTGGCAGGATTTTCGGTGCGTCAGGCCAAGCTAAATATTGAGGCGGCAGGACTTATGCTTGGCGATATTGCCTGGACATTTTCGGATTCCCTTCCGGAAAATGTGGTTGTTTTTTCATATCCGGCAACCGGAACGGAAGTCACGGCGGGAACAGAAGTAAATCTCATGGTGAATCGAGGACGGGTTGCCGGTATTGTCTATATGCCCAATCTGGTGGGTAAGCCTCTCGAGGATGCGAAAAAAATGCTTGAGGAGGTTGGGCTAAACCTCGGCCTTGTCACTCATGTTAGAAATGAGAATTATTTACCGGAAACAGTGATAGAACAATCGGCTCCGGAGGCAACTGAACTTGAGCCGGGCGAAGAAATTGACTTGATTGTTTCGACCACGGAATAGCATTTCACCATAAGGCGAATAAATCTAAAATCCGAGAAGTTTTCCACCTTGAAAAATAATAAGGGCGGAAATCCATGCCATCAAGGCTTGAAATATGACTGAGAACCACATCCACTTGACGCCGATTTCTCGTTTTACGGCAAAAATGGTCGGCATGCAGGGCGTATATAGAAGAATAAATACCATGAAAGCAAACGCCGATAATGGCGTAAGCGCTGTTTCCGGATTACTTAGGATGGTCTGCAAATTCTGAGCCTCCTCGCCAAGATGATACAATACTCCTATAGTTGAGACCACCACTTCTTTGGCCAC
Source organism: Candidatus Zixiibacteriota bacterium (assembly GCA_020058225.1). GTDB lineage: Bacteria > Zixibacteria > MSB-5A5 > GN15 > PGXB01 > JAGVEJ01. Next base: position 2,924 of record JAGVEJ010000092.1, on the reverse strand, counting down.
AAATCCGGTAAGAATCGATACCCCCATTTCCCAATTGAAACCAAGCGGGGTAACCAAAGGATGTATGACATTCCCCAGTCTCCCAATAAAAGAATACTCCAGCTCTTCGGAGGCTTTCATTCCCTTGAGCTTGGCAATCTGTATGTCTGAGGTTTCGGTGGGAGATTTAATTAATTGCTCAATCTGAGAATCATAATTCTGAGAGAAATCGCTCTTGATGGGAAAATATCCCAAAAACCATAAGATAATCGATGCCAAAAGTATCACTCCCCCCATTTTCCGCAAGTAAATCTTGGTCCTTTCCCACATGTGAATCATAATAGATAATATCGTAGGCCATCGGTAAGGCGGCAATTCCATTACAAAGGGCGCATCATCGGGGCGAAGAATTGTACGGCGCATCAGTCGGGCAGTGATTATGGAGGCAACCACTCCAAGCAAATATATGGAAAATATAATATTCGCCGCATGGTCTGCAAAAAAAGCCCCGGCAAATAACACATAAACCGGCAATCTGGCGCTACATGACATCAATGGTATTAATAAAATGGTTACAATTCTATCGCGCTGAGATTCCAGAGTGCGGGTCGCCATAATCGCCGGAACACTGCATCCAAATCCCATCAGAAGCGGAATGAATGATTTCCCATGCAGGCCAAGAAAATGCATTAGCCGGTCCATTAAAAAAGCCGCTCGGGCCATATAGCCGGAATCCTCCAGAATGGAGATACCCAAAAACAGAATGACAATATTCGGGAGAAAGACTATTACCGACCCCACCCCGCCGATTATTCCATCGACAATCAAGTCCGCTATAACTCCTGTTGGAAGGTACAATATGGCCCATTGCTGTACCAAGGCAACTCCAGCCTCAATCCAATCCATCGGATAAGAGCCCAATTTAAATGTGGACTGAAAAATAAGCCACATCATAACCAAGAATATTGGATACCCCCAGACACGATGAGTAAGCAAATTATCAATGCGTACCGAAAGGCGCATCCGATCGGAGGGCAATTGTTTAGCTACCTCTCTAACAATTCCGGCGACATAACCATATCTCCCCTCCGTAATTGCTGTTTCAGGGTCTTGATTGGTGGTTTTCTTTAGATGGCCAATAGAACTATCCAACCGGGATTTCAATGATGCCGTCGGGCGACTTTCTTCAAAACATTGCTTTTTGATAATCGGATCACCCTCAAGGAGTTTAATGGCCAGCCAGCGCGGATTCTGGCAAGCCTTGCATCCCCCGCAAAGTGAGACCTGCTTTGATAAATCGGCGACAACATCATCAAGCTTGAAGCCATAACTCACGGGTGGATGACGATGTATTTTCTCGCGGTTTTCCTTAAGGGAGATTGCCGCTGAAAGAAGAGCGTCAATCCCCTGCCCCCTATTTCCGATTGTTTTTACTACAGGCGCCCCCAAAAGGAGCGATAGTTTGTCTATATCAATTTCAATACCGGCTGATTGAGCTTCATCCCACATGTTGAGGTCGATGACAACATCAATCCCCATCTCGATAATCTGCATCGTTAGATAAAGCCCTCTTTCGAGGTTTCCACTATCGATGACATTGATTATAAGGTCGGGGTGTTCGTCAATGATGAAATCCCGGGCGATTTTTTCATCGGGAGTATAAGCCGTTAAGCTATAGGTTCCGGGCAAATCGACTATTTGGATATCATAGTCGCCATATTTTTTTTGACCGAATCTTTTCTCGACTGTTACGCCGGGGAAATTGGCAACTTTTTGATGCGCCCCCGTAAGAGCATTAAAGATGGAGGTTTTGCCGGAATTAGGGTTTCCAGCCAGGGCAATGGTAATCTCTTTAACCCCGCTCACCATCAATACCCAACAAAACTTCAACTGTCACAAGAGAGGCCTCTTTGCGGCGAATACTTATATGCCCATTCCCAATAGAGATTTGTAGCGGGTCTTTTAAAGGCGCCGACTTAATCATAGTAACAACTTCTCCACGCCGGAAGCCCAAATCGAGCAGACGACGCTTTATCGCTCCCGCACCGGTCACGCCCAAAATCTTGCCGACTTGCCCCGGTTCCAATTGATCAAGACTCATGTTTTTTCTCAAATACAGTCAAGTATTATTGGTTAAACCCCGTTTCCCCATCGCTTTGTGGAAAAACATTATCAATGTTTCTGAAACGACAATTCTCTGCTTTCGATGAACAATTCCGCATGAAATATATAAGCTTCTTTAATCTCTCTATAACTTCCCTACTTATCCCATGTTCTACCTTACAGGCGTTTTCTTCGGAAGCCTCCATGGATAAACCCAATACCTCGCCAAAAAACAACCTTAGAATCGAATGGGTTTCATAGACCTCCGTGGCGGCCTCTTTTCCGGCGGCAGTCAAATATACTTTGCCATAATAAGACTGATTAACCATTCCGCTCTCTTTCAACCGAGAAATGGCGGAAATAACAGTCGGCATCGTGACCCCTCTCGAACGGGCAATATCGGAAATTCGAATCGAGTCCAGATTGGCCGAGAGACGATAAATAGTTTCAAGGTAATCTTCTTCTTTTATGGTCAATTTCATAAAGGTAGAATATATTAGAGTATTCTAACATTGTCAACATGAATTCTCTATCTGTTTTCAATAATTGCCGCAATTAATTGTCATTCAACAAATTACTCGCAAAAGAAAAATATCGGTGATTTCAGGCCAAATTGCATTACATCATTCCTCATTTTCTAAGGGCTTGTTGAAAAACCCCAAAATTGCGCCGGCAGTCCGCCGCAGGCTAAAACGAACCCATTTTGAGAATGACTATCTATTTGGTAATGAGTGGGTTAGGCTAAATGGGTTCGTTTTTTATTTTTTTGTTTTGTCCTTTTTCCCGATTTCGATCGGGACAAGTTTGGTAAATGCAATTCATATCCCTTCATATATATGTCT
>JAGVEJ010000080.1 GCA_020058225.1 Candidatus Zixiibacteriota bacterium | reverse complement strand
CATATCGTAGTCTGGAACAGTCGATCGGATGATGGTCAGGCAGTGGCCAGCGGCGTTTATCTATATCGTCTAACCGCCGGTGACTTAACCAATACCAAGAAGATGATGCTGTTGAAATAAGACATAGTGTCGAAACTCCCGACCAAGGATCGGGACAGGCACAAGGGTTCAGACTCACGACAAACCCCTAATAATGGGGCGGCAATTGCCGCCCCATTTTATCTTATAAGCCTACGGGCTTGTGGAAAAATCCCCAAAGCGTGGGCGGTACCGACACTATGTCGGGATTCTCATCTGCCCCTAAGTTGTTGCGTAACACTGCCAGATGTGAAGAGGCCGCAAGGGGTTTTGACCAACAAGACTGGAAAAAAATCCTTGCTTTCCGATATATAAACCAACAATTATGGGAATATGCATTTGGTCACAGGCTCATACATCAATAGAAGCAAAATCATAATAATTGCCGCATTGATTTTTGTCATTTATTTGCCGGCTCTGTATGATTTGGTGCATGACTGGGCTACCGATGGCAATTATTCACATGGTTTTCTGATCCCAATAATCTCATTATATCTTATTTGGCGAAAAAGAGGAGAGCTTGCCGGCTATGAGAAATCGTCAAGCATAATAGGCCTGATAATATCGATAATTGCCATTGTGCTTTTTATTCTGGGCAATGGGGCATCAGAATATTTTACGGTAAGGTTTTCATTTGTAATGATAATTTTCGGTCTGATTTTATATTACTTCGGGAATGAAATTATTCGCCACACCTGGTTTGAAATATTATTTCTATTATTCATGATTCCTATCCCCTATGTCATTTATTTCTCGGCAACTTTTCCCATGCAACTTTTAGCCAGCAAAATCACAGGGGGGATTCTCAATTCTATCGGCATGACTGTCGTTCGGCAGGGCAATATAATACATCTCCCCAATCAGTCACTTGAAGTCGCTGAAGCCTGCTCGGGAATGCGCTCTCTCATTTCACTTCTTGCTCTTGGATCCATATATGCCTATTTAACACAGAAAAAGCTATCGGCACAAATTATCCTTTTTATTTCTACCATTCCCATGGCGGTAATCGGCAATATTTTCAGAGTTTTTCTCACCGCCATCATTGTCTATACCTCCAACCTTGATGTAACCGAGGAACCGATTCACTCTATTATGGGAGCTTCTGTTTTTGTCGTAACTTTCATTCTGCTGTTTATTTTTGGCGCCATTTTGAAGAGGATTATCAAATGAAAAGTCAGTATTACTTATCTTTGACGATAATTCTCATTGGCGGCATACTTGGCAATATTCTCCGTTTCACCGGACGTCTTCCTGACAGAGTGGCCGATTTCTCCCAAATCCCCAATGAATTTGCATCATATAGAGGCTCGGAATTGAAACTTGATGCCGCCACCATGGATGTCCTAAGAGCCGATATTTCAACCTATCGAGATTATGATGCCGGTAATCATGCTCGCGCCGCTCTATTTATCGCCTATTTCAAATCGCAGAAATATGGAAGCCAAATTCATTCCCCCAAGCATTGCCTTCCTGGAGGCGGTTGGAGAATAGATAATATTGCCCCCTATAATCTTAAATTACCGGACGGCACAATAAAAGAAATAAATTATGTGATAATTTCCAATCGCGATTACAAATCAATAATGCTGTATTGGTATGAAACTCGCGGCGGCGCCATAAGAAATGAATATGGATTGAAATTTGATCTTGTCAAAAATGCCCTTCTATTTCGATCGACTGATGCGGCCATTGTGCGTTTAACTATTAATGTTCCTGATGGCGATGTCAAAAAGTCCCTGGAATTGGGGAAGGATTTTCTTCAAAAATTTACTCCCTTTATCTCCAAATCATTACCGTTCTAAGGGGATGTCCCAGAAATAGATTGACATGGAGGTATGGTTCTCATCGCGGTGTCGTCCGCCGCAGGCGGATTTCCCGACGCAATGAATTCCGGCAGGAAAGGGTTCCTGCCGGCGCATTCCGGTTAATGCTGTAAAGAAGCGTTGGAGACACCACACCATGTGCCCATGTTCTACATATTTTTTCAAAAGCCCTTTGGGATGGGTAAAGTGCAATAGAAACAACAGAATTATTGGAGAAACACTTAAATAGTTGTCGATTTTTCGGAAGATAATTCTTGAACGGATGAAGGAGATTTGATTGGGAATGTCATACTAATCGATGTGCCATGCCCTGGCTCCGATTCTATTTCCAATTTGGCGCCATGATTATCTATAATTCGTTTACAAACCAGAAGACCAAAACCATGTCCGGATTTCTTGGTGGTAAAACGTTCATTGAAGGCCTTTTCGAGGAAATTTTTCTCAATTCCGACTCCATTATCGGCAATGGTTAATTTGAAATTATTTTCGTCCGGTTTGCGCTCAATCCTAATCGATATCTCCGGCGGTTCGCCAGTTGGCCGGGAAAGGATAGCCTCGGCGGCATTATTAATCATATTATATAGTAACTGCTGAAGTTGGTCTGCATCGGCCATTGTAAATATGGATTCTTCCGGTTCAATACAATTAATGTCTATTTGCTGAAAATGCTTTTGGGCTTTCATATATTCGATGACACTGGCTACCAAAACACCCACATCGCAAAATTGGAAATTGGAACTCATAACCGAGAAATCCATCAAACCGCGGGAAAACTTTTTGATGTTGTCCAAGTTGCTTTTTGCCGCCGTGAGATATTTTTCCAGTTCGTCATAATGCTTTTGATTAAGATGGTATTCCAAAAGCGAAAAATTACCATAAACCACGCCCACAAAATTGTTGAGTTCATGCCCTATTTCGGCAGACATCTGTCCCTTGATGGCCATTTTCTCCAGCTGAATAGTTTGTTCCTGAAGCTCTTTGAGGCGCTGGTAGGCCAAACGGGTTTCTTCAAGCAAAATGATATTCTCAAGCGAAATGGCTATTTGATTTGCCGTTATGGTGAGTAATTTCAGATCACTGGCTTTAAGCATTTCGGTTTCGATAGGAAATGCGAGCATCAAAAAGCCATAAAGATTCGACCCGCGTCTTAATGCAATATTAACCAACCGACTATCAGGCGTATGCCATGAAGGAATCAAAAAGGAAGCGATTTCGGGATTTTTAAATGCTTTGTAAAGAGGATGTTCTTCAAGGGTCGAAGTGATAAAAGGAGAATCAAATTCCTCGCTTTGAAAATCAAAATAATTTTTTGAGAATTGATAATGTGCTTCTTCAATAGTATCCATTCCGCCTTGGCCGGTAGAAACAACCCCAATTTCATTTTCATTTCCGTCTTTGAAGGCGATACTTCCCATATTGGATTTGGCCTGCATCAAAGCAAATCCGAGAGACAATCTGATCAATGATTTTCTGTCGCCGACCGTGTACATTAGCTGATTCAAATCAGAAAGGCGGCTTAGCTCCGTCGCCAACGATTTTTCCGCATCTTTTTGTTTTTTCGCCACCGCATTTTTAACCGCTTGACGAATTTCGTTTAGCTCGAATGGTTTCATGATATAATCATAGGCGCCTTCTTTAATGGCATCTTTGGCAGTATTAAGATTGGCATAGCCGGTCATAAAAATGACCCCTATATTGGGATTTAATTCCCTGGCGCGGCGAGCTAATTCGATACCGTCAATCTCCGGCATCCGAATATCAGTCAAAACGAAATCAAAATACTCCCTCTCCATTTTTTGGAGAGCCTGTAAACTATTACCGGCCAGTTCAATTTCATAGCCGGCGTCTTCAAGAGCATCGCGCACCAATGAGAGGACTATTTCCTCATCATCAACCACGATGATTTTTACAGTATGGCCGTCAATTTGGGGTGTTTCGTTCATGCCTTTAATCCGACTTTATTATTCAAAATTAGGGCCATGGTCGATTTAAGCTCCATCAAATCAAACGGTTTGCCAAGACAGCAAACAGCTCCCGCTTTCAGAATATTTTCGGCTTCTTGATCGGGCAAGGAATCGGTCATGATAATCGGAATCTCCGGTTTCATTTCCTTGATTTTTCCCACCGCGATTATTCCGTTCATAACCGGCATGTGTACATCACAAAATATCAATATGTATTCATTTTTTTCAATCAGTTCCAAACCTTGCGCTCCATTTTCGGCGGTATCTACTTGATAACCCGCATCACATAAGACATCTCTCAGAAAATCTCTTATGATAGGAGCATCATCAATTACAAGAATTTTATACCCCATTTTGCCCCCCGACATTATTCTGGGAATCACAACCCTTTGCATTTATGGATTTTTCCACTTCCGTTCTTAATTGCTTAATTGTAAAAGGCTTGGATAAAAAGGCACAAATGCCATAACCAAGCGCATTTCCCACAGAGCCCAAACTGGAATAGCCGGAAATGACTATTATCTTGGAATCAGGATAGGTCTCACGAGCAAATTTGACCACTTCTTCACCGGAAACACGCGGCATTTTCATGTCCGTGATAATCAGGTCAAATTCCTTTTCTTTAATCCGGGCGATTGCTTCATCGCCATCAGAAGCCTTTTCAACTATATAATCCTCCAGGACCTCAGCCAAAAAATCCCGCATGACGGATTCGTCATCGACTACCAAAATTGATTTTGCTGCAGTTGCCATAATGTCAATCAATTACTTAAAAAAAACACCGTTTATACATTTTGCACTAAATCGGCAGGATAGCCTTTTTTCTCAAGCGGTAAAATAATTATAAATGTCGTTCCCTCACCCGGCCTGGATTTTACCTTAATTTCGCCTCCATGCTCCCTGATAATTCCATAGCTGACCGAAAGGCCAAGCCCGGTGCCTTTGCCGATTTCCTTGGTGGTAAAAAATGGCTCAAAAATCTTTTTAATATTTTCTTCGTCTATTCCCGCTCCCTTATCGGCGATGGCAATCTCAACAGCTCCCGGGAATTCTCCAAGGGGAGGTAAATACTTGGTGGAAACAGTTATATCGGAACCGGATTTGGAGGCATGCATGGCATTGATTACAATATTAGTAAATACTTGTTGAAGCTGTCCCGGATTTCCTTTTGTCTTCGGGATATTTTTATCATAAACTTTTTTCAGGGTCAATTGATTCATCATCAATTGATGATCAAGAAATGACAAAGTCTCTTCGAAAATCTGATTAATATCAATTTCTTGGAATTCCACGGTTTGGGAAGTCCTTGAAAACTTCAATAAATTTTGCACAATGGCTTTACAACGACGTGTCTGAGCCTCGATGTCCCGCAAGTAGCGCTTATGGGCTTCAGCATCTTTTGGAGTAAAGTCCTGCAGATTTTTGGCCTGCATTTTTTCCAAAGCAAATTGCGCATACCCCAATATTCCACCAAGCGGATTATTTAGCTCATGGGCGACACCAGCCGCCAACTGACCGATGGCCGCCATTTTTTCCGACTGTAAAAGTTGCGATTGGGCATTTTCCAGCTCTCTGGTCCTCTCTATGATTTTTTCTTCCAAAGTGCGGCTATATTCTTCGATTTCTTCCTGAGACATTTTGAGCGATTCAATCATTCTATTGAATGATTCCGCCAAATGCCCGATTTCATCTTTCCAAAGAACATCCACTTTCTTGCTTAGATCTCCTTTGGAAATTTTATCAGCTACTTCTACCAGTGATTCGATAGGCCTGGTAATTATACGCACAAAAGCCGTCATTATAATTATTGCCGATAGTACCACCATAAATGTTAGGAGAATCGATGCTGTTTGCGATTTATTAACTTCTTTTTTAAGATTATCCAGCGTCAAGCCTATTCGTACTTCTCCAATTGTCTCAAAAGTCATTGCTCCCGTCTGATCGGGCGTTCCGGCCACTACACCGAGATATTCTTTGGAGACTGCTTGTCTTCTTGTTTCCACCGGATGAGTCAGCTCAACGAATTCCACTCCATTTTCCGATTGATAATGAGAGCTTATGGTTTTGGACGGCGGTGAATCCCGATCATCAGCGTTATGTGCAAGTAGTAACTTGGCTCTCTCTCTCAGGTGATTGCCTGTGGAAGCCAAAATTCGACCGTCAGCCGAGGTAATAATGGCATAGAGAATGTCGTCCGACATTGCCACACCTTTTAGCAAATTCTCCAATTCATCGCTGGATTCAAGGATGACTCCATATTCGGAGTTATAGGCGAGATTACCCGCCATAGCTTGACCGCGCTTATAGAGTTCCTGATGATATATTTCGTTCTGACGTTTGATCAGATACCCACTAATAACAAACATGCTGACTATAATGACAATCGAGACGACCGCCACAAATTTTTCGCGCAGGGCGAATTTTTTTACAAATCCAAGGGGCTTCATCTATAAACCTCCTTGGCCACGGCGGCAAGGTCGTCCGGTATGACTATACTGATATGCTTGGCAGTCTTTTCATTATAATGAAACCAAATAATTCCAGGAACCGCCACAGGAATTGTTGAAGGGTGTCGTCCGGCAAGAACTTCCAGAGCGATACGGCCAGCCTGACGACCGATATCCTTATAATCGTAATCAAGAGCAAATAACGCCCCTGATTCGACCATATTCTTGGAAAATCCCATGAACGGCTTGCCGTTTCGCAGGGTATTCAGCAGGATAAATCGCGTTGAACTCGGGGAAAAAAGATTGGCATCAGCGACCGACCAGAACCCATCGACAGAGCGATTTAATTTCTCCAAAGCGGCCGGAATTTCTTTTTCACCGGTGATTTTTATGGCGATTAACTCCAACCCGGCGGCTTTGGCCAATGCCGTTGCCGGAGGAATCATATTTTCTGTTTCATTGGTATATAGAACACCGACCTTTTTTAGGCCCTTAATAACCCTTTTGAAATATTTGAATTGAATATCAGGTGGGATATCAAGCGAGGCGCCTGTGATATTTCCTCCCGGAGTGGTCAGAGACTTGACAAAACCGGATACTTCCGGATTAAGTACCGATGAAAAAATAATCGGTTTATCCTTTATTCTATTAGATACTATTTGGGTAGCATAACTGCCGATAGTCAGAATGAGCTTGGGGTTAAGGCGTGAGAGCTCAGCTATTTTCTGTTCTATGGAATCAGACTGCGCAGGACAGTAAAATTCAACAAATGATGTTGTGGCATTCTGAAGAGTAATGCCGCTCTTAATACCCTTAATGGTGCGAAGAGTAGTCTCAAGGCTATCGCTGAAAACAATAGCCAATTTTATCTCTTGCGCCGATACATCTTTCGCCAAAAGACACAAAAAAGGTACCAAAAGGGCACAGAGGAGAAGTCTCTTTAAAAAAGTCATCCTTGTTTTATGCTCCAGTTTTCCAATCCAAATCTTTGAATGCCTTTGTCACATTGCTTAATCCAAAAAAATGGGGCATATGTATATAGGTTTATCGGGTAATCGTCCCAAAATCTTCAGCCCGAATGGCAATAATTCTATTGGTTTCCATTTAATGAGCTTTTTTAATGCCATAATTTTTCCGGCAGTATTTTTAAATTGGTGTTAAAGTTAACTCCACATTAGACGATAAAAATTTAAGAAACCATTTTATCAAATTTTTAGGCCAGACAATGGTTAATAATGAAGAATATATATTTTCATAAATATTTTCCTCACCATAGAGGAGATAAGTACGGAGGGTCCGTTTTGAATACATCAAAATTGCTTTTGAAAATAATTTCGGCCTTTTTGGTTCTTTCGCCTCTATTATTATTGGCCGGAACTACCGGCAAGATTGCCGGTATTGTCGAAAATAAAATCACCGGTGAACCAATCCCTAATGCAACCATTCGCATTGCCGGTACTGATATTGTAACAGAAACTGATTCCGACGGGGAATATTTTATTATAAACCTCTCGGCCGGAACTTATAATCTGAATGTATCAATTATCGGGTTTCAAACTATTCAAAAGGAAGATGTTAGGGTTTTGCTCGATTTAACAACGCCAGTTGATTTTACCGTTGAACAGGTTGATTTACCGCTGGCTCATCAAATTAAGGTTTATGCGGAGCGTCAACCGATACAAAAAGATCAGACCGCCACCCGGGCTACCATCACCTCCGATAGGCTTTCTTTCATCCCGAATGCCATTACGGTACAGAATGTTCTTTTGACCATGCCCGGAACCGTTTCTGACCAGGATAAGAATCTTCATGTAAGAGGCGGCAGAAGCGGCACTGTTGGATACTTTTATGATGGCTTCTCTATTCAGGATCCGTTTGTGGGAAGAGCGGGTATGCGAATAATGCCGGATGCTCTTGAAGAAATAAATCTGACCTCAGGCGGTTTTCCAGCCGAATACGGCGAGGCGCTGTCCGGTATTGTCAACGCTGTTACCAAAGAGGGTTCGCGCGAATTCAGGGGCAAAGTTAGGTTTTATGATGGGTACACCTCACCATATAATCTCGAAAACGGCACATTCAAACCGCTTCAACGTAATGGAAACAACTGTTTCGGCGGCGACTTATCCGGCCCAATACCATTTTTAAGCGAAAAGCGGGCGTCGTTTTTTGCTGCCAGCGAATATCTTGATAATGATGGTTATTTGCCCCACAGCAAATCAGAAGAATGGACTCATACCGCAAAGTTTAATATTCAGCCGATGGCAAGTATGAAACTTATCGCCACCGGCAGTTATTATAAAGCCGCGGCGGAAGTTTATGAACATCGCGATGTCAACGACCGGTCCTATGATTTTAATCTTGATGGACTTGGTATTGCGAAAACTAAGGCATTTTTATACGGCTTAAAAGGCAATTATAATCTCAATGAAAGAACCATTGCGGCCTTCTCGTATAGCCATTTCTATACCGATACGAAGAGGGCTCCGGAACATCTCTTTGATGTTTATTGGAAAGATTGGCCAGGTTATTCCGAGGATTCAAATGGGGTATATAATGGTACTATCCACGAAGATAATTACCAATATTCTCTGGATTATTTTAATACCGGATACACTTCGGGAGATGATTACCAGCCCACTTATCGTCGCCGCACCACGGAATATCATTCGATGGCTCTTAATTTAACAAGCCAGTTTGACAAATACAACCAGATTCGCTCCGGCGGCGAATTCCGTAAATATGACCTCCATTGGGATTCCAAACAATTCTTTAATGATGAGCCATACGGGGAAAAATATGACCATGCCCCTAATTATGCCATGTTATATTTACAGGACAAGCTGGAATTGAAAGACCTGATTGTTAACGCCGGATTGAGATGGGATTATTTGAGTTCAGAAGTCGATTATTGGCCGAATGTTCTGGACACGGTCAATAATCCCCAAATCCGTTCTGGGTCACAATCACAGATTTCGCCTCGAATTGGAATATCTCATCCTATTTCAGATAATTCCGTTATTAGATTCAATTACGGCTATTTCTTCCAGGTGCCGAATTATACATACATGTATTCGAACCTTCAGGCTAACCTGAACAGCGGCTATCCTTTGGTGGGAAATCCTGCGCTCAAGGCGGAGAAGACTATAGCCTATGAAATTGGTCTTAATCACATGATTAGCGGTGATTTTAGGATTGATATTACAACCTATTATAAAGATGTAAAAAATCTGATTTCAACGAAAGAAATTGGCTTGCATGGAGTCAGTCCGGTTACTCAATTCATCAACGAAGATTATGGCTCGGTTAAAGGAGTTGACCTGACTCTGGAAAAAGTCGCCCATGGCCCTCTTTCCGGTTCTCTTGTTTACAGTTACATGATTGCCAAAGGGAATTCTTCATCTGCCTATGACGGATATTACAATTATATCACCAATCCTAATGATTCCGTCAAACCGGTAAAGGAATATCCGCTTTCATTTGATCAGCGTCATACGGCTACAGCAAATGTTGATTATCGAGTTCGTCGTGACTGGCACGGCCATTTCTTTGGCTTAGCGGTACCGGGCGCTTGGGGAATTAATTTGGTGGGAAGATATGGCAGCGGTCTGCCATATACGGTCACCGACAATACCGGCCACAGGATGGGCAGTATTAATGAAGGCCGCCTGCCGGCAAGTATCGCCGTTGATATGAGGTTTAACAAGGATATATATGTATCGAATGACAACATGTTTTTCTCATTCTTTGTCGAGGTCGAAAACTTGTTTAATCGCCGTAATATAGTGAATGTATATACCAATACCGGGCGACCTGATGATGATGGTCGGAGCTTTGAATTGACGGCTGACCCTGATGGTTCGGGGCCATTCACAGCTGAAGATGTAAATAAATATTATAGATTGCTTGCCCAAGACCCGCAAAATTTATCTGATCCGCGCACCATTAGGGCTGGACTTGAATTTAATTTCTAATGAGGATAGATTATGATTAAGAAACCATCCCAAATAAAATTATTTCTGCCTTTGTTGTTGCTCTTATTAATCGGGGTGTCTGCTCTCTACGCCAAACAGTCGCAAGTCCAGGCGCCGTCACCCGAGGTTATTAAGCAAATTATTCACAATAAAGGCAATATCGTAACTACTGTCGATAATTGGGGTTATATTGGCGGTTATCGCTATTATAATCTTCCTTCCGGTGAATGGCCAAAGAATTCCGGCCATAATTATATTGGAGAAATGAAATTCTGGATGGGGGCTGTTACACCTGATGGAGATACTATTGTTGCCGACTCCGATGAGGATTTCAAGCCTATTCCATCACTGATTTCCGGAACCAATAGATATGATATCCGGCTCTCAACGGATACGACATCTTTCGATTTCGACCCATCAGACACAATAGGACTTGGTTTGGGGAATCCGGCTTTTGGATGGAGAGTTTGGGATCCTGACAGTAATGCCTGGGTGTATAATCAGATGTTTTCAACTTCTGATTCCAAATTCTATCCGGGCGGTCCAACATCGCTCCAACAGTCTTTCTACCGCTTTGAAGATGGCAACGGTACTGCAAGCCTTGGTCTTCAAATGTCCCAAACGATTTACCAATGGAATTATTGCTATAATGAAGATATTCTGTTTATCGTTTTGGAAATCACCAATGGCTCAACGGTGGATTATCCCGAATTTGCCTTTTCCATATATTGCGATTTTGACGTGGGCGGTCCCGATGGTACCGGCGAAAATGGCCGGCTTGGAGATTTGGTTGCCAGCGACACTTCGGAAAATCTGGCTTGGACCTATGATAAAGACGGCTATGACCCAGGATGGGGTCCGCTGGTAAAAACAGGCATTATGGGTACCAAATATCTTGAGACGCCCGACGGGATTGGAATGACCGCTTTCCGCACCGGACAGTGGGAATATCTTCCTGAAGATGACGAGGGGAAGTATGAATTTTTAAATTCCACTCAGGTCGATACCAGTCTCCCTCCGACAGACCAGTATTATTTGCAATGCACAAGGGGAATCAACCTAACCGCCGGAAAGACCGTTCGAGTCGTATATGCCATAGTGGCCGGCAAGGATTTAAATGAATTTTATGCCAACGCCGCTACAGCTCAAACTCTTTATGACAATAATTTTGTTGGTCCCCAACCGCCTGCAATGCCGGATTTAAAAACTCGCATTGGAGACAAAAAGGTTTATCTAAGCTGGAATGATACGTCTGAAGTTAGCATTGACCCCCTAACGGGAAATCATGATTTTCGCGGATATAAGTTGTATCGTTCCACCAATCAGGGATATACATGGGGTTTTGAGGCCGAAATTAGCAACGCCTGTTTAAAAAATGATTATCAACCGATAGCGGCCTACCAGATTGAGAATTTTGGCGACCCTATCCAACATACTTATGTTGACAGCAATTTGATTAACGGCAAAGAATACTGGTACTGCCTTGCGGCCTATGATGCCGGAGACGCTACCGTTCCCATTGACCCACTTCAAAGCGGTTTTGGTACTCCGGGAAGCGACCAGCATTCTGTTAAAGTCGTTCCGCGAAGTGATCCGGCGGGGTTTTATAATGCATATTCAACAATGGCGCATCAGTTTACCGGTACCGGGAAACCCTCCGAAGGCTCAATTGCACCGCTAATCTTTGATCAATCAACCAAGAGAGGCGTTGAATACAAGGTAGTCTTCTCAGAAACCGATGAGTCAACCAATTGGCATCTGATAAATAATACCACCGGCGATACCGCCCTAAAAAATCAGACCGAACAAAGCGGCGATGTGAAGCTTTATTCTATTGCTGACGGTATTCAGGTGGTTGTTCGCAACGGCGAGAGGATGCCGCTCTCATGGGCTCAGACTGCATTTGCATCAACCGGCGGCGATACAACTTTGCAGCTCGGATATGCCTATGGGCCTACCGGAGACGCCTTTGGTTTTCCCCTTGGCTCGGATAAACATTTCCGGTCAACTTATGAAATACGATTTACTGAGCAGGGCTCGGAAGGCTACTGGATTTATGACGATGTCACGCCAATTCCTTTGCCATTTGAGGTCTGGAATGTGACTTTGGGATATCAAGTAGTAGCGGAAATATTAGACCAAAATCAAAACCAAATTTGGGAACCAACCAACCGAGATTATATCGGAATTGTCAATGTTCCCTATGATGGAGAGCCGCACCCTGAAGCCTTTCCTTATAATCACGCATGGTTTTTCAGGTTTGCCATCGGCGATACCAGTTATGCCGTTAGTGACATCTTTACCATAGAAGGGGCGCCTGTTAATGGGGTTGATGATATCTTTGTATTTCGGACTGATGGGGTAAATATTGCCGCCGCAAAGAACAGCCTTGAAAAAGTTAAGGTTGTACCTGATCCTTATATTGTGCATGCATCATGGGAGACCAGTCAGTATGAGAGGAAAATCCAATTTGTTAATCTCCCTGAGGTTTGCACTATAAGAATCTATACAATGAGCGGGGATTTGCTCAACACCCTGAATCATAGCGATAATTCCGGTACCGCCGATTGGAATTTGCTGTCACGAGATGGTCTTGATATTTCATCCGGAATATATTTTTACCATGTGGAATCATCTGTCGGAAACCGTATCGGGCGATTTGCCGTGATTAAATAGGAGAAGACGCCATGAAAAAGAAATTGATATATATATTAATTGCATTGCTATTAGCCGGCGTGACAATAGCTGAGGATTTCTCCAAAACCGGAAGCGCCGGAGCGCAGTTTCTCAAAATAGGCGTCGGAGCCAGATATCACGGGCTTGGAGAAGCCAGTGTTGCTACAGCCAACGATATTTATTCAATGTACTGGAATCCGGCGGGTTTGACACAGATTCTTGGCAATGAAGTTGCATTCACCTATGTAAATTATCTAACGGATGTTAGTCTGAATTATATTGCCTTTGCCAGAAGATATGAAAATATCGGCGTTTTTGGAGCCTCGGCAACGGTTCTATCGATGGGTGATCAAGAAATTACCACCATTGAAGAACCGGATGGTACCGGTTTTGATTATTCGGCATCCTCCTATGCCTTTCAGGTTAGCTTTGCCAGAGAGTTAACGGCTCGATTTTCCTTCGGCGCCAGCCTTAAATATATAGGGGAAAAAATCTACCGAGAGAAAGCCAACGGCTTTGCCTTCGATTTTGGAACCCTGCTATATACCGGATTTCGTTCCTTGCGCATCGGCATGAATATTGCCAACATGGGACCGGAAATGAAGTTTGATGGCCCCGATCTGGATGTTTCTTTTGATGCCGACCAATCCAACCCCAATCAGGATCCATTTCATAGCCGACTGAAAGTTGACGCCTATGACCTTCCCCTTACCTTTAGAGTCGGCATGGCTTATGATTGGGAATTTGGAGAAACATCACGATTGATGCTGTCGGCTGAGGTGAAACATCCCAACGACAACGCCCAGCAGGGAGCATTCGGCGCCGAGTATAATTTCGATGACAAATATTTCCTTCGCTCCGGATATAAATTCAACTACGAAGAAGAAGGGCTTGGTCTTGGCGGCGGATTTAGAACCCGTCTTTCCAGCGCGACCGATATATCATTTGATTACGCCTGGGTTGATTTTGGACATTTTGATTCTGTACATAGATTTTCCGCATCATTGTTTTTCTAAGATATCCTATAGTACATTAAAAGCCCCGTCATTGACGGGGCTTTTTTTGTTCATGCTGATTTTCAAAAAGCCTTATGGCATAACGGTCGGTCATACCGGCGATAAAATCACAGATTATCAGCTCCACCGGTTCCTGGCCTAACCGCAACTTGAATTTGCCGTGAAGACTCTCAGGATTTTTCTTATAATGATTGAAAAGTTTTTCGATTATAATTTGCGCCCGTTTCGACATTTCCATCATTCGTTCATGGCGATACAGCTGTTCATTAAGATGCCTTTTCAAAGGCTCTATCCTCTGTATCATAGCAGAGGATAAGGCAATTAATTTGATTTTGCTATGTCGAACATCATCAAGTGAAGATATATTATTCTGAACCAAATTCTGATATGTATTTTCTATTAAATTCCTAACCTGTTGGTCAACGAGACAACGAACTACTGAATGCCGACTCAGCTTTTCGTTCAGCTCGGGGTGAATCTGTTTTGAAATTTCATAAGCCTCACACCATATAGAGATTTTATTTATTTCCTCCCATTTGAGGATTCCCGATGAAAGGCCATCATCAACATCATGGCTATTATAGGCAATGCTATCGGCAATATCGACCAACGATGCCTCCAAAGTCGGTTGTTCTTCCGGCGGAAATTCATCCTGTTTGAAAGGATAGCTTGATGTCTCATGCTTGACAATTCCTTCACGTACTTCATAGGTAAGGTTTAGTCCGGGATAATCCGGATATCGCCTTTCCAAAAAATCAACCACCCTTAAGGATTGCCGATTATGATTAAACCCTCCGAAGTCGGCCATTAAATTGCTCAGCGCTTCCTCGCCGGAATGACCGAATGGCGTATGCCCCAAATCATGCACCAGCGCTATTGCTTCGGCAAGGTCTTCGTTTAAACCAAGCGCCCTGGCCACCGTTCTGCTTATCTGTGCGACTTCAATGGTATGGGTAAGACGTGTCCGATAATGATCGCCTTCGTGGTTGACAAAGACCTGGGTTTTGTACTCCATCCTGCGAAAGGCGGCGGAGTGAATCACCCGGTCACGGTCGCGCTGATAGACGCTTCGAAGAGAATGCTCTTTCTGAGGATAGTTTCTGCCCCTTGATTTGGAGGAGAAGGCGGCATAGGGGGCAAGTATTTTTTGCTCGTACTGTTCGATCCTGTCTTGTGGTATTAAGTAGTACATGCCATTAAATACTGATAATTCCTAATGTTTCCATGCCATGCCTATTGAAATATTATGGATGAGCCCCAATACAGGATGATATTCTGCCGCATATCCCAATATAAACCCTCGGTAGGAAATCTCCATCCCGCCTCCATATTTCAGGGGATTGCCGCTGACTCCCCAGAAAATCGCATTTTTCCCTTTGAGATATATATACTGGCTTATCGCCGCTGAGGGTTTATCATTTGTCTTAAATGATATTCGACCGCATATTGAAAACGCCTTGGAGCCCTTGACTTCAGCAAAAACATTCCATAAAGCGGGCTCAACAGCGGCTTCATCAGCCAAAGATGGTTTGTTTAAATTATCCCCAACCACGGCTAAATGATAATCGTCGTAGTGCAACCCCGCCGAGAAACCGAGCGAATTGGCTCGATATTTTCCATATCCTTCGCCGATTTCAATCTCCTTGCCGCTTCCATTTATCCCTATGGCGAAAACCCCGTAATAAAACCCAAAAGAGGCTCTTGCTATCTTTTCAGAATAGTAAGTGGCTTTGCCAAACTGGGAATACCCCAATCCAACCGAAAACGCTCCCATCCTGTACCCCATCGCAACATATCCTTTATCCAACTCGGGTAAATCATATCGGTTTTGAAACCCCGACTCTAACAATAACTGCCGATCGGATATCAATGCCACTGGAGTGATGAGGACATCTGTCGCCGATGGTGAGGTCAACATCACCGCCCCTCCCATCCCCATCTGTCTTCCGGCATCCAAATCATGGGCCGAGACATGTATGGTTAGGCAAAAATATATTATGAATGCACAGAATATTCTCATGGCGCCACCACTATTGTCTGCTTATAATCAGCTTTTCCGGAGATCTCAACATAGAGAATATAAATCCCGGGTGGCAATATGCGGTTGTCATCATCTCTGCCATCCCATTCGATAGCGCCATCCACCGGCTGAATATTATCTATCAGGCTCTTTACCATCTGCCCATCAATATCGAATATTTTAATCCTCAGATTGTTGCCCGATGGCGCCGTAAATGCAATTTTGGTTTGCCCATCTTTGCTTGGGGAAAATGGATTCGGCTCTACGCTGACTTTAATATTATCGGAAACCGCCAAATAGTACACATCATTTAGAGCCATCGGAGCGCCTCCGGGCTCTTTTGAGCGTCCCCAACTGTTCTCACGGCCGAGTTCTTCACCGCGCCCCCAGGTATAATTATCACCAAAGACAATGTCATATTCAAAACTATCTGCCGTGAAACCAAATAAATCTCTCAGCCTTACGATATCACCGTCGTTATTCAAATTTGTCCAGTTTTTTATTTCAATAATATCGGAATCATTTACTCCTGAATAAAATGACTTGAATGCCGCACTATCCTCGCATAAAATAAGATATTCATTGGCTTCCAAAATTAATTCTCTCGTTGCTATGGGAAGCAGTCTAACTGAATCCCCAACCAACCAGCCCTTGAGATTTATTGATGTATCAGACCAATTTTTTAATTCAATCCATTCTGTCCCAAGTGAGACTTCCGGATCCGGCAGAAATTCATTTACCACAATGGGCGGAAATTCCGTCCCGGGCGCTATAAATTGCTTT
>JAGVEJ010000134.1 GCA_020058225.1 Candidatus Zixiibacteriota bacterium | reverse complement strand
GTCATACACGGTCAGCGAAGAGACATAGTTTTCCATCCCCGACCCCAACGGCGACCAATTGTAGCCATCCCAGGACGCTATGTAATTTGCCGTCACTCCGCCGATTGTTGAGAAATATCCTCCCGCTATCAGTTTCCCGTCATACACGGTCAGGGCATAGACACCATTATTCATCCCCGACCCCAACGGCGACCAATTGTAGCCATTCCAGGATGCTATGTAATTCGCCATCGTGCCGCCAGCAGTTGTGAAACCGCCTCCCGCTATCAGTTTCCCGTCATACACGGTCAGCGCAGAGACGCTGTTATTCAACCCCGACCCCAACGACGACCAGGACGCGCCATCCCAAATGGCGACATAGTTGGTTTTGACTTCGCCAGCCGCCTGGAAATTCCCGCCGACAACAAGTCGTCCATCATAAACAGTTGCCGCATAAACCCATCCACCCACGCCGGCAATAGAGGGGGAGATGCTGTTATCCCAGTAAATGTCATCGGGGTGATCGGCGGTTTGTTCTGACCCGGAAGGTTGGAACAAAGGTTGACCCGTAACCGGATCAATGGCCGATTGGAAACCTCTAATGTCCAATGGCCCCTGATAGCCCGACTGCCGGGCGGCTTCAAGGTCAAATTGACCATCGGGGGTGAGAAACTCGGCAATGCTTCTGCCTGGTGGAATTGCTCCTTTGCCATTATTACCGGCTTGCGGCGCGTCTAGCGGCGCTTGGCTAATGCCAGCGCCTGATGCCAAATTAAAAAATAATAAACTAAAAATGACTGCTGTAATTTGAATTGAGCAGAAAACGTTTCTACGCATGTCTCCTCCCGGCGGAAAAGGTGAAAGCGGGGCAGATGTGGACACTGCCCTGCCCATGTGATATTGCTGTCAATTTATTCTAATCCCCGGCAACCGCCGAGGACGTTCCTTGAATATTATTAAGTATAGTAAAATCAGCCGTTATGTCAATGTTAATTATTCTGATATAAGGAGGGAGAATGAACCGCAAGGGGCATGTTGAAAAACCCCATTAATGGGAAAATGCATATTCTTCGGCAATGGAACATAGAAATTGTCATGCTGAACTCGTTTCAGCATCCAGAAAGTAGTTACATAAGTGCAAGTCAGCTACTGCTTTCTGGTTCCCGTGTCAAAGCACGGGATGACAGGTCAGGGTACGGCGATGAACTGAAATGATCACAATTGCCATAACATGCACTTTTTCAACAGTCCCGTTGGTGGGGTACCTGTATGCGGCGCGAAATAAGGGCGCACGCCGTGCGCCCCTACCATTGCCCACTGTCCGCCTGCGGCGGCGGACTGACATCGCGGAGACATTATAGGAATAAACATAAAAATAATAATATAGTATAGTATATAAAAGCGACACAGGACGGGATGACAGCTCGGGGTACGGCGATGAACTTGGCCGTCGGGCTCCGGCTCTTGACGGAAATGAGCATAATTGCCATAACATGCACTTTTTCAACAAGTCCAGTATAAAAGCTGACACAAAAAGTAACCGCCGGTCGGGTAACAGGAACCGGCGGTATTGGTGTGGAGGAACCGAGTGGGAATTAATGCTTATTCTTCAAGCCGTCGTATATAGGCCGGAATTTCTCTATTCTGATCCTCAAAGGTCGGGATGCGATTTCGACCACTCCCCCCATTGCCACCATTTCCTCCACTTATAATTTTTCGTATTGGGAATGCCGTTGCTTCGGGGAAGAGAGACATCTCTTTTCCGGGTGAAGACTGCGGCATAAATTCCCGCTCTTCTTCGGCAGGCATTGATTCTGATTGATGATTGAATCCCGTGGCTATCACAGTTACTATCATCTGGTCGGTTAGTGTTGGATCAATTACGGCGCCAAAAATAATATTGGCATCCTGTCCGGCCGCCTTGTAAATAATTGAGGTGGTGGTATTGACATCAAACAAGGTCATATCTTCGCCGCCTGTGACATTTATCAAGACCCCCTTGGCGCCTGATATCGAAAGATTCTCCAATAATGGCGAAGATATAGCCTGTCGGGCCGCCGCTTCGGCGCGTTCCTCGCCGGTACCAATACCGGTACCCATTAAGGCGCCGCCTTTCTCCATCATAACGGTTCTGACATCGGCAAAGTCGCAATTTATTAAACCGGGGACAGTAATCAGCTCGGAAATACCTTTCGTAGCTTGATGCAAGACTTCATCGGCGATGGCAAATGCCTGCGTAAGGCGGGTTCCCTTATCCACGATGGCCAGAAGTCTTTCATTGGGTATGGCAATTACCGTATCAGCGCGTTCTTTTAATTCCTTTAATCCCGCCTCCGCTTTCTCGTTGCGTTTCTGTCCTTCGAATATGAAAGGCTTGGTAACAATACCAACGGTCAAGGCTCCCTGCTGACGGGCAATTTCGGCGACAACCGGCGCCGCTCCGGTTCCGGTTCCGCCACCCATTCCGGCCGTGACAAAAACCATATCAGCTCCGGATAATGCGGCGGCAACCTCTTCGCGATCTTCCTCAATAGCTTTCTTGCCAACATCCGGATTGGCTCCAGCTCCAAGACCCTTTGTGAGCCTTTTGCCGATTTGAATTTTTTTGCCGGCAGGATTGTTATCCAGCACCTGAGCATCGGTATTAATGGCAATAAATTCTACGCCGGACATTCCTGCCTCAATCATCCGACTAATGGCATTTCCGCCACCGCCTCCAACTCCTACAACTTTGATTTTGGCGAACCGTGCCAATTCATCACCAAAGTCAAATTTTAATCCTTGGTCACTCATCGGTTACTCCTCCATAATATTAAAAATTTCCACTAAACCAATTTTCAATCCTTTTGAAAATCCCTCTTATCCTGCTGCGTCCGGAATCAAGATCGGCGCCATGGCGGAATCCATAATTTACCAATCCAATCATGGTTGCGAATTCGGGTGTGTTCATATTTTCGGGAATCCCCTCGATACCGTGGGGAATGCCCAATTTGGCCGGCATATTAAGTATTTGCTCGGCCAACTCCACAACTCCCGGCAATAAAGCTCCGCCTCCCGTCAAGACGGCGCCCGCGGCCAGCGCTTCGGGGGGATTGGCCTTTTTTATCTCCCTTGCCGCCAGCGATAATATCTCTTCCATGCGGGGCTCTATAATTGATGCCAGAACATTGCGAGAAATGCTTCTCGAAGCTCTTCCCGCCATGCCGGTTACTTCCATCATATCATCCGGATCGACGAGCGATGTCATAGCCGAGCCGTGCACTATTTTCAACTGCTCCGCCTGCTCAACAGAAGTCCTCAATCCAATAGCAATATCATTGGTAACATTCTTTCCGCCCAGAGGAACTACGCCGGAATGCCGTATGGAGCCATCATAGAAAACCGCCACATCACTGATATCGCCGCCAATATCAATCAAAACCACGCCCATTTCTTGTTCTTCACTGCCGATGACGGCATAAGATGATGCCAATGATTGCAAGACCAGATGCTCTGCATTTATTTCACATCTTTCAAGTGAGCGATAAATGTTTTTGGCGGAGGTAATCGCCGCCGTAACAATATGGACATTAACTTCCAGACGGACTCCGGTCATTCCAACCGGATTCTTTATTCCGGATTGTTCATCAATTGTATATTGCTGTGGTAAAACATGTATTATCTCTCTATCAGCAGGAATAGCAACGGCGCTGGCGGCTTCAATGGCCTTCTTTACATCAATTTCGCCGATCTCATTGTCGGCACGCGACACCGCAATTACTCCTTGACTGTTAATCGATTTAATATGGTCTCCGGCAATTCCCACAATGGCTGAATCCACGTGTGATCCCGCCGTCATTTCGGCATCTTCAACGGCCTTGGAAATGGATTGCACTGTTTTTTCCAAGTTCACAATTACACCGCGCCTTAAACCGACCGCCGCAACCGCTCCATAACCCAGAAAAAGCGGCATTCCTTTTTCATCGCTCTCAACAATCAGGGCGCGAACTCTGGTTGTGCCGATATCAATGCCCGTTATTATTCTTGACTCTGACATTTTTTTTGGTGTCTTCTTTTACTTCTTTTTTCAAGGCTATTATTTGTCCGTTAGATCTGAAATCGAGCTTGATTGTCTCTTTCAGATCGGGATTAAATCCAAGCAAGAATTGTTTCAGTTTTACAATATTGTTATATAAACCATCGGGGTACATTACCATATAAAAAGGAAGCCCGTCGGAATATACAATAATTGAGTCCCCTGAAGGCAAATCAATCAATGAGACGGCATGATAGAAATCATTTTCATCCGTACGTAATCTACCCAACTGGTTCATAATTATCTGCAATTTGTCATCTCTAATTCTTTGATACATCGAACCGGTTTTAACTCCGGTAATAAGGGGCAATTCAAATCTTTGTTCCGGCTTTTCGACAGGAAGCAATCTGCCGTTATCATCAAGGCCATACATAGTCGTTCTATCCGGACCCAGCGTTAGGGCGATGGGGACGAAGTCAGTGACATCAATCGTGACCGTATTGGGAAGCCGGTAGTGCAAATCCGCCTTTGCGGCCGGATGACTGTAAAGCAGGTATGATAAAGCATCATCGATGGGCGCAAGAAATATATTTTTCCCTAAGAGGATATTCATCTCGGCAAGAGCATCAGCATATTTATCGGGCGTAATCCGCACATTCCGCAGAATGAAAATATCAGAAAAATAGGCATAGGCGCATGCTCCCGTCATAAGCAGAAGCATTAATCCCATTACCATAAATGGCCAGCGGATGCGCAATATCATCTCTTTTGCAGTCTCCCGATTATTGCCGGATTTACTCTGGTTATGCTTCCGGCGCCAATGGTGATAATTATGTCGCCCTGTTTGGCAACGGCGCTCACCTCATCAACGGCGTTTTCTTTAACTCCGATATATTTTATATTATCATATCCCCGTTGGATGGCGTACGAAGAGATCATTTCGGATGTAACCCCTTCCATGGGTTTCTCTCGAGCAGGATATATATCTGCCAGAAATGTTATATCAGCGCGATGCAATGCCTCCGCAAATTCCCGATAAAATTGTTTGGTGCGGCTAAATAGGTGCGGCTGGAATATGGCAATAACACGACGTTTATATGACTGCCGGGCGGTTTCAATCGTGGCGATTATTTCCGTGGGATGATGGGCGTAATCATCGACGATCATTATGTCATTCTCAATTGCCTTTATTTCAAAGCGGCGCCCGACACCTCTAAATTTATTCAATGACTCGGCAATCGTCTCAAAAGGTATTTCCAATTCGGATGTGGCCGCAATTGATGCCATCGCATTTAGGATATTATGCCGCCCGGGGACATTTAGATACACTTCACCAAACTTTTCTCCACGTCGGAAAGCATGGAATGAAGAACCGCTTTCTTTGTACTGAGGGTTTACGGCCTGATAGTCAGAATGCTCGCCGAATCCAAATGTGGTTGAGGCACGGGTAATTCTTTTCTGAAGTCGAAAAAGGGTTGGATCATCGGCGGAGTAAACAACGAGACCAAAAAAGGGAACACGATTCATATAATTCAGGAATGAGTTTTCAAGGTCTTCCATGCCGTCATAGCAATCAAGATGGTCCGGCTCGATATTTGTGATGACCGCCATGGAGGGAAACATTGATAGAAATGATTTATCATACTCATCGGCCTCGGCGATCAGATAATCGCCTGCGCCCAAAGATGCGCCAGAGCCGCGCCCTGCGACAATGCCGCCGACAATAACGGTCGGGTCCAATCCGGCATCAGCCATAATCTTGCCAATCATCGAGGTAGTGGTGGTTTTGCCATGTGTACCGGCGATTCCGACGGAATATTTAAGCCGCATCAACTCACCAAGCATCTCGGCTCGTTTTATCACCGGAATACCCCTTTGTTTGGCCTCAATCACCTCAGGATTATCATTGCTGACAGCAGAAGATATTATCACAACATTGGATGTCCCGATATTGCCCATTTCATGCTGGGGATAAATTTTGATACCGATCTGCTCCATATATTCGGTAACCTCGCTGGGGGAAATATCGGAACCGCTGACCTTGTAGCCGAGATTATGCAATATTTCAGCAATACCGGACATTCCGGCGCCGCCGATTCCGACAAAGAATAATTCCTTGAATTTTCCGAATATCATCGGTCTTCCCTCAAACCTTGACTGTACTGCCGTTTCTGCTTTCACTGGCGCTCCCGATGTTGAGTAATTTTAGTATTTCATCCGTAATCATATCAACGGCGCTTTTATCTCTTTTCGACCGCATAGCATTGCATGCAGACGCCATCTTATCGTTCTCTCCATTATCAAATAGCCTTGCCGCCTCAGAGAGAAGGGCGATATTTGTAAGTTTGCTATCATCGTACATCACCGAGGCGCCGGAATTGACAAAAGATTCCGCATTTTTCCTCTGGTGATCGCCGGCGGCATACGGATATGGAGCAAGAATAGACGGCAACCCGGCGGCCATTATTTCCGCAAGAGTCAAAGCGCCGGCTCGGGCTATCACGAGGTCGGCGGCGGCATAAGCCATCTCGATACAATCAGTAAAAGGAAAAAGGGAGCGGCCAAAAACCTTGCCGCCCGCTTGTGCGGCTACTTCCTTGTAATCCCTTTCGCCTGTTTGCCAAATTAAATGAAATTTCTCCGGTAATTCATTAATACTGCGAAGTATATTCCTATTGATGGCTGTAGCGCCCTGACTTCCGCCTAAAATTAAAATGACTTTTTTGTTATTGTCTATGTCGAAATATTTTCTGCCTTCTTCTTTTGGAATTCGACCGATTACTTCCTTGATCGGATTTCCCGTCTCAATGGTATGTGCCTTTTTATTCAAATACTTTTTGGCAGAACCAAAACCGAGGAATACTCTATCAACCTTTGAAGCCAGTTTACGAGTGGTTACCCCGGGATAGGAATTTTGTTCCTGAATAACCCGTGGTTTGTTCATTATTGACGCCGCCATAAGTACTGGGCCCATAACATACCCGCCGGTGCCGACTATAATATCCGGGCTGAATCGTATCATAAGGCCAATTGATTTTGCCAATGCCCCAACCAATAAAAACGGCACGGCTATATTTGATAATGACAACGACCGACTGATGCCGCGGATATTTATTAATACCAAAGGAAATCCCAACTTGTCTCTGATTCGGTATTCCAGACCGCGACGCGTCCCTACAAATATAAACTCCGTTTCAAACCCGGGTTCTAAACGCGACTTTAGCTTATTGGCAATAGCAAGAGCCGGCGACAGATGACCACCGGTTCCACCTCCTGCGAATATCGCCTTAATCCGTCTCATCGTGCAATCATCCCTTTCCTTTGCGAGAGATTGAGTAAAACGGCCACTGAGACAACCGATACAACCAGGGCTGAACCGCCATAGGAAAGAAACGGCAGAGGGATTCCGGTAGTAGGAAGCAGTGAGGTGACTACTCCAATATTTATTAAAATGGCAATCATGAGAGTCAAGGTGACTCCCATAGCTAAAAGATATCCAAATTTATCCGGCTGAAATAAAGCTATTTTGATTCCTCTGAAAAGAATAAAGGCGAACAGAGACAATATTACCAAAAGTCCGACAAAGCCAAGCTCCTCTCCGATTGAGGCAAATATAAAATCAGTATGGGGGTAGGGGAGGAAAAATAATTTTTGACGCCCATTGCCCAGTCCAACCCCAAAAATATTTCCCGCTCCAAGCGTTAATGCGGCTTGCTTGACCTGATAGCTCCCTGTCAGCGGATTTTCCACAGCCGATAGATAATCAATCACGCGGGCTTTCTTATATCCAAGAACGAAAACCATAAATGAAGCGAGACCGGCAAGGGGAACAATAAGAATTGCCAGATGCCGTACTCTTACTCCGGCAAGGAACAATATGGTTAGCGCTGTCAATGCTGTCGTTAAAGCCGAACCTAATCCGGGTTCAAGAATGATTAAAATAATTCCACTGCCGATCAGCGGCGCATAGGGAAAGACTACCTGCCTCCAATGCTCGATATTCCGTTTCTTCTGAGATAGTGAAAATGCCAGATAATATATAACCACCAATTTGAATATTTCGGAAGGTTGAATGGAGAATGGTCCCAAAAACAGCCAGCGATGCGAACCATTGCGCGCCGGCATGATGAATACCAAGGCAAGCATTATCAGGGTTAGAAATATTAATGGCACGGAATAGGCTGAATATTTTTTAAGATCGGCTTTTGCTACGACCCATCCCGCCACTAAAGCTATTATAAGCCACATTAACTGCCTTTGGAGAAAATAAATCTGGGAGCCATGGCGACTCTGAGCCATAACCGATGATGATGAATAAACCATCACCATGCCAATTACAAGAAGACACAAAGCGCCATAAAACAGTTTCTTATCCATCGCTATTTTTTCAATCCTGCGTTATGAACCTTTTCATGGTCGTTCTTTAAGGACATCACGGCCTTTTTAAATATCTCGCCGCGATCCTCAAAGTTGGTAAACATATCAAAGCTGGAACAGGCCGGCGACAATAGCACCGTCTCGCCGGGGGAAGCCGAATTGAATGCTTTTTTTACCGCTTCCTCCATACACTCTGCAAACTGCACGGGAAAGGTTTTGCCGAGAGCTTCAAATATTTTTCCTCTGGCTTCACCAATCAATATTATCTCTTTTATCTTCCCCTTGCCGTAATCAATAATAGGGCGATAGCTCCCGCCTTTATCTCTTCCGCCGGCAATCAGACAAATCGGCGTATTGATTGAGCGCAGAGCATAGCAAACGGAATCGACATTGGTGGCCTTGGAATCATTGATGAATTTGATTCCCGCCACCATTCCGGCGTCTTCGAGTCGATGAGCCACTCCCGGGAATGTTTCAAGGGCGCGGGCAATATCCTGCGGGTTGATTCCTATCAATAAAGCGGCCAAAGATGCCGCCGCCGCATTTTGAAGATTATGCGGCCCGGGTATTTTGATTTTGTTTATATCAATAATCTCATGGATATTATTATCAATTCTGGCCGTCAGCGTTTTTCCATTAATATAGACTCCCGATGGCAATATTCTTTCGGTTGAAAAAAGAATCTTGGTTGCATCAGTCTCAATATTGTCGTTTGTCGTCTCGGCATCATCGGCATTCAAGATTAAGTACTCTGATGAAGTTTGATTTTCGGTGATTCTATATTTTGCCTGTTTATATTCATTAAAACTCTCATATCGGTCAAGATGATCGGGGGATAAATTGAGAATCATCGCAATAAACGGCCGGAATTCCTCAATTGTTTCCAACTGGAAATTAGAAACCTCTACCACAGCATAACCGTCAGACGGAATATCGAGGACGCAGTCGGCGAACGGGGAACCAATATTCCCACATACGACATTATTGACTTCTCCGGCGGAAAGAATAGCCCCCATCAAGCTGGTCGTTGTTGTTTTGCCATTGGAGCCGGTGATGGCAATTATTTTTCCACGGCAGAACCATGATGCCAGTTCAATCTCAGAAAAGACGGGAATTCCGGCTGAGGAGATATCTTTAAAAATCGGAATGGTTTGAGACACACCCGGCGATAGAATGATATAATCGGATTGAAGCAATCGTTCCGTATGCCCGCCGGTTTCGTACTCAATGCCGTCCTTTTTCAAATCATATAGTTTGGATGCCAATTGCTCCTCGCTTTTAACTTCCGAAATGAACGGTACACCTCCCATCTTGCGAATCAGGCGTGCGGCGGCCATACCGGAACGGGCCATTCCGATTATGCCGACTTTTCTTCCTCTTACTCTGTCTTTTGTCGTCATCGTATTTTTAATGTGGCGAGCGTCATAAGTGCGAACAAAGCGCCGATAATCCAAAAACGTATCACTACCTTGGTCTCCGGCCATCCCAGTAGTTCAAAGTGATGATGCAATGGCGCCATCTTGAACACCCGCTTTCCTCCACGGTATTTATATGATAGTACCTGTATTATCACTGATAGGGCTTCCAGTACAAACACTCCGCCGACAACCACCAGAAGCAATTCTTTTTTTATTAAAATGGCAATTGCACCCAAGACGCCGCCCAATGCCAAAGCGCCGGTATCGCCCATAAATACATCGGCCGGGTGGGAATTAAACCACAAGAATCCAACCGCCGCTCCAATGGCGGCGCCGCAATAGACCGCCATCTCCCCCGCGCCAGGAACATATTCAATCTGCAAGTAATTCGAGAAGTCGGCACGGCCGGCCACATAGGTCAATGCCATGAAAGCAACAAAGCAGATTCCGGACAGACCGATGGCAAGACCATCAAGCCCGTCGGTAAGATTGACGCCATTTGAAAAACCAGTAATCACCATAGCAATGAACGGCACATATAAGATTCCCAAAGAAAGAATGTAATTTTTGAAAAACGGTATTCCGGTAGTACCGTCAAAACTCGAATTGGGCGGGAGAAGAGTGAGAATTAATCCGAATATCAGACCCAATGAAATCTGCCCGATTAGTTTTTTTCGAGCCACCATTCCCTTTGCCTGATGTTTTACCGCCTTGAGATAATCATCCATAAATCCAATCATACCAAGCCATATTGTAACCAGGAGAACCATCAGGATAAAGTAGTTAGTGATATCCGCCCATAGAAGGGTAGGTATAATGATAGCCGCCAGTATAATTATGCCGCCCATGGTGGGGGTACCTTCTTTGACGAGATGTGTCTGCGGACCTTCGGCTCTAATTTTTTCCTTGATTTGATATCTTTTTAAAATTCTGATAAACAATGGGCCAAGCAGCAGCGATATCAGTATCGCCGTTATAGTAGCCGCCGCCGCACGCGTTGTTATATAACGGAAGAGATTGAATCCTGAGATGTACTGAGTCAAATATATAGAAAGATAGTACAACATATCAATTCTGCCTGAAGGCTGTGCCTTTCAAGAGTGTGATGATTTTTTCCAATCCAATACCGCGCGATGCTTTAAAATAAACAACATCGCCCTTGTTAATTATTCGGGATAAAAACGCTCCGGCCTGTTCCACCTCTACAAAATGGATTATCGTGTTTGCACTTAGCCCTGAGGCTATGGCCGATGTATATATCTCCTCTGATAATTTTCCGACAACTATCGTTATCGGAAAATTCAATCCGGCAATCAGGGAACCTATCTCGCTATGAAATAATGGAGATTTCTCCCCCAACTCCAGCATATCGCCAATTACTGCAATGCCTTTTTTATTTTGCATGGCATTACTGTTTATATATCTATGAAAAGACTCCAGTCCGGATTTCAAGGAAACCGGATTGGCATTGTAACAATCTGCAATGATTGTCAGGCCATTGAAATTTTCAATTTCTCCGCGATATGGCGTTGACCGGTAGTCTATTTCATTCAGTTCAATGGGCCTAATATCAATGCCCAATACTTTGCAAACAGCATATCCGGCAAGTATGTTATAGGCTTGATGTTCCCCGAAAAGGCGTAATTTTATTATCTCGCCATCAATATTTAAAAGCGGGTAGCCGTCATCGGAAATGCCAATTCTGCGTGCCATAAAATCGGCATCAGTCTCTATACCATACGTGATAAACTGTCTGTTTCTCTTTAGGGCCGCCTTCATGAGCGTCAGATTATCGGCATTTAGAATGGCCGGTCGATTCTTATCCATTGAATCGATCAGCTCCAATTTGGCCTCGGCAACATTCTCAACTGTACCAAGTGTCGCCAGATGGGTTGGACCGATATTGGTAATCAGCGCTAACTCCGGTTGCACTATACCTGCCAACTGTGTCATTTCACCGGGGGTTGAGATGCCCAATTCGAAAATCCCATATAGTGTATCCGATGGAATGGAAAACAGCGCTAACGGAAGACCAAAGAGATTATTAAGATTCCCCGGGGAACGGTAGGTTCGCGTCTGCTTTAAGGCTATCATGGCATAGGTTATTTCTTTGGTCGTGGTTTTGCCATTCGATCCGGTGATGGCGATAAATTTCGCATTGAGTTTGCGGCGATATTGGGAGGCTAATTTCAGCATGGCTTGATGAGTATCTTTCACCATCACGATGGGAACATTGGCGATATTGGCATTTTGCGCCAAATAATCCTGCACTACAAGCAAGCCGACGGCTCCATTTCTCAAAGCGTTATCAATATATCTGTGGCCATCATCATTTTCACCGCGGATGGCTATGAAAAGCTGATTGGGCATGGCATTACGGCTGTCGATCGAAACACCTTCAAACATGTCCGCGCCATACCGTTCATCAAACAGCTTCCCATCAACTTCTTTAGCCAGAGTTGCAAAATCCAACTTTATCACCTCGATGCTTCCTTCTTAAAGCCAAGCTCTTCCAATGCCTTTCCCGCCTCAAGGGTATCCTCAAATGGAAATTTGGTAGTTCCAATTTCCTGATAATCCTCGGCTCCTTTTCCCGCCAATAAAATTGAATCGTCTTTGCAGGCGCGCTTGATTATTTCGCGAATGGCCTCCCGCCTATCGGGGATTACGATATAGTTTTCCTTCTTGACTCCAGGGAGAATATCATCAATTATCTTCAGCGGATTCTCGGTGCGGGGATTATCTGATGTTATCACTGCAAAATCGGATAATCTCGTTGCCAATTCACCCATCAATGGTCTTTTGCCCTTATCCCTATCGCCGCCGCATCCGAATAGAATCATCATTTTGCCGGGGGTGATTTCCCGAGCAGACTGACATAACCGCTCGATTCCATCCGGTGTGTGAGCATAATCAACAATCACGGCAAACGGTTGTCCAAAATTTATCGGTCGAAACCGGCCTGGAACCGGATCGGCTGTTTCCAAAGCCTGTGCAATAGTGTTTAGATTCAGTCCCAGAGCGTGACCAACAGCCGCGGCGCCGGCAACATTGGAAACATTATACCGACCCAATAATTTCATAGAAACCGACAGTTTTCCCTGAGGTGTGATAAGTTCAAAATTTGTTTTATCCAAAAGAAGCTCCGGCGATTGTACCATTATGTCGGCTCTGTTATTCATGGCGGAGTATGTTACCACCGGGCATTGGGCATCAGTTATGAAGCTTTCGAATTCGGGGACATCTTTATTAATCACGGCAATCTTCTTGTCGCCGCTCAGCTTGTCTAAAAACAGTTTCTTGGCCGCAAGATACTCATCCATGGTGTGATGGAAATCAAGATGGTCACGGCTGAAATTGGTAAAAAGCCCAATCCTAAAATCAATGTTTTCCACCCGGCTTAAAACCAGAGCATGGGAGGATACTTCCACTACTCCCCATTCACAACCGGCGTCTTTCATGTCATGCAGATATTTTTGCACATCAAGCGACTCCGGAGTAGTTCTCTCGGCTTTGTATTTTGCTTTTCCGGTATCATAGACAAGTGAATTCAGCATTCCCGTCTTTTTGCCGGATGTCTCAATAATTTTTTTAATTAAATAGACGGAAGTGCTTTTTCCATTGGTGCCTGTTACTCCCGCAATATTCAGTTTTTTTCCGGCGAAGCCATAAAAGCAGGCGGCAATATCCGATAGAGTCTTTCTTGGAGAAGAAGCAACAATAACCGGTATGTCCACATTAAGGGCAGTGTCAGATATTGCGGCCACGGCGCCATTTTTGATGGCATCATTGAGGAACATTTTCCCATCCACTTTAAATCCCGGAATGGCCGCAAATAGCATCCCGGGGCGAATACGACGGGAATCATATTCTATACCCTCAATAATAATATCATCCCTGCCGATCAGTTTGATGCCGCTAACGGCGTTAATCAAGTTCTTCAGTTGAATCTTCATTTATTAGCTCATTACTACATATTAACCGACATTTAATAACACTGTCTATTATGGTTCCTGGGGGAGGTTCCTGGTTTTGGACTATACCGCTCCCCTCGATTTCGAACACAATCCCATGATAATCAAGCATGGCCATAGCGGTTCGAACATTCAGACCGGTCAGGTTCGATAAAATTGGCATGCTGAGAGAATCATCTTTGATCACAACAGCTATCTTATTATTTCCGGGGACTTTCTTTCCTGCCGGCGGATACTGCCATACAATTATCCCTTTTTCGGAATTACCTATTAAGGATATTCCATTATGGGCGGCTGATTCCATAGCCAGAGAAATTTCGCAACCCACAAAGTCAGGCGCTCCTTCAAGGGTAATGTTCTTATTATCGGCAAATAGCTTTTTGGGCGGTTTTAATTTCTCCGAGTTGGCAAGGGTATATTTTTCAGCGATATTTTTGAAAATGGGTCCCGCGGTAAATCCACCATAGTGAATCGGTTCGGGTTCATGCAATACTATAACGCCGGCAATTTTGGGGTTTTCGTAAGGGAAAAATCCCAGAAATGATGCCACAAATTTATTTTTCTTGTAACCACCATGCACCAAATCAGCGACCTCAGCGGTTCCTGTTTTTCCAGCAATGGCCACAATATCCGATTTTACGCGCTGAGCGGTTCCTCTTTCAACCACACCCCGCATGAATTGCCGCAATAACGATGAGCTTTCGGGTTTGATGACATGAGAAATAGCATCAATAGAGGACTTCTTCACAATATTTCCACTGCAATCGGAAATCGATTTAATCAATGCCGGACGGAGCAGATTGCCGCCATTGGCTACGGCGGCAATACCGGCGGCAAGCTGTAAAGCTGTCACAGATACCGAATGCCCCATGGCAAGGGCGGAGGTATTAAAGGCCGACCATTCATCATTCTTTTTTCCGCTAACCGGCTTTGAGACGGAACCTGATGCCTCGCCCGGAAGTCCTATGAAATATCGCATCCCAAATCCAAATTTGTGCGCCGTATCATAAAGGCTCTTGCCTCCAAGCCGCAGGGCCATTTTGGCGGTGCCTATATTACTGGATTTTTCAATGATTTCCTGCGGTGTTAACCATCCCTGTCCATGGTCATCATGCAAGGTGCGGGGACCTATCCTCCATGCGCCATTTTCACAATAGATTTTTTCATTGAGATTAACCAAGCCGGCATCAAGAACTCCCGCCACCGTAAAAATCTTAAAAACTGAACCTGGCTCGAAAACATTGCTGATAGCGTGAAGTTTTACTGCTTCGTTTTTTCCATCATTGATAAAATCTGCCGCGGCCAGAATTTCTCCGGTAGCGCAGTCGATAAAAACCGCTGATCCCTCAAGAGCATTATGCTCTATTACGCCGGCCTTTAATTCCTGCTCGACAATCTCCTGCAGATACCAATCCAACGTCAATTTTATGGAATTGCCCGGGACCGGTTGAATAAGCGGGAATTCTCTCAATCGGTAGGTATTTCTTTGCCCATCTCTCAAGTATTCCAGCTGACCGGCATATCCGGCAAGTATTGAATCGAAACTATATTCTACTCCGGCAATCCCCTTGCCATCAATGTCGGTATATCCCAAAAGTTGACGCCCAACATCGGGAAAAGGATAATCGCGCGCCTGCTCTTTGGTTATATATAGACCCGGAATTGTATCGCTCTGCACTCTATCTGCCAAATCATCCGGCAGACGCCGATCTATCCACTGAAATTTGTTGACTTCAAGATCATATTTTCGCAGGGAAAAGCCGGAAGGCTTACCATACAATCTATCAAGATAGGAATAGATATTGTCTATTTCCTTCTGGTCGGCGGCCTGGGCAAAAAGCGCATTCTTGATGATATTAATTGCCAGGGGGCGGCCTGTCCGATCATATATAATTCCTCTTTCGGCGGCAATATCCATGCGTCCCGTAGATTGTTTAATGGCAATGTCGCTATATTCCTTGCCATGCAAAAGCTGTATATCGACCAAACGATAAACAAGCGCCAATACCGCCAGAGAGGCAATAACACATAGCGCAATCAACCTTTGTTTCCGAATATCAATTTTCATCTATCTCAAATACTCCGGCGGTTTCGGCTTTGCTTTCATTAATAACCGGCAGATTATCGGCCAATTTTTTTAGAGACGAAACCACATTATCCAAATCATCCTTTTTCACTTCCGCTCTCTTTACCTCAAGTGTGAACATTTTATCCGTTCCGCCTCTGACCATTCCCATCTCTCCCATGGCAATCTCTTCTATCCGGCTCACCCGGGTCAGTTCCATTATATCGGAGGAACTTTTTTTCAGAAGGTCGTTGAGAATTACCTTTTCTTTTTCGAGACGGCTTATTTCTTTCCCGAGATTTAGGACATGAACTCTCTGCCAGACATGAAAACAGGCGAAAAGAATTATGGCTATTACAACGAGAAATGGAAGCACCACCCGTGAAGAGACCATTCTTCGGCTAAATGATTTCTTTAACCTATCGGTTGCCTGATATCGCTGAACAGATATTTTCATTGCCGATTTACCCCAGT
Organism: Candidatus Zixiibacteriota bacterium; assembly: GCA_020058225.1. Classification (GTDB taxonomy): domain Bacteria; phylum Zixibacteria; class MSB-5A5; order GN15; family PGXB01; genus JAGVEJ01. The sequence continues at coordinate 5,003 of JAGVEJ010000134.1, read as the reverse complement.
TTCTCAACTGCCCTTAGTCTGGCGGAGCGAGCGCGGATATTCATCATGATTTCCTCTTCCAAGGGACGGACTGCTTTCTTGGTCAAAATTTTCACTTCCGGCTTTTTGTTACAGGCACATACCGGAAAATTGGGGGGACAAATACACCCCTTGGCCTTTCCCATCATAAACCGCTTGACTATGCGGTCTTCAAGCGAGTGATATGAAATCACCACCAATCGCCCACCGACGGTCAAATAACTCAAAACCTTTGATAATACTTCCTTTAGCTGATTCAACTCATCGTTCACAGTAATTCTTATGGCTTGGAATATTCTTGCCAAGGAGCTATTCAATTCTCTAAATGGCAAAACCGGTCTTAATATCTCAACGAGCTGAAAAGTGGTTTTTATTTGATGCTTTTCCCTCGCTTGAATAATTGCTCGACCGCACCTTCCCGCTTTCTTTTCTTCCCCGAATTCCCTAAAAATCGAGATCAGTTCTCTTTCGGACGAGTAATTAATTATTTCCAAGGCGGAGCGTTTAGATTCGAAACCCATTTTCATATCAAGCGGACCATCATGCATAAACGAAAAACCGCGATATGGGGTATTTATCTGGTGCGATGACACGCCCAAATCGATGAGAAAACCATCGAATTGGCCAATCCCTGATTTTTCAGCCATATCCTCCAACCGGGCAAAGGTCAGATTAAAAACCTTAAATTCTTGCGGAATTGATTTTAGATTTTCCAAAACCGCTGAAATGGCATCAGAGTCGCGGTCAACACCGACCAGAATAGCCTTCTCCGATAAAGCCCCCGATACATACTTCATATGCCCGCCACCACCACAAGTAAGGTCGGCATACGTTCCGTCGGGTCGGGTTACGAGAAGCTTCACCACTTCCTCGGCCAGAACCGGCAGATGAAATGACTCATTCCTTTTGCCAGCTGTCGATGTCAAATAGCCTTTCCGCTACTTCTTCATAACTCTGACCATACTGGGTAATATATTGTCTATAGATTTGAGGATTCCAGAACTCAATCCAACGGTAGTTGCCTATCACAAGGATGTCCTTATCCAAAGAAGCTTCCTCTTTTAAATGGGCCGGTATCAGCAGTCTTCCCTGGCGGTCCAATATGATCGTTACAGCCGCAGAATGAAGCAAGCGGCTGAAATATCTGAAATCTTTCCTTGTAAAATTGAGCGAACCCAGCCTTTGCTGAATCTGCTCCCACTGCTTGCGTGGATATAGAGCGAGACATCCATCAAGCCCCTTGGTAAGGATAAAATTATCCGGCTCCTGAGCGCCTTCCTGAAATGATGGCCGTAATCTGGCGGGGAGAATTATTCTCCCTTTCTCATCCATCACCACATTATATTGGCCATAAAAGCCATCCACCAGAGGCTCCTCCACTTTACTCCATTTTTCACCACAATTTTCCCTAATCTTAACATTTTTGAATTTGAAGTCAAGCGGAAATTTGAATTTTTATTGACCGTAAGGCCTTTATTTTCAATGAATAAGGAAAATAAATTAAATGCGGGGGGGCAACTGTTTAAACTATTAATTTGTTCTGGAATTCACCTATTTTGAAATAATCATAAAAAAACACAAAATAATATCTATATCGTGTCGGGATACTCCCTCATTTTTGTCTGTTTACCATATTCCTATTTCTGTCGGTTTTCTACAATGAATCATAATCTATTGTCTAACAATAAAATACTGAATTTGTATTAGACTTTTATCATTTTTATCGGGGCAGACATGTTGCATTAATTCTCTGAAGATTCGAACTGAAACAAAAGGGTTGAAATTGTTGAAAAAGAAAATATCGATATTGGGGTATAGTCTAATCTTTCTACTAATCCCCGCCATACTTTATTCAGAAACCAATTTTTGGAGATTTTCGCAGGATTCTATTTCAATTATCACCGGGGATTTCCATTTTCAATATCCTGAGGCCGGTTCGCTGATAATAAATAAGGATTTCTCAATACCGATTAAAGTTGTCTATGTTAAATCACCTGTTCCATTGACAAAGTCTGATTTTTTTATAAGACCCGAGAATCAAATTTCCGTCGGCAAGATACCATCAAAAATAGCGGATTTTGATAACGCTATTACTGATATTGAAAAAAAATATAAAGACTCCTTTCAACGAGATGCAAGCGCTCTATCGGGTCCCGTTTATTCAATTGATGAGATCAAGTCCGGCGATGGCCGCTATTACACCGTGGGATTGCTTTTAATATGTCTTGATAATGGCAACAATCTATTATTCAACAGCGAAATATCTTTATTAAAGGACATAGAAGTCCTGCCGGCAGAATGGCCGAACGAATCAATCAATAATCATAGCGATGTTCCAAATATTACTCCTTCAGTATCAACTCAATCGATTTATGGTATTCCTTTGGGGAATCAGTATGTAATCATAACATCCCCTTCGTTTGCCGAAAGCTTTGGAGAATTTATCGAATTCAAAAATATTCTGGGGATTTCCACTGCTTTGGCATTGACCGATTCTATCTATGCCAAATATTCCGGAGTAGATAAGGCAGAAAAAATTAGAAATTATCTGAAAGACTTCCGGCAATCCGGTGGAATTTATGTTATGCTGGGCGGCGATGATGAAATTATCCCTCCCCGCTATATGCTTTACTATAATGCCAATGTACCACCATCCGACAAGCAGGACTTGATGCCGTCAGACCTTTATTATTCCGAGCTTGACGGCACTTACGATCTTGACGGCGATGGCATCTGGGGAGAGCCGACGCATGATTCTCCGGAATTAGATACTGATCTCAAAGTGGGAAGAATTCCGGTTAAGACACCATCAGCCGCCAAGAGGTTTATCAGCAAATTAATCGCTTTTTACACCAGTCCCGGTGATGGTAATTATGATTACCTGATGAAGGCTTTATTTTTTACGGCTGATGAAATGCGCGATTATCCCGCCAACGGCCAGCATAACGCCATAGCGGAGGTTTACCCCGAGCAATTTTTGATTGACACATTTACAACGGTGGAATTTCCCTCCGGAGCTGATCCGTCTCCCTCAAATGCCACCGGATATCAGTCAATTCAAAAAATCTCTGAAGGGTTCGGAATAGTTAATATTATTACCCATGGCAGGGCAGATGGTTTTGTGGTCAGGTCGGCCAATTATGGAGGTTCGCCTTCATCATTGGTAATAACATCGGCATCAGTCAGCACACATGGTAGTACGGACGATTTGATTAAAAATAATCATACATCTTTATACTATTCCCTCGCCTGTAATGGCGGAGGGTATGATCTTGATAGTATCAATGGCATAAGTTCTGATTTTTCACTTGTGGAAAGATTGATTTCCATAGATTCAGCGGGCGCCATAGGGATGGTAGCCAACTCCCGCTGGGGGTGGGTTTACTCCAGTTATTTGCTTCAAAAATCATTTATGAAGCATCTCTTCACCGATGCTTATGGCTCTCCGGTTGACGCCATGCACTTATCATGGTTTGATTATCCATATTTCCGCGACTTGATATATGGCCAAAACTATTTTGGGGATCCATCGATGAAAATATATCTCAAAAAGCCTTCGCCGTTAGTAGCCTCAATTGAGAAATCCGGTAGCTTCGGCTATCAGGTCAAAACCCTAATGGGACAGACCCCGGTTTCCGGCGTATCTGTCAAACTTTCTTGCAACGGAAATATATCAAAACAAGGCTCAACGGATAATAATGGTATATGGAGTTTTTCGGCCAATCTGGATTATTATTCAATTTATACTGTCACCGCCATAAAAAATGGATACACTATTGCCCAGACAAATTATATTCCATCAATTGTCGCCGATGTTGATGAATTGGATTGGATTGCGCCGTCGGAGTTTGCGCTACTCCAAAATTACCCAAATCCATTTAATCCATCAACCGTTATTAGGTATTCGCTATCATCAAGAGCCGATATATGCTTGAATATTTATAATCTTCTCGGACAGAGTATTTCGGAAAATTGCCTTTATAATCAGCCCGCCGGATGGCATGAATATATATGGAATGGCAAAGATAAAGACGGCCATGATGTACCATCAGGGATTTATTTTTACAGTCTGGATGGCAACGGATTTCATCAGACCAGAAAGATGTTATTGATTAAATGAGAGTCTATAACTTTTCGCGAATCAAATGATAAATGCATCTAAAAATTGCGGCGATAAACAGTTTCCCGCCCCAGAAATATAAAAGCGGCAATGAGAATATCGATTTATTGTACTTCTTGAAATACCTAAACATCGAATAATGGGACTCAAATATCATGCGGGGTTTCATTTTATTAATCGAGCCCCCGCCATAGTGCATTATCACGGCTATGGGATAATAAAGATTGACAAATCCCGCCTCTTTGGCGCGACGACAAAAATCCACATCATTAAAAAATATCCGGAATGATTCATCAAAAATTCCAATTTTATCAACAAGTTCATGGCGAAACATCATCGCCGCGCCCATCGGCTGATCAACCTCAAGTTCTCTTTCATGATCAAACCATCCCATTTTCCATTGCGAGAATATTTTGGATTTCGGGAAAATATATGATAGTCCGGTGAATTCATAGAGCAGATCCATATATTTCGGGAATGCCCGGCATGATTTCTGCAATTTGCCATCAAATCCGATAAATTTAGGACCGATGATTCCAATTTTATCAGACATGGTCAATCTTTTAGTCAATTGAGGAATGGCAGGGCCGATAATCTTTATGTCCTGATTTAGTAATAGAATAAAGCGGCCAATGGCATTGGCCAGACCGATATTGACGGCGGCGGCAAACCCAAGATTCTTGCTATTTTTTATTAGTTTGATATTGGGATATTTATTTTCAAGAAGCTGAATTGTACCATCATGGGAAGCATTATCGACGACAATTATTTCCGATGATACCTCATCAATAGATTTAATGGCGCTGTTCAGGCAATCATCGATAAACTCAATGCCATTAAAGCTGATGATTATTATGGAGATATC